>CAYZVO010000094.1:0-31366 GCA_964481655.1 uncultured Enterobacterales bacterium | reverse complement strand
TGACCTTGCGGATGGACAGGGCCGCGCCACCGCGGGCGTCGCCGTCGAGCTTGGTGAGCACGAAGCCGGAGAAGTCGAGGCGCCGGTCGAACTCGGCCGCGGTCTTCACCGCGTCCTGGCCGATCATGGCGTCGCAGACGAACAGCACGTTGTCCGGCGCGGTCTCCTGGCGGATCTCCACCAGCTCGTCCATCAGGGCGTTGTCGATGGCCAGCCGGCCGGCGGTGTCGAAGATGACGACGTCGCGGCCCACGTTGCGGGCCTGGGCCAGGGCCAGCTTGCACATCTGCTGGGGCTTCATGCCCTTGATGTAGAAGACCGGCACGCCCACCTTGCGGCCGATGATCATCAGCTGGTCCACGGCGGCGGGGCGGTAGATGTCCGCCGCGACCAGCAGGGGCTTCTTGCCTTCCTTGAGCAGGTTGCGGGCCAGCTTGCCGGCGGTGGTGGTCTTACCGGAGCCCTGCAGGCCGACCATCATGATGATGGCGGGCTTGCCGGAGAGGTCCAGGGCGCCTTCTTCGGCGCCCATGAGGTTGACCAGCTCGTCGTGGCAGATCTTGACGAAGTGGTCCGAGGGGGAGACGCGGAGGCCGTCGGGGCCACGGCCGGCCTTGACCTGGACCACCTCGCCCAGGGCTCGCTCGCGCACGGCCGCCAGGAAGGCGCGCACCACGCCGAGCTCGACGTCGGCCTCGAGCAGGCTCACGCGCACGTCGCGCAGGGCCTCCGAGATGTTCTCCTCGGTGAGGAGGTTCTTTCCCTGGAGCTTGAGGCGCGCCTGGCGGAATCCGCGGGACAGGGTCTCCAACATGGGGGGGGCTCCTATGGTTGCCCGGCCCCGACGGGGGCCTCGGCCAAGTCCGGGGAGGGTATCCGCTCCGTGACCGTCGTCAACTCCGGGAGGGTCCGTAGAAATCCAGAACTTGTTGACGACCCGACAATCCAAAGGGATGTTATGGCCGCCCTGCCCCGAAGAACCCGATTTTCGCGCTCTTCTCGACTCACACGGAGGCCCTCATGCGCAACGGCCGCATCCGCCCCCTCCTGATGGCAGCCGCCGCCCTCGGCGCCGCAGCCTGCACCATGGAGAACGAATTCATCGAGTGGGACGTGGTGGACATCTTCTACCAGAACCCCACCGACGCCGTCGATATCCTCATGGTCATCGACAACTCCGGCTCGATGCAGCCCTACCAGGACGAGCTGGGCACGAACTTCTCCCAGTTCCTGACCTACTTCATCGAGGCCGACATCGACTACCAGATCGCGGCGGTCACCACCGACGTGATGAACGAGGAAGCCGGCGAGATCCGCGGGCAGATCATCACCCCCGAGACCCCCAACGCCGAGTCGGCCTTCGCCGACATCGTCAACGTCGGCGTCACGGGCACCGGCTTCGAGATGGGCCTCGAGTCCGCCTACGAGGCGCTCACCGAGCCCCTGGTGAGCACCATGAACGGCGACTTCCTGCGGGAAGAGGCCATGCTCTCCCTCATCTTCGTCTCCGACGAGGAAGACGCCTCGCCGCTGCCGGTCAACGACTACATCAACGCCTTCCGCGACATCAAGGGCCAGCGCTCCCGCGACGTCTTCAACGCCTCGGCGCTGGTGGTGCTGCGCGAGGTGGACTGCGACAGCTACTCCACCCGCGGCGACCGCTACATCGACGTGGCCGAGCAGACCAACGGGGTCACGGGCAGCATCTGCTCGGAAGACTTCGGCTCCATCGTCGAAGAGCTCTCCCTGAACACCTCCCGCCTGCGCGACACCTTCTACCTGTCTCGCGAGCCCGACGTCACCACCCTGCAGGTCACCGTCAACGACGAAGCCGTGGACTGCAGCGAAGGCCGCTGGACCTACGAGCGTGTGGAAGACGAGTACGGCGACGAGCAGCCCGCCATCGTCTTCGACCGCGCCCAGATGCCCCCCTCCAACAGCCAGCTCGCCGTCCGCTACTACGACGGCTCGGGCAGCGCCGCGAACTTCTGCGGCGCCGAGGGCGAAGACACGGCCATCGTGGAGTAGATCATGAACCGCGCCATCATCCTTCTCCTGCCCCTGTCCATCCTCGGCTGCGAGGTCACCCAGACCACCGGCGGCGACTGCACGGACCACGGCCAGTGCGACGAGATGCACGCCTGCATCGAGTTCACCTGCACCGAGGTCGAGTGCCTCGCCAGCTCCGACTGCGCGCTGCACAACTTCTGCAACAAAGAAGAGAACCGCTTCGAGTGCGTGGCCGGCTGCCAGTCCGACGACGACTGCATCGCCGGCGAGTCCTGCTCCGACGAGTACGGCACCTGCGAAGAGTACGCCTGCCGCAGCACCGAGCTGGACTGCCCCGTGGGCCACACCTGCAACACCCAGACCGGCGACTGCACCGCGATGCAGGGCCTGTGCCAGCAGACCTGCGACGTCTACGCCATGGGCAGCCAGTGCGGCGGCCAGACCACCTGCGAGGTCGCGGCCTGGGGCGACGAGTGCGGCGGCGACCGCGACTGCGACCAGGGCTACTCCTGCGACATGTTCCTGACCGAGCACACCGAGTGCTGGACCGACCAGGACTGCACCGTAGACGGCGCCACCTGCTACGGCGCCATCCCGGGCTTCCTCGCTGGTCAGTGCGTCGCGAACATCTGCCACAAAGACTACTGCATGCCCACCTGCAACACGAACAACCCGGACTGTCCGATGGGGTTCAGCTGTGAGCAGGGCAGCACGGGCGGCGTCTGCTGGGGCGCCTGCGAATGGTACGTCGAAAACGGCTATCTCTAGCCCCACCTCCCCCCGCTGGAAGTGCGCGATCGATCTGGATCGCGGCCGCGATCGTCGCCGCCCTGACCGCGGGCGTGGCGGTCGCCTACACCGTCCCCAAGCCCGTCTGCCAGGCCCAGCGCCTCGAGCACGCCAAGGCCGCCGCCGCCGACGGTGAGTGGCCCCGGGCCCTCGAGCTGTACCAGGACACCAGCCGACACGCCCGCGACGACTACATCCAGTGGCTCGAGGCCACCCTGGGGGCCGCCGAGGCCGCCCGGGAGCTGCGGAAGTTCGCGCTGGCGGACGCCCTGCTGCTCGAGGTCGCCCGCGTGGCCCCGGACAAGCTGCCCTTCGACGCCCGCCGTGGCCGGGTGAAGTACGAGCTGGCCCGGGGCGACGGGCCCCGCGCCATCGCCGAGCTCGCGCTGCTGCTCGACGGTCGCGCCGCGGCCCTCGAGATGGCCCTGGTCGAACAGGTCGCCGTCACCCTCGCCCTCACCCCTCACGCCGACGCCGCGGTCGCCATGCTCGCCGAGCAGCTCGCCCTCACCCCCGACGACGACGCCCTCATCCACCTGACCTGCCGCACCGTGACCTTGGCCGAGGACGCAACGGGCGCACCGACCGCCATCGCCCTGCCCCCCCTGCCCTGCCTGGCCACCGGGGAGCAGCCGTGAAGCCCCAGCGCGCCGTGCTCGCCTTCGGCGCCGCCTACGGCGTCCTGCTGGCGTTCGTCGGGGTGCTCCGCACCAGCCTCTTCCAGGTGGTGCACGGCCCCGATCTGGCGTTCTTCACGCAGATCACCTGGTCCATCTCCCGCGGCCACGGCTTCTGGCAGACCGTCCTGCCCCAGGAGCACGCCGGCCTGCTGGACCTCACCCACCTGGTCCCGGGCCTGGCTCTGCTGGCGCCGCTGCAGTGGCTGTGGCCGGGCCCCGCCAGCCTGGTCGCCGCCCAGGGGCTGGCCTGGGGCTCGCTGGTCATCCCCCTGCACCGCTTCGCGGAGCGGGCCACGGGCCGGCGCAGCTGGGGGCAGGTCACCGCCCTGGTCTTCGCCCTGCACCCCCTGGGAATCCGCGTGGCCCTCGCAGACTTCCGCCCGGCCATCCTGGCGGTGGCCCTGGTGGTCTGGGCCCTCGAGCGCCTGCAGGCCCGCCGCCCCGGCGCCGCCGCCGTGCTGGCGGTCCTCGCCTGCAGCCTGCGCGAGGACATCGTCGTCTCCCTGGCCCTCATCGGCCCCCTGGCCGTGATCGCCTCGCCCTGGGGCGCTCGCCTGCGGGACGCGCTGGGTCGGATCGCGCTGCCCGCGGCCATCGCGCTGCTGTGGTCCCACGGGGGCCAGCAGCTGCGGGGCTCGGTGAGCCGCTTCGTCTCCAGCGAGCGCCTGCGGGCGCTGTTCGACGCCCGGGAGCTGCCCCCGACCCTGGTGGTCGACCTGCCGGCCTACCTCGAGCCCTTCCCCTTCCTGGCGGTCCTCTCCCCCGCTGCGCTGCTCCCCATGGCGCCCAACATCCTGGGCTCCTACTGGCTGTACCGGGATGGGTCCTCCATGGACATCGCGCTGACCGACACCCGGCTGCACTACGTGGCCGTCGTGGTGCCGATGCTGGTGCTGGCGGGGAGCCTCGGCGCGGCGCGGCTGCTGCGCTGGATCCGCCTCGACACCGCGCGAGTCCACGGCGTGGTCGGGGCCCTGGTGGTCATCGGCACCCTGCTGACCATGCCCGCCCACGGGCCCACCAGCGCCCTGCCGTGGCTGCCAGGGGACCGCGAGGGCTTCCAGCGCACGGTGCTGAAGGACCTGCCCACACGCCTGGCGGACGCCCGGGAGCTCGGCTCCCGCATCCCCGACGACGAGGCCGTCCTGGTGGACATGCACAACGTGCACCGCTTCGCGGCCCGGCCGCTGGTGTACTGGTACGACCTGGGCCACGTCCCCCTGTACACCCTCTCCCGGAAGCGGCACGCCACCACCGCCGTGCTCACGCCGGCCGAGGCCGGGCGCATCCAGGGCGAACAGCCCGGCTGGCAGGAGTGCTGGCGCGGGGGTCGCTTCGCGCTGCTGCAGCTGGACGCACCGGGGCTTGGCCCGGCCTGTGAGCGTTAGCGCGTCCCGGTGGAGCCGAAGCCACCCGCCGCGCGGTCGGTCTCGTCGAGATCGGGGACCGGCGCGAGCGCCGCGGGGGTGACCGGGGCGATGACCAGCTGGGCCACGCGCATGCCGCGCTCCACCGTGAAGGGCTCACGGCCGATGTTCACCAGGATGACCTTGACCTCACCGCGGTAGTCGGCGTCGATGGTGCCCGGGGCGTTGGCCACCGTGAGCCCGTGCTTCCAGGCCAGGCCCGATCGGGGCCGCACCTGGCCCTCGTAGCCCCGGGGGATGGCCATGCGCAGCCCGGTGGGCACCAGCGCCCGGTCCAGGGGCTCGAGCACCAAGGGCGCATCGACGGCGGCGCGGAGATCCATGCCGGCAGCGTCGGCGGTGGCCGCGGCGGGGAGCTCGAGGCCTTCGCCGTGGGGGAGGATCTGGACGGGGATGGTCAGGGGGCTGGGCATGAACGATCCAACGAAAATGGGCCGGGTGTGAACCCGGCCCACCTATCTCGTCTGCGTGCGACTAGAGGTCGCCCGCCGCGGAGATGGCTTCCTTGCGGGACAGGCGGATCTTGCCGGCGCGATCGATGTCGATGCAGCGCACGAGCACCTCGTCGCCCTCGCTGACCACGTCCTCGACCTTGTCCACGCGCTCCTGAGCCAGGTGGCTGATGTGGATGAGGCCGTCGGTGCCCGGGAAGATCTCCACGAAGCAGCCGAAGTCGGTGATGCGCTTGACCACGCCCACGTACAGCTTGCCGATCTCGGCTTCCTGGGTGAGCTCCTTGATCATGCCGATGGCCTTCTCGGTGGCGGCGGCGCTGGTAGCGGCCACATCGACCTTGCCGGTGTCGTCCACGGCGATCTTGGTGCCGGTCTGCTCCTGGATGCCGCGGATGACGCGACCGCCCGGGCCGATGATGTCGCGGATGCGATCCGGCTTGATCTGGATGGTGGTGATGCGCGGCGCGTAGTCCGACATGACCTCGTTGTGGGCCTCGATGGTCTTGGCCATCTCGTCGAGGATGTGGATGCGGCCTTCGCGGGCCTGGGCCAGGGCGCGGGACATGATCTCGCGGGTCACGCCCGTGATCTTGACGTCCATCTGCAGGGCGGTGATGCCCTCGCGGGTGCCGGTGACCTTGAAGTCCATGTCGCCCATGTGGTCCTCGTCACCGAGGATGTCGGACAGCACGGCGAAGTCGTCGCCTTCCTTGATGAGGCCCATGGCGATGCCGGCCACGGCGGCCTTCATCGGGACGCCGGCGTCCATCAGGGCCATGCTGCTGGCGCAGACGGTGCCCATGGAGGACGAGCCGTTGGAGCTGAAGACCTCGGCGGTGGAGCGGATCACGTAGGGGAACTCTTCCTGGGTCGGCAGCATGGGCTGGATGGCCCGGTGGGCCAGGGCGCCGTGGCCGATCTCGCGACGCTTGGGGCCGCGCAGGAAGTAGGCTTCGCCGGTGCAGTAGGGCTGGAAGTAGTAGGTCAGCATCCAGTTGCGGCGGCCCTCGGGCATGTTGGCATGCTCGATGCGCTGCGCGTCGTAGTCGGTGCCGAGCGCGATGTTGGCGTAGACCTGGGTCTCACCGCGGGTGAACACGGCGGAGCCGTGACCGCGGGGGGAGAGCTTGGTCTCACACCAGATGTCGCGGACCTCGTCGGTGGCGCGACCGTCGATGCGGACACCCTTCTCGACGACGGCGGCGCGCATCTGGGTCTTGACCAGCTTGCTCCAGGCGTTCTTGCCGTCCTTGGTGATGGCGGCGAGCTCGTCGGCGTCCTCGACGCCCTCGGTGAGCTGCGCGATGATGCCGTTGCGGGCTTCCTTCATCGCGACCTTGCGCTCACCCTTGACCCGGACGGCCATGGCGGCGGTGAGGGGCGCGGGGCCCAGCTCGAAGACCTTGGCCACGATGTCGGCGTCCAGCTCGGGCGCCGGGGCGACCTCCATCACGGGCTTGCCGCACATCTCGGCGAGCTCCTCGATCTTCAGGATGATCTCCTTGATGGCGGAGTGGGCGATCTCGAGGGCCTCGACCAGGGCGGCCTCGGGGACCTCGTTGGCGCCACCTTCGACCATGACCACGGCGTCGGCGGTGCCGGCCACGACCAGGCGCAGGTCGGAGGCTTCCTGCTGCTCCTTGTCGGGGTTGATGATGAACTCATCACCCACGCGCACGATGCGGACACCGGCGATGGGCTGCGAGATGGGGGCACCACCGATGGCCAGGGCGGCGGAGGCGCCGCAGATGGCCAGCACGTCGCTGTCGTTGTCGATGTCGTAGGACAGCACGGTCGCGATGATCTGGATCTCGTTCCGGAAGTGCTTCGGGAACAGGGGGCGGATCGGGCGGTCGATCAGGCGGCTGGTGAGGGTCTCGCGCTCGTTGGAGCGGCCCTCGCGCTTGATGTAGGAGCCGGGGATGCGGCCGTAGGCGCCGGCGCGATCCTGGTAGTCCACGGTCAGCGGCAGGAAGTCGAAGTGGTCCTTGGCGGGACCGATGACGCCGGTGACGAGCAGGAAGGAGTCGCCCTGGCGGACGGTGACGGCGCCAGTGGCCTGGCCGGCGTACTTGCCGGTCTCGATGGTGAGCGGACGACCGCCCACGTCGAGGGTGACGGAATGAACGTTCATGATGTTCTCTCTTGTGCGAGGCCGATCGATGGCAGTCCTGATCGAGGCCTCAGGGGTGTGGGCACACCTCTGCCCGACACGATGCCTGGGCGCAGGTGTGCTGACCGGGTGGATGCCAGCGTCGATGCTTCTTCGACCCCCCTGGCTTCCCGTTGGTCTTCCAGGATTGAGCGACAGCTACACTGAGGTGGCGGCCAGCGCTCGACCCGGGGAGACCCGCGGAAGGGTACTCGGAAACAGGACGACCCGGTGGTCCCGCGACCGAGGCCGCGGAACCGTCGTGACGAAAACTGAAAAGAACAAAGGCCCCACCGAAGTGGGGCCCGTGGAGCTACCGGCGGAGACCGAGGGACTTGATGAGCGCCTGGTAGCGCTCGGGGTGGTTCCGGTTGAGGTAGCGGAGCAGGCGACGGCGCTGGCCGACGAGCTTCAGCAGGCCACGGCGGGAGTGGTGGTCCTTGGCGTGGGTGCGGAAGTGATCGGTCAGGTACTTGATCCGGTAGGTGAGGATCGCGACCTGGACCTCGGGGGAGCCAGTGTCTCCCTCGTGGGTCTTGTACTGCTCGATGATCTCGGCCTTGACGTCGGCGTTGATAGCCATGGTGTCTCTCCTTGTGCGCGGCGACCGCAGGACGGGGGTCCATGGCGTGGGGTGATGCCCCTGAACCCGGCCCGCAGAAGCCGTCGAGTTTCGAAAGCGCGCGCAGGGGTACCCCTTGAACGCAGCGCCCATATGCCCTGGCGGGCAGGACGCGTCAACCCGAAAGGTGGTTCGAGGACTACGGAGCGCGCCACAAGACGCTGGCGCGACCGCCGCCCTGGGACTCCGCGACCGCCTGCAGGGCGTCGCCCTGGACCATCAGGTAGCGGCCGCCCGCGCGGACGCCCACGGGAGGGGGCGGGACCGCGCCGCCGCGGCGCACGGCCTCGGCCACGCCCGGCGAGACCGGCAGCAGCGGGAGGTGATCCAGCGCGGCGAGGGGCGCGAGCACGCGCTCGACCAGGGCGCCGTGGACCTGATCGCGGGGGAACCACTTGACCCGCTCGGCGCCGCGCTGGCGGCGCAGGGCCCGGGTCCAGTCGGGGATGCCCGCCACGATCTCGGACAGCTCGGTCAGGGACAGGGCCCGCTCGATGGTGAAGGGGCCGCTGCGCAGCCGTGTGAGGGAGCTCAGGTGCCCCACGGTGCCCAGCGCCACCGCGATCTCGTCGGCGAGGCCGCGGGCGTAGGTGCCCCGGGAGCAGGTCAGCTCCACACGCAGGGTGCGCTCGTCCATGGACAAGGCCCGCAGCGCGTAGATGTGGATGGGCCGGGCCTCGACCTCGACCTCTTCTCCACGGCGCGCGTACTCGTAGAGCCGCTTGCCCTTCACCTTCACCGCCGAGAAGCGGTGGGGCTTCTGCATCCGATCGCCCAGGAAGCCCTCGAGCACCGCGTCCACCTTGGCGGCGTCGAACGCGGGCACCGGCTGCTCGTCGATGACCTCGCCGGTGGGATCGCCGGTGTCGGTGGCCACGCCCAGGGCGATGGTGGCGTCGTAGACCTTCTGGGACTCGTCCAGGTGCCGGATGAGCTTGGTGGCCGATCCCAGGGCCAGGGGGAGCACCCCGCAGGCGAAGGGGTCGAGGGTGCCGGTGTGGCCGACCTTCTTGACGCCGGTCACGGCGCGCACCATGGCCACCACGTCGTGGGACGTGATGCCCACTTCCTTGTTCACCACGAGAAAACCGGGGGTCAGGCTCATTCCTCGGCTCCTTGCTCCGGCACCAGCCGGTTGAGCAGATCGGTCATGCGGACCGCTTCTTCGAGGTTGTCGTCGAGCTGGAAGACCAGCGCGGGGGCGTGGCGCAGCTTCAGGTTGCGGCCCACGCGGCCCCGGAGGTAGCCCGCCGCGGCCTTCAGACCGGCCAGGACCTCGGCGCGATCGCCTTCGCCGCCCAGGGGGAGCACCCGCACGGTGGCGCGCTTGAGATCGGGGGTGAGCCTGACCTGGGTGACCGAGACCGAGCCGACGCGCGGATCGGAGACTTCCTCGCGCAGCAGCCGGGACAGCTCGCTGTGCACCAGACCGGCGACACGCTCGGGGCGCTTGTGACCCATGGAAACCTCGGCCCTCGCCGGTGGAGAGGCGCGGGCCCGCGGCTCCTAACGACGCCATGGGGCGGAAGGCAAGGCGGGCCCCGGGTTGGTGGACCGGGATACGACACCATCTCCCCGGAGGTCGCCGTGCACCTCGCCCTGATGGGAATGGGCCGCCTGGCCCGCACCATTGCCCCCGCCCTCGCCGCCGCGGGCCACCGCGTGGACCCCTGGCGCCGAGGCGACCCACAGCCCCGGGCCGAGGTCTGCTTGATCACCGTCAGCGACGACGCCATCGCGGATGTGGCCGCCTGGCTGGAGCCCGGCCCGGTGGTGCTGCACACCAGCGGCGGCCGGGATCACGGGGTGCTGCGGCCCCACCGACCGGCGGGCAGCCTGCACCCGCTGCAGACCTTCCCCGGCCCCGAGCTGGGCTCCCCTCCCCTCCGCGGTGTACCCGCGGCGGTCGCGGGGGATCCCGAGGCGCGGCGCGTCGCCCGGCAGCTCGCCACGGACCTCGGCCTGCAGCCCTTCGAGGTCCCCGGCGACCGCCGGCTCTACCACGCGGCCTGCGTGCTGGCGGGCAACTTCACCACGGTGCTGCTGGCCGAAGCCGCCCGGCTGCTGGACAGCGCGGGCGTCGACGCGGGGATCCCGCCCGCCGAGCTGCTGCTGCCCCTGCTGCGCACCGCGGCGGACAACGCCGAGCGCCACGGACCCGACGCCGCCATCACGGGGCCCGCGATCCGCGGAGATCAGGCCACCGTCGACGGCCACATCGACGCCCTCGCCCGCAGCCACCCCGAGCTGCTGCCGCTCTACCGCGCCCTGCACGCCCGCGCGGCGGCTCGGAAGAAGCCCCCCGAGAAGGCCGAATGAACATGAAAACCCCGATCAACACGGGATGATCGAGGGCTTGCCGGGGGCTCGATCGGTGGTATACTTCGCTTAGGAGCACGGCCCTGGAGCACCCATGCTCGATGCCTTCATCATCGAACGCATCCAACAGCAGCAACGACGCCAGGAGTCCGCCCGCGACCCCCTGCGGGTGGAGATCCCCCTGCGCCAGGACCCCGAAGAGCCTCCCAGCCCCGACAGGGACGAGCCTGGCGAGCCCCATCGCGGTGTGGTGATCATCGACGACGTCGTCTGAGCCCAGGGCTCGAATTTGCCCATCCCGGTGGGGCGTGCTAACCAGCGCGGCCGAACGGGTCCCCCACCGTGCCGACCCGTCACCGAATCCCGAGAGGTATCCCATGGCCCGCAAGTGCATCTTCACCGGCAAGCGCCCCAACGTGGCCAACAAGGTCTCCCACTCCAACATCAAGACCAAGAAGCGCCAGCTGCCCAACGTGCACACCCGGCGCATCTGGTGGCCCGAGGGCGAGCGCTTCATCCGCATCAAGCTCTCGACCCGCGCCCTCCGCACCCTCCGCAAGAAGGGCCTGAGCCGCTACGCCGCCGAAGTCGGCATCGACCTCCACAAGTACTAGCGGCGCGCAGGGCACACGGACACAGGGTGCCGCCCCTCGGGGCGGGCGCCCTCGCTGCGCTCAGCCCGCCCGATCGCCAGCCATGAGCAGCTGGACGGCGCGCAGCAGCTGCAGCCTCGAGAACGGACGCGGCAGGGTCGGGACCCCGGCCGGCGCGTTGCGCAGACCACCGCCGATGAGGATGGTGCGGCGCCCGAGCACCGGATCGCGCTGGGCCACCGCGTGCTGCAGCTCCACCCCGGACATCCCCGGGAGCCGGATGCTGGTGAGGATCACGTCCACGGGGTGCTGACCCAGCATGTCCAGGGCCTCCTCGCCGGAGTGCACCATGCGCCAGCTGCAGCCGGTGCCCTCGAGCATGGCGTCGAGCACGGACTGCAACATGGGATCGCCGTCGACACAGAGCAGCGACACCCCGCGGTGCGCGCTGCGCTCCCCCGACCGGACCGACTCGGGGGGCAGCCCGCTGGGGAGGATGAGGGAGAACACCCCGCCCCCCTCCAGGCGGTTGCCGGCGACCATGGTGCCGCCGTGCTCGGTGGCCACGTTCTGGGCGATGGCCAACCCCAGGGCGTAGCCGGTGCGCTTGGAGGGCGCGATGGACGGGGGCGCGAGCAGGTCGTCGAGCATGTCCGGTGGCACGGGCGGGCCCTCGTCGAGGACCGAGATGATGACCCCGTCACCCTCGGACAGCAGGCCGTCCTCCTCCACGCGCTCCGCCTTGAGCACGATGCGGCCGGTGCGCCGGCTGCGGTCCGCCGCGTTGGTCACCAGGTTGAGGATCGCCTGCCGCAGCTGATCGCCGTCGGCCAGGACCTTCAGCCGCGGCGGGGTGACGTCCACCCACATGACCGCCCGGCCCAGGAAGTCCTCGGCCAGATCGCAGACCTGATCCAGGAGCTCGACCAGCGTGATGGGGCGCAGCTGCGCCGGCTGCGGCCGAGCCACCGCCTGCAGATCGTGCACGATGCGGCCGATGCGCTGCCCGTGCTCGAGCACCCGCCCCAGCTGCTCGCGCATCTTGTCGCAGTCGTCCATCCCCGACTGCAGGATGAGCTCGATGCGGCCGAGCATCACGGCCAGGGGGTTGTTGATCTCGTGGCCCACCACCGCGGCGAGGTGTCCCAGCAGCGCGAGCCGCCGGGCGTGCTGGAGCTCCTCTTCGGCCAGGCGGCGCCAGGTCAGGTCCCGCAGCACCAGCTGGGTCTCGTCCCGGAACCCCGGCAGCGGGGCGGCGGTGAGGGCCACCTCGGTCCCGGTGGCGAGCACCATCACCCGCTCGACCACGCCCTCGAAGCGGCGCTCCACCATGGAGGCCAGCAGCTGGGTGGAGGCGTCATCGAACAGCTCGACCAGCGGGCGGCCCTGCAGCTCCGCCGCCTGCCGGTGCACCATACGGGCCAGCTTGCGGTTGGCCGAGACGATGACGCCCGCGTTGTCCACGGTGACCAACATGTGGGGCCCGTGGTCGAACAGGGTGCGCATGCGCGCCTCGGAGGCCCGCAGGGCCCTGGTGCTGGCCGCGACGTTGTTCTCCATGGCGGCCATGGCCTTGTGCATGGCGAAGCGGTCGGCCTCGAAGAAGCCCTGCACCGCCTCGTAGCGGGAGATCAGCACCTGGATGGTCTCGCGGGCGGCCGCGAGCTCCTCGCCCATGGCCACCAGCTCGGGGCGTTCATCCGCCATGGGGCACCCCGAGCATCAGCGCGGTGAGGGTGTGGTTCACCTGCATCGGGCCGAACTGCTCACCGTAGGTGGTGAAGCCGGCGCAGGGCAGCGGGCTGGTGGCGGCCTCGAAGTCGGAGAACACGCCCCTCGAGTGGGCCTCGAGCAAGCGCCCCCCGCAGCTGAAGGCCAACATCACGGCCGCCTCGCCACCCAGCGCATCCTGCGCGGCGCGCACGCCCTCTTTGGTGGCCTCGACGATGTCGCCGGCGCGCATGATGGTGAGGATGGCGCCCTCTTCGACCGCGCCCCCCAGCAGCAGGTCGTCACCCTGCAGGGTCATCACGGAGCGCATGTAGTGCACCCCGCCGACGTTGAAGCCGAACTGGATGCCGGGGGCCACCAGCGCGTCGATGCCACCGTCGCGCAGCTCGTCCAGGGGCACCCCGAACAGTTCGGCCAGCACCGCCGCCGCGGGGCGGCCGTTCATCCTGGACACCACGCGCCGCTTGGGCTCGGCGCGGGTGACCACGACGCGCCCGGGGGTGGGCCGATAGTGGTGCAGCTGGAACGCGTGGAAGGGGACCGAGGGTTCGAGCAGCAACACCACCGCGGCGCCGGCCTCCACCCGGCCGTCCAGCGCCACCAGCGTGCGCTCGAAGCGCCGCGCGTCCCCGGCGCTCCCACCCACAAGCGGGACCATGGACAGGGCCGACCCCAGGGAGGCGACCAGGATCTCCTCCATGCCGCTCAGGCCGTCGGTCAGGGTCACCAGCACGTGTCGGCCAGGCACGATCCCGCCGGGCTCGAGCCCCAGCTGGGCGGCGAGCTCCGCGGCCAGTCGGCGGCCGTCCTCGAACCGGAATCGACACAGCTCGGGGACCATGACCGCGGCCGCCCGGCAGGGGGGCCCGAGCCCGAGGCCCACCACCGCGCCCTCCGTGAGCCCCGCGGGCCCGATCTCCCCCATGGTCGTGCAGCCGACGGTCCGCGCGTCGGGAAAACGCTGGCGCACGGCGGCGGTCAGACCGGCGAAGTCGTAGGAGGGATGCCCGAAGTAGAGCACCAGGTTGGGCTCGCAGGGGCGCAGCGCGCGCTCGATGGTGGCTCCCAGCTCGTCCGCGCTGCCATCACTGGCCGTGCCGACGGCAAAGTAGGACGTGTCTGGAGACCTTGGGGCCACGCCAGCCTCGGGTGAGTGCTGGTCTCCAGTATAGATCAGAGGGCCACGCAGACAACGTCGCCGACGAGCTGAACGTCCAAGATCCGGATTCGGTCCTCGGGGTTCACGTGACACTCGCCGCTGGCCACGTCGAAGGACCACCCGTGCATCGGGCAGCTCAGGGTCGTGCCGTCGAGGCGCCCCTCGGCCAGGGGTCCGCCTGCGTGGGGACAGGTGCCGTCCACCGCGTGGACCACACCGTCCACCAGGGCCACGGCCACCGAGCGCCCTCCCACGAAGACCTCGCGGAGCTCGCCCTCCGCCAGCTCGTCACGCCGCACCACCGCGACGAAGCCATCGGGCGCCTCGACGGCGCGCCCGGCGCCTGCGGGGGGAGCCGCGGCCGCGAACGGCCCCCGGGCGGCCTCCGGCGAGGCCCCGCGAGCGCCGGGGTGGAGCCACTGGCGCGCCTTCGCACGTGCACGGGCGCGCAGACCGTCGGCGCGACCTGAGACGAGCCAGCGAAGCACGCGCATGGGGCCACCGTGAGCGGGAGGGGGGCGTGAGAGATACCACGGCGACAGGGATCGCGCCGGGTCCGACCCGGGACCGGAGGGGCCGGCTGCGCGGCGATCCGCTATGCTGCGCGACGCTCCATTCCAGCCCAGGAGCCCACAGCCCATGGCCCCTCCCCGCCTCCGATCCCGCCTGCGTCGCCTCGCCTCCCGCGTCCTCGGACAGGCTGACGGGCCCTCATCGTCACAGGAGCCAGGCGGCTCGGCGTCCAGCCGGGACGAGGGCTCGTCCCTGGACGGCCTGCCGCCGCTCCAGCCGGGGCGCGGCGAGACCCCGGGTCCGAACCACAAGCAGGACATCAGCCAGGAGTGGGCCTCCGCCCAGCTCCACTCCGGGGTTCCCCCGGTGTTCATCGACCTCCGCCCCGCGAACGACCACGCCCGTGGGCACATCCCAGCGGCCCTCTCAGCGCCCGGTGCGTCCATCCGCGACAGGACCGACGAGCTGCCCGAACAGGGCGAGCGTGTGGTGGTCTACGACGCCGACGGTCACGGTGACAGCGGCGAGATCGCCGCATGGCTGCGGGAGCGAGGCTGGGGCGAGGCGCGGCGCCTGCAGGGTGGCTTCGAGGCCTGGGAGCGCGGCGGCGATGCCGTCGAGGTCGGTTCCGACGCGTCTATGGGTTAGCTTGCCCAATCGACCCGCTCTCCCCTCCGGTGACCCATGAGCTATTTCCACGCTGTCACGGACGTCGGCTGCAGCCGCCCCCACAACGAGGACGCCTTCCTGCGTGACCCCGAACACGGCGTGTTCGTGGTGGCTGACGGCGTCGGCGGACGCGCCGCGGGCGAGGTCGCCAGCGCCATCACCGTGGAGACCTTCTCCCAGGCGGCCGCCATGCTGCAGGAAGCCGTCCTGCACTACGCCGAGAACCCCACCCTGGCCAACCGCAACTACGCCCTCGAGGCCCTGGACGAGACCTGCCAGCAGGCCAGCCGGCGCGTCTTCGAGGCCGCCGAGGCCCGCAACCTGCGCGGCATGACCACCACCGTCGTGGTCGCGGCCGTGGGCGGCGGCTGGGCCTTCGTGGCCCACGTGGGCGACTCCCGCGCCTACCTGCTGCGCGACGGCGAGGTCCGGCAGCTGTCGGAGGACCACTCCATGGTCAACGAGCTGGTGCGTTCCGGCCAGATGACCCTCGAGGAGGCCCAGCGCAGCCGCTACCGCAACGTCATCACCCGCGCTGTGGGCCTGCACCCCACCGTCCAGCCCGACCTGCTGGCCATCGAGATGCTCCCCGGCGACCGCATCCTGCTCAACACCGACGGCCTGAGCGACGTGGTCACCGACGAAGTCATCGCGCGGCTCGGCTCGAAGCCCGACATCCGCGAGGCCACCGAATCCCTGCTCGAAGAAGCCCTGGGCAACGGCGCCCCGGACAACGTCACCCACGTGCTGCTCGAGCCGGAAGCCAGCCCCCAGGCCGGCGCCGCCATCGCCCGTGCCCAGATCATGGAAGACCTCTTCCTCTTCCGGGATCTGCCCTTCCACGCGCGCCTGCGGGTGAGCCGCATCTGCGACGAGCTGTTCTTCACCCCCGGCCAGGTGATCCTCAGCCAGTCGGCCCCGGGCAACACCATGTACGTCGTGGTCCAGGGCGAGGTCGCCGTGTCCCGCGACGGCGTCGAGCTGGCCCGCCTCGGCCCCGGCGAGCACTTCGGCGAGATCGCCCTGGCGGATCAGCAGCCCCGCTCGGCCACCGTCACCGGCGTGGCCTTCGGCTCCCTGATCACCATCGGCCAGACCCAGGTCCTCGAGTTCTGCCGCCGCGAGCCGGAGCTGGGCAACCAGATCCTCTGGAAGCTCCTGCGCACCCTCGCCCGGCGCCTGCGCGAGACCAACGCCCTGGTGGCGGGTCAGCAGGACCTGTAGCCCAGCCCTCGCCGCAGCTCGCTGTAGGCCTGGGTGAAGCGCCCGCGACGATCCCGCAGCACCACGGGGGGCCGCAGCTGCGGACCGGGCCCCGGCTCGTCGGCGTGCCGGGCCACGTACAAGGCCAGGGAGGCGAGGCGCCCCGAGCGGAAGAACACCTGACACCACCAGTCCACCGCCAGCCCCGCGTCTGCGATGGCCGGCACCGGTCGGGCGTCCGCCGCGGCGTGCACCAGCGCGACCCGCCCCCCGGGGGCCAGGGCCCGCTGGGCGGTGCGCATGTAGTCGAACACGTCCCCGCGCAGCTCGATGCGGGCACCGGCGCGCTGCGGGATGGGCGAGGCCACACCGCAGCCCTCGGGGATGTAGGGGGGCGAGCAGGTGATCAGCTCGAAGGCGGCGCGCTCGGGCACCGACGCGGGATCGCGGAGATCGCCCAGGCGAGCCTCGATCCGGTCCCCCAGGCCGTTGTGCACGATGCTGCGGGCGGCCAGATCGTGGCTGACCTGTTGGGCCTCCACCATCACCAGGGTGGCGCTCGGCGGCATGTGCCACAGGGTCATCAGCCCCACCGAGCCGATGCCCGCGCCCAGATCCAGGAGTCGGAGCGCCCCGGGCAGTGAGCGCTGCGCCGCCCAGGCGCAGAGCATGTCGTCGGCCGAGAAGCGGTGGCCCCGGGCGAGCTGGAACACCCGCCAGTCTCCGGCGACGACGTCCAGGGTCTCCCCCGGTCCGGGCACGTCCGGGTTCATGGGATCAGCGCTGGGCGCCGGCGTCGATGGCGGCGCAGACCAGGGGCAGGACCCGCTCGGCCATCACGCGATCGAGATCGCCCTGGAGCACCACGCCCGCGGCGCGCTCGTGCCCACCACCACCCGGATCGAGGGCGGCCGCGACGGAGCAGACGTCGGTGCCCCCGCGGGAGCGCAGGGACAGCTTGATGCGGGGGGAGGCGTCGGTGCCCCGCTCCACGGCGAGGATGGCCACATCGACCCCCTGGACGTAGAGCAGCTGATCGACGATGAAGTCCAGATCCCCGGACTCGGCGCCCACCGCGGCGAGCTTGGCGCGGCGCACAACGCCGATCACCAGCCGATCCTCGGTGTGGAAGGTGGCGTTGTGGAGCGCGTGGCCCAGCAGCAGCAGCCCGGCCTTGCGGCGCTCGCAGGCGGTGCGGACCACCACCGGGCTGTAGTCGGCGCCGGCCTCGACCAGATCGGCCGCCAGGCGCAGGGTCTCGGGGCTGGTGTTGGTGTGGCGGAAGCCGCCGGTGTCGTAGGCCACGCCGGTGAGCAGCCAGCAGGCCAGATCGGCGTCGATGGTGACCTGCCAGGCGTCCAGCACGGCGTGGACCAGCTCGGCGGTGCTGGCGGAGCTGGCGTCCACCAGGGCCAGATCGTAGGCGTCTGCGCTGGTGGAGCGGTGGTGGTCGATCACGGCCTGGTGGGCGGCCGCGGCGAAGATCGGAGCGATCTCGTCGGACAGCCGGCGGCGGTCGCCGTCGAGCACCACGGCGAGCTCGAAGTCCCCCGAGATCCGGGCGTCGGGCACGCAGGCGTCGGCCCCGGGCAGATCGCGGTAGCGCCAGCCCACGTCCGCGGCGACGACCACCTCGGCGCCGGAGCGCTCAGCCAGGACCCGCGCCAGGGCGAGGCAGGCGCCGACGCTGTCGCCATCGACGTCCCTGGGGCCCGTGACGAGGACGCGGCGGGAGCCTCGGGCGCGCTCGAGCAGGGCCTGAGCGAAGGCGGTCACCGTAGAGCTCGACATCGAAACGACCTCGGTGGAGGAAAAGGCGGCAATGTAACGGGTCGGGGCCGCCTCGCACGCCTCTCCGAGGGCCAGATTCTCATTGGTATGAGCGTGCTCCCACCCCCCCGCCCCGGTGGACGCAGGGGGGGGCCCCGGATAGGGACCGCGCCTTCATGAAGCAGAGGAAACATCCGTGGTAAACGACCAGACCGACCAACCCGCGCCCGAGCGCGACGACCAGCCTGCCACCGAGCAGACCACCCCCGAACCCACCGACGAGAAGCAAGCCCCGGCGCAGGAAACCGCCGAGCAGGCCACCGAGGCCGAGGCACAGCCCGAGGCCGAGGCCTCCACCGAAGAGCCCCAGGCCGAGGCCGCACAGGCCGAGCCCGAGCCCGAGACCGACGACGAGGGCGACACCGACGCCGACGTCGCCGCGGACTCCGCGCGTATCAACGACTACAAGTCCGATCGCACCTTCAAAGACTTCCCCCTGAGCGCCGAGGTCCTCAAGGGCCTCGATGAGCTGGGCTACGTCGACGCCACCGCGGTCCAGGCCGCCACCATCGAGCCCGGCGTCGCCGGCAAGGACCTGCTGGTCCGCGCCAAGACCGGCACCGGCAAGACCGCCGCCTTCGGCCTGCCCATCATCGCCCGCGCCGAGCCCGGCAGCCGCCACGTCAACGCCGTGGTGCTCACCCCCACCCGCGAGCTCGCGCTGCAGGTGGCCGAGGAGATCGCCGGCATCGCCAAGTACGTGGACCTGCGCATCTGCACCCTGTACGGCGGCGTGGCCATCGGCCCCCAGGCCGACGCCCTGGCAGACGGCGTCGAGATCGTGGTCGGCACCCCCGGTCGCATCCTCGACCACCTCCGCCGCGGCACCCTGGACCTGTCCCAGGCCAAGATGGCCTGCCTCGACGAGGCCGACGAGATGCTCTCCATGGGCTTCCTCGAGGACGTCACCAAGATCCTCCGGCAGCTGCCCAAGGATCCCAAGCCCCAGGTGCTGCTGTTCAGCGCCACCGTGGCCGAGAAGGTCAAGGGCCTGGTCCGCAAGTTCCTCAAGGACCCCGTCGATCTCATCCTGTCCACCGACACCGACAAGGTCGAAGGCATCCGCCACGTCCTGTACGAGACCGACATCGAGGTCCACAAGATCCGCTCGCTGCTGGCCGTGCTCGACAAAGAGCAGCCCACCGCGGCGCTGATCTTCGCCAACACCCGCGAGGACACCTCCACGGTCGCCAACTTCCTGAGCCGCCAGGGCCTCGACGCCGAGTACATCTCGGGCGAGCTGTCCCAGGCCTCGCGCGAGCGGGCCATGAAGAAGCTCAAGAAGGGCAAGATCCAGTTCCTGGTGGCCACCGACGTCGCCGCCCGGGGCATCGACATCAGCGATCTGTCCCACGTCTTCCACTACTCCCTGCCGGAAGATCCCGCGGTCTACCTGCACCGCTCCGGCCGCACCGGCCGCATCGGCAAGACCGGCGTGTCCATCGCCATCGCCGGCGGCGGCGACCTGTCCACCCGCCTGGTCCTCGAGCGCCAGTACGGCATCGTCTTCGACGTCCTGCCGGTGCCCGACAAGGTCGAGGCCGGCAAGCTGCGGCTCGAGTCCCAGGTCGGCGTGCTCCGCAACGCCATGGGCACCTCGGCCTTCGAGGGCTACCTCGGCCTGGTCCGCGCCCTCAAGCAGCACGAGCAGGGCGACCTGCTGATGGCCGTGGCCCTGCGCAGCTTCTTCGCCACCGAGCGTCGGCGTCAGGCCGAAGCCGCGGGCGAGGAGTACGTCAAGCCCCAGAAGGCCAGGGACGAGAAGCGCGACGACGACGGCGGCGACCGCCGCGGACGCGGGCGCGGTCGGCGGCGCGGTGGAGACCGCTCCGGTGGCGGCGGTGGCGGAGGCGGTCGCGACCGCAAGCGGGGCCGCCGCAGGCGCCGCAACTAGCCAGGGAATCAGCGAGCCCCATCGGGGGCTCCAGCAGAGCGCCGACCGGGCGTTGTCAGGCTTTCGTCGGGACCCTTGCGTCCGCGACGGATGGCCAGATAGGTCCGAAGCGTCCCGTCAATGACAGATTTTGTCTGGAGCCCCCCATGAAGGCCCTCTCCCGCACCTCCGCCCGCCGCCTCGCTCTCTTCGCTGGCATCGGCATCCTCGCCGCCGCGTCCCTGAGCCTGACCCAGACTCCGGCCGTCGCCCAGGAAGGCGGTGGCCTGATGGACATCGACATCGGCGACATCGATCTGGGCGACGACACCAAGGGTGGCGAGCAGTCCATGTCCTACGAAGGCCAGGTGGGCCAGGACGCGGCCAACTACAAGCCGGGCACCCCGGTGTACATCACCCACACCAAGGGCAACATCTCGGTCCGCTGCACCGACTCCGACGGCATCCAGGCTCGCATCAACTTCACGGTGGAGGGCACCAAGGAGTCCGCCATGCAGAGCCTCGGCGACCGCATCGGCATCCGCACCTACGCCAGCAACTCCCAGGGCAAGGTGAGCACCTCCGTGCCCGGCAAGTACTCGGGCATCGACGCCGTCTACGCCCCCCTCACCGTCAACCTGCCCCGGGAAGCCCGCGTGAGCGTCACCGGCGGCGGTGGCTGGGTCCAGGTGGTCGGCTGCACCGGCACCGTCAAGGCCACCACCCGCGGCGGCGGCATCTACGTCGATGGCGTCCTGTCCAGCTTCGACCTGTCCACCAACGAAGGCGACATCGAGATCGAGCTGGACGAGTCCGCCGAGCTGACCTCCTCCAGCCGGGCCAGCGCCACCGCCGGCGCCATCAAGCTCAAGATGCCCATCACCCAGAAGGGCAACCTCAACGCCCGGGGCTCCGAGGTCACCGTCGATCACCTGGTCAACGGCACCAACACCCCGACCCACGTCCAGGGCACCTTGAGCGACTCCGGGCCCAGCATCACGCTGACCGCCAAGACGGAAGTCACCATCAAGACCCCGTAGATCGTCGGGGGACGCTAGTCGGACTCGCAGCCGTCGTCGAGGCCCATGGCCTCGGCGAGGCTCCAGACCGTCTCGACCTCGATCTTGGCGCCCGTGCCCACCAGGCGCGCGTGGCAGGCCAGGCGCACCGAGGGATCGCGATCGGCGCCCAGGTGCTCGTCCAGCAATGCGGTCTCGGCCTCGGACGGGGGCCGCAGGGCGTCCATGTTCCGCACAACCCGCACCCGGCAGCCACCGCAGTGGCCGTCGGGGCAGTGGGTGTGGATGGGGGTGTCCAGGGTCTGCGAGGCCATCACCAGGGTGTAGTGGGGCTCGGTCTGCACCGTGTGCTCGCTGCCGTCGGGCAGGACCAGGGTCAGCTCGATGCCGGTGGGCTCGTCGGCCCGGGCGGGCTGGCCGGTGAAGCGGGCCTTGAGGCGTCTGCGGAGGTTGAAGCGGCTCACGGCTCCCCCCCGTCATCGCTGCGATGGGTCCAGGGTGGCCGGTAGGGATCCCAGGTCCCGGCCTCGACCGCGATGAGCGAGGCGACCAGGTACTCGAAGGCCTGCTTGGGGGTGTCGGCGTAGTGCACCAGATCGAGATCGCGCTCGGAGATGGTGCCCCACTCGGCCATGGCCTCGATGTTCAGCACCTGCTTCCAGTACTCGGACCCGTACAGCAGCAGCGGCATGCGCTTGGCCAGCCGGCCGGTCTGGCGCAGGGTGAGGCTCTCCATCAGCTCGTCCATGGTGCCGAAGCCGCCCGGGAAGGCCACCAGGGCCGAGGCCTTGTAGACGAACCAGTACTTGCGCATGAAGAAGTAGTGGAACTCGAAGGCCAGGTCCTTGCTGACGTACTGGTTGAGCTTCTCCTCGAAGGGCAGCGTGATGCCCAGCCCAGCGCTGCGGCCGCCATCGACGTCGGCGGCGCCGCGGTTGGCGGCCTCCATCACGCCGGGGCCGCCGCCGGAGCAGATCACGTACTTGCGGCAGCCGTCGCGGTCCACGGACCACTCGGTGAGCATCCGGGAGAGCAACCGGGCGTCGTCGTAGTACTTGGCCAGGCGCACCTTGTTGGTGTAGAGCCGGACCGCCCTCTCGGCCTCGGAGCGCTCGGCGTCGCTCTGGGCGTTGGCCAGGTCTCGCTGCACATGCTCGAGGCGGGACGTAGCCACCTCGAGGGACAGGGGACGGGCCGATCCGAACAGGACCACCCAGTTCTCGACGCCCTGCTCCTCGAGCCGCTGGCGGGGCTCTTCGTACTCGGAGAGGATGCGGATGGAGCGCGCTGCGCGGCTGTTGATGAAGTCTTTGTTCTCGTAGGCCTTGGGGGGCGCCATGGATCACCGTGGGTTGGCAACCCCCCAATTCTATGGGCTCGCGCGGGGGCGGCAACCCGAGACGAAGAAATGCGCGCGCTCTCGAATGCCAGGTGACACAAACACGTCGGGGCGGTGTCCAGAGCGTGAACGGGAACCCCCGCGTCACGCGACCCCCGTCCGAGGTCTGGCACACCAACGGAACCGCAGGAGCGACGACCCATGCGCATCGCACTCCCCATCTTCGCCTTCGGCCTGGCACTCCAGGGCTGCATCATCTACGACCACGACTGCCCTGGCTGTGACCCCGAGCGCGTCGACGAGGGCCTCGAAGATCGGCCCGATCGTCCCGACGACGACGACTGCGAGGAGCCCTGTGATGACGACACGGGCGACTTCGAAGAGCCTCCCCCCCCGGACTACGGCTTCTTCCTGACCCCGGACGAGGCCGAGCAGGGCGAGGTCTTCATCGCCTCCCTCAAGGCCGACGGTGAGGACGCCCCCGAGCTGGCCAGCATCGCCGAGCTCGAGCTGTTCGGCGACGCGGCCATCCTGGCCGAGGATCTCCGCAGCTCCGAGATCCTGCTCACCGTCCAGGTCGACGCGGACGCCGAGCCCGGCTTCGTGGACCTGCTGGTGGAGCTGGACGACGGCTCCGCGGCCTTCGAGCCCGGCATCCTCGAGCTCTTCCCCGCCGGCTCCGGCCACGAAGCGGGCAGCTCGGACGACGGCAGCAATCCCTGCGAGTAGGGGCTGTCAGCGTTCAGCTGTCAGCTGTCAGCCTCGTCCCGCCGAGCTGCGGTGGTGGCGGGGCTGCGCCAGGGACGAACGGTGGCCCCAGCGATGCACGAACGGGACAGCGATGCGTTCGCAAGCCACCAACGGAGCTGACGGCTGACAGCTGATGGCTCCTACGCCAGCCCTCTCCCGACAGCCGCCAACAACGCGTGCAGACGCGGATTCGCGCCGCACAGGGCCGTGAGCCGCTCCACCCCTCCCCGGCTCTCGAGCCGGTGGACGACACCGCTCCAGAACGCGTCGAGATCCGGACCCCAGACCCCGACCAGGTAGGGGGCCACGCGAGCGTCCGCATGCTGGTCGAGGATCACGGCGGCGGCGCGCTGGGCGTGCTCGATGGCCCCGTGGGCCAGCAGGGCCGCGGCGGTCTCGGGGCGGCCGGTGGTGCGGGCCACGGCCACCAGGCCGTCGTGGTGACCGGCGGCGGCGTGGTCCCAGCAGGCCTGCACGAAGGCGGGGTGGGCCGAGGCCGCCAGCAGGTGGGCCAGGCCGGTCTCCCGCTCCCGGGCCGCGGCGGACAGGGCGACCATCCAGCTGGCCGCGGGGTGGCGCTGGGCCGCGAGGGCCAGCACCGTGCCCGCCTCGGGCCCTCCAAGCACCACCAGGCGCCGGAACAAGGAGCCCGGGGAGAGCTGCAGCTCGAGGGTGTCGACCACCGCCAGGGCGGCCTCGATCAGCCGCGGCCCGCGGGGGGCCTTCGGCCCCAGGGCGAGGTCGGTCAGCGCGATGGGATCGCTGCGCTCGAGGGCCGTGAACAGCGAGGTGAGGGACAGATCCGCCGCGGCCGCTGCGGCGACCAGCGCCCGCAGCCGGGGCAGGTGGTGGCGGGGATCGACCGCGGTGAGATCACCGCCGAGCACGTCGCGCTCCCAGGAGCCCGCGAGATCCACCGTGACGGGGGGACGGCTCACGCCACACCTCCGTCGCGGAGGCCGCAGGCTCGCTGCCAGTCGGACCAGGAGCCGGGATCGACGCTGCCGCAGGCCGGCACGCCCACCACCGCCCGCGGCGGCTCATGGGGCGTGAAGACCCCCGGCGGGCTGCCCGGGATGCCACGGATGCCGAACAGGGGATGCTCGCCCTCGAGCAAGGGCTCGACCCCATCAGCGACAGCGTGCAGCGCGCTCAGGCCCGTGCCCGCGACCCCCAGGCCGTCGTCGTCCCAGGCCACCATCAGCAGGCCCAGATCCTGGCCCCGGGCTGGGCCCAGCAGGCCGAGATCGAGCTCGGAGAGCCGCTCCCACGCCGATCGCAGCAAGGCGAAGCGGGTGCGCCCGGAGACATCCACCAGCTGGGCCCGCAGGGCGGCGGCGGCGTCGAAGGCCACCGGGGGCTCGCTGCCGCTGGCGACCACCGCGGCGATGTGCAGGCGGGCGCGATCGTGGCGCAGGGACAGGCGCAGGTGGCCGTTGAAGGGGTAGCGGCCGGGGCCGCCGAGCAACAGCGCGCGGGGGGCAGCCGGGGTCATGTCAGGGCCGGAAGGCACCGCTCGACAGGTCGAGGGAGCCCAGGAAGGGGTTGCGGATGTCCGAGTCGGCCTGCAGCCAGTTGGCGTTGGTGGTGGGGCAGAAGCCCACGGCCACCAGCTTGGCGCCGCCCTGGTTGGCCTGAGCCAACACGATGACGTCCTTGGACACCTCGATGAAGGCCTCGCGGAGCGCGTCCAGGGAGCCCTCGGCCACCGGCTCGAGCTGCCCGGCGACCTGGCGCGCCAGCCCGCGGCTGTGGCCCGACAGGCCGTCGTCGTCCGCCGCGTCCAGCGCGACCCCGCGCAGGGCCTGCAGCTCGGCCTGGGCCAGGGCCAGGTCGTCGTCGGCCAGGGCGTGCTGCATGTCCAGGTATTCACCCAGGATGCGACGGATGCGGTCGTTCGCGCAGCAGGCGAAGGAGGCGTCCTCGAAGGGGACCTGGGGGAGCTGGGGGGTGACCACCGCCGGCGCCGCCGCCGGTTCGGGCTCGGTGCCGCAGCCCAGGGCCAGCGCAGCCAGCAGCGAGATGGGGAGGCGCATGATCACTCCTGATCACCGACGAGGGTGACACCGGCGACCTGCTCCACGACGTGCAGGAACACGCGGATGCCCACAGGGATGGCGTCATCGTCGAAGTCGTAGCCCGCGTTGTGCACGCCGGGGGTGGAGCCGTCGGGCTCGCCGGAGCCCAGGAAGAAGAACGCTCCGGGGCGCTCCAGCAGGTAGAGGCTGAAGTCTTCGGCCCCCATGCAGGGGAAGGGGCTGGGACCGGCGTGGGCGCAGCCGAGCTCGTCGATGGCTCGCTGGACGCGAGAGGCCCCCAGCTCGCCGTTGACCGTGGCCGGGTAGACCGCGTGGAAGGAGACATCGGCCACCACACCGTGAGGCTCGGCCGCGGCCCGGCCCAGCGCGGTGAGCCGCTCCATGATGCGCTCCATGAGCCCGTCGTCGAGGGTGCGCAGGGTGCCCTGGAGCACCACCTGGTCGGGGATGATGTTGCCCTTGGTGCCCCCGACGATGGAGCCGAAGCTCACCACCGCCGGCTGGAGGGGGTGGACCATGCGGCTGACGATGGTCTGGGCGGACAGCACGAACTGGGCCGCGGCGACGATGGGATCCCGCACCGCCTGTGGCTGTGAGCCGTGGCCGCCGACGCCGGTGAAGCTGGCCTGCAGCAGGCGGGAGGCGGCCATCACGGGGCCCTGGGTCACCGCGGCGGTGCCCGTGACCAGCTGGGGCCAGTTGTGCAGGCCGTAGACCTCGGGCACGCCCTCGAGCACGCCCTCGCGGACCATGCGCTCCGCCCCCAGGCCGCCCTCTTCGGCAGGCTGGAAGAACAGGCGCACGTTGACGGGGGCGTCAGCGGCCACGAGGGCCCGGGCCACCCCGATGAGCACGGTCATGTGGCCGTCGTGACCGCAGGCGTGCATACAGCCGGGGTTGACCGAGCTGTACTCGAGGCCGGTCTCCTCGGCCATGGGCAGGGCGTCGATGTCGGCGCGCAGGGCCAGGGACACCGGCAGCTCGGGCTTGGTGTCCACCACCAGGCCCGTGCCGGCGATGGCCCGGGGGGCGAGCCCCAGGCCCTCGAGCTGGGTGCGCAGCACGTGCTGGGTGTTGTGCTCCTGCCAGGCCAACTCGGGCAGGCTGTGCAGGTGCTGCCGCAGGGCGCAGAGGCCTGGAAGATCGTGATCGAACAGGGCGTCGAGGCGGTGTGGAGGCATGGCCTTCTCGTAACCCGCGAGGGAGGTGGCGAGGGCTTGGGGCCGGGCCTATATGTGCCCCCCTCACCCGCCCCCAGCGGAGGCCCCGATGACCCGGTTCACCCGCCTGATCGCGCTCCTTCCCCTCGCCCTCTTCGCCCTCCCCGCGTTCGCCGAGGACGCCGCCGAGGCCGTCGAGCAGCGCGCCCCCGGCGTCGCCGCGGAGACCGTGCGGGGCCTGATGGAGAGCCTCTCGCCGGATCTGGTCGCCGCGGGCATGGGCGAGCTGGCCTGGTGGCAGGTCATGTACCTGGTGCTGGTGACCCTGTTCGCCGTGGTCGTGGGCCGCATCCTCCACGAGCTGATGCACCGCTGGGTGTTCCGCATCGCCAAGAAGATCGAGCTGCCCTTGAGCCAGGCGCTGTTCCGCAACCTGCGGGGCCCGCTGGTGATGATGATCACCTTCGGCATCCTGTACTGGGGTGTGATCGACGCCGGCCTGCCCGTGGGCGCCGAGGCCAAGCTGCTGTTCGTGGCCCAAGCCCTGCTGGCCATCGCCGCGGTGGCCTTCGCCTACCGCACCGTCGACGTGTTCGAGGGCCTGGCCCGCGAGTGGGCGGGCAAGACCGAGGGCAAGCTCGACGATCAGCTGGTGCCCATGGTGGGCCGCGTGCTCAAGGTCACCGTGGTGGCCCTGGGCATCGTCTTCGTGCTGCAGAACCAGGGGGTCGAGGTCGCCTCTCTGCTCGCCGGTCTCGGCATCGGCGGTATCGCCTTCGCCCTGGCGGCCAAGGACACCGTCGAGAACCTGTTCGGCTCCCTGACCATCTTCCTGGATCGCCCCTTCCAGATCGGCGACTGGATCGTGGTGGACGGCAAGTGGGAAGGCGTCGTGGAAGAGGTGGGGCTGCGCTCCACCCGGATCCGCTCCTTCGGCAAGTCGATGATCTCGGTGCCCAACGCCAAGGTCGGCAACTCGCCCATCAACAACATGGGGCAGCGGCCCTTCCGGCGCCAGACCACCACCGTGGGCATCGAATACGGCACGCCCACGGCGAAGATCGAGCAGCTGGTCGAGCGCATGAACGCCATCGTCATGGAGCATCCCGAGACCTGGAAGGGCACCTGCGAGATCCACTTCAAGGACTTCGGGGCCAGCTCGCTGGACATCATGGTCTACTTCTTCATCGAGGCCCCTGACTGGCACCGCGAGCTGCAGGTGCGGCAGGGCATCTTCCTCGACTTCATGAAGGCGGCGGAGCAGCTGGGCATCGGCTTCGCGTTCCCGAGCACCAGCCTGTACGTCGAGAAGATGCCGGAGATTCAGGTGCGACAGGGGCCGGCGTAGGGGTTCACGAGCGCAGGCGACACGTTCGCCGGAAAGCCCGCCGAGATCGCCACAAAGGCGATCCAGGACAGGTCTGGGCGCCATTGCAATGAATGGTCATTCAGCTTACAGATTTTGCTGTCCCCACCCCCTGCTCCGAGGCTGAACGCATGATTGCACGCCCGCTCTACTGGAATGTCGACGCCATCACAACGGCGGCCATGTACATCGCATTCGTGGTGGCTCTGGCCCTCTGCGCCCGCGGCGTGTACCTGCGGATGCAGTACTGGAAGGAGTCCAAGCCCGAAGGCGAGCGCTGGTCCTCCTGGGGCGAGCGCCTGGGCTTCCTGGTCAACGAATTGCTGCTGCAGCGCTCCGTCAGCCGCAAGGGCTTCCCGGGCCTGTTCCACGGCTTCATCTTCTACAGCTTCATCGCCTGCACCATCGCCACCGCGGTGGTCTTCATCGAAGCCTACTTCATCAAGCTGTTCTTCAACAAGCCGGCCCCCGGTGAGGTCTACGATCCCATCATCTTCGACGGCATCTTCTACGGCATCCTGTCCCTGGGCGCCGAGGTCGGCGGCGTCCTGCTGCTGGTGGGCTGCGGCATGGCCGCCTACCGCCGCTTCGTGGCCAAGGCCGAAAACCTCGAGCAGAAGCGCGACGACGCCATCGCCCTGGGCCTCATCGCCCTGATCGCGCTCACCGGCTTCATCGCCGAAGCCATCCGCATCCACTACACCGGCGAGGTCCAGCCCTTCTGGTCCTTCGTCGGCTACGCCCTGGCGGTCCCCTTCGGCGTCGGCGTGGACCCCCAGGCCGGCTCGGTGGCCCACCGCATCACCTGGGTCGTCCACATGCTGCTGGGCATGGCCTTCATCGCGGTCATCCCCTACACCAAGTTCTTCCACCTGCTGGCCATCCCCACCAACCTGCTCAAGGCCCGCCTGACCTCGAACGACCCGGTCCCCCGCATGGACCTCGACGCGGTCATGGAAGACGAGAACTTCGACTACGACAACTTCTCCCTGGGCATCGCCTCCGCCAAGGAGTTCAGCTTCGAGAACCGCGTCGACCACGACGCCTGCATCGAGTGCGGCCGCTGCCAGGACGTCTGCCCCTCCTGGCGCGCTGGCGACAAGACCGGCGAAGACGGCCTGCGCTTCGGCCCCAAGACCTACATCAACCAGCTGCGTGACTACGGCAAGGTGGTGATGGAGGCCAAGGCCAAGTACGACGCCGAGCCCGCCCCCGAAGGCGAGGAGAAGGAGCCCTTCGAGTACCCGCCCCTGATCGGCGAAGAAGAGGACTCCACCTTCGACCCGAACTTCGTCTTCTACTGCCGCACCTGCCGCGCCTGCATGGAGGTCTGCCCGGCCAAGATCGAGCACGTCCCCGGCTTCATCGAGCAGCGCCGCAACGAGGTCAACATCAACGCCCGCATGCCGGAAGAGGCCCAGATCCCCCTCAACCAGCTGCAGTCCACCTTCAACGCCCTGGGCCCCCAGGAAGACCGCACCGACTGGATCGAGAAGACCGGCGTGCGCGTGGTCGGCTGGGAAGAAGAGGTCGATGTCCTCTACTTCATCGGCTGCCTGACCTCCCTGGACGTCACCAAGCAGAAGATCGCCGAAGACGTCTTCGCCATCCTCACCGCCGCCGGCATCGACTTCGGCGTGCTGGGCGAGGAAGAGACCTGCTGCGGCGACCCCGCCCGCGTCATCGGCGACGAGATGACCTACCAGATGGTCGCCAAGGCCCAGGCCGAGGCCATCACCAACCGCAAGTACAAGACCCTGCTGGTCTCCTGCCCCCACTGCTTCCAGAACCTCGGCGCCGAGTACAAGACCTTCGGCCACGACCTGAAGGTGGTGCACCACGCCGAGTACATCAAGCAGCTCATCGCCGAGGGCAAGGTGAAGCTCGAGGGCGCCAACACCAAGAAGGTCGCCTTCCACGATCCCTGCTACCTGGGCCGCTACCAGCGCATCTTCGACGAGCCCCGCGCCGTGCTGTCCTCCCTGGGTTGCCAGCAGGTCGAGTTCCCCGAGGCCCGTGAAGACAACCTCTGCTGCGGCGCCGGCGGTGGTCACTTCTGGATGGACTTCCACGACGCGCCCGAGCGCATCAACAACATCCGCATGAAGCAGGCCATGGACATCGGCGCCGAGGTGGTGGCCACCGGCTGTCCGTTCTGCGCGCAGATGCTGCTCGACTCGGTCTCCATCCTGGACCTGGGCGAAAAGGTCGAGATCCTCGACATCGCGACCCTGGTGGCCAAGCAGCTGCCGGCCAAGGAAGAAGAGAAGGACGAGGCCGAGGCCTAGCCCTCCCTCTGGCGGGAGCACATGAAGTGCTCCCCCACCTGAACGAACGGCCCGGTCGGCTCACGCTGGCCGGGCCGTTGGCGTTGTGTGACCCAGCACCTGTACGAGCACGGCGGTGACCGCGGGTTCTGGGGGAAGTGGTTACCGCCGATGCCATCAGAGGTCCCCTGCGTGTCGAACCAGGCGCGGCCACACGATCCGTCAGCGACAGCGCGCGCTCCCTCGTTCCTCCGGAGACCCTTCATGCCCCGTCCCTTCGGCTCCTTGCTCATCGTTGGCTTGCTGCTCACCGCGGCCGCCTGCGACCCGACCGACTCCAAACCCGCGGACGACACGGCGCCACCGGCAGAGGACCAGGACGGCGACGGCTACGACGCCAACGACGACTGCGATGACGACGACCCCGCAGCCTACCCGGGCGCCGAGGAGATCTGCGACGAGGTCGACAACGACTGCGACGGCGAGATCGACGAAGCAGGCGGGAGCTCGTGGTACCCCGACGCCGACCAGGACGGCTGGGGCATCGACGACGGCGCCATCGACAGCTGCGTGCCCGTCGACGGGTTCTCCGACCAGGGCGGGGACTGCGACGACGACGACCCGGCGGTCAACCCCGACGCCGACGAGATCTGCAACGGCGTGGACGACGACTGCGACGGCGCTGAGGACGACGAGGACGACGACGTCGTCGATCTCTCCACCTGGTACCTGGACGCCGACGCGGACGGCTACGGCCTGGACGACACCACGACCGAGGCCTGCGAGCAGCCCAGCGGCTACGCCGAGCTGGGTGGCGACTGCGACGACGCGGACGAGGCCTTCCACCCCGGCGCCGACGAGGACGACTGCACGGACCCCGCCGACTACAACTGCGACGGCTCCACCGGCTACGCCGATGAAGACGCGGACGGCTGGGCGGCGTGCGAGGAGTGCGACGACACCGACGCCGAGGTCCACCCGGGCTCCGATGAGGTCTGTGACGGGATCGACAACGACTGCGATGGCGACATCGACGAGGACGACGCCAGCGACGCGCTGACCTGGTACGCCGACGCCGACGCCGACAGCTACGGCGACGCGGCCACCGCCGACATCGACTGCGACCAGCCCACCGGCTTCGTCGCCGACAACACCGACTGCGACGACGCCGACGCCGACCAGTTCCCCGGCGCAGACGAACTCTGCAACGGCGAGGACGACGACTGCGACGGCGCCACCGACGAGGACGAGGCCACGGATGTGCTCACCTGGTACGCGGACAGCGACGGCGACAGCTACGGCGACGCGGCCACCACCGACATCGACTGCGAGCAGCCCACGGGATTCGTCGCCGACGACACCGACTGCGACGACACCGACGCCGCCCAGTACCCGGGCGCC
>CAYZVO010000093.1:0-31436 GCA_964481655.1 uncultured Enterobacterales bacterium | reverse complement strand
GTCAACGCTGGTTGTCCGCTTTCATGCTACCCCATGGCGTTCTGTCGCCTGCTCAGGGAGAGCGCCACCTGCCCGCCATTCCACACGGTGCGAGGTGCCCCGGCGGCCGCCAGCGAGCTGGCCAGCTGCGCGGGCATGGTCTGCTCGTCGGTCACGCCGATGCCGAAGACGAAGGAGTCTCCCAGCACCAGGATCGGCTCGCCGCCGGCGGGCTCCGCGGCCTGGCCGAGGGCGCGGAAGCCCAGGCCGTCGCCGGAGAAGGGGGTGCGCATGGCGTGGTGCTCACCCGCGGGGATGCCCCCGTGGATCACGCCGAACTGGTCCAGCTGCGAGCAGTGTGTGGCGAGCGCCGGTGGAGGGTAGCTCCACAGCGCCCGGGTCCCCAGCTCGACCAGGATCAGGCCCAGCACGAGCCCCGCCACCAGCAGCAGCGCCCGTGGCACGAGCCGGGTGAGCCTGGCCATCAGCGGGACTCGGCCTCGAAGACGCGCCACCCGGCGGCGTCGATGCCGCTGCTGACCTCTGCGTAGACGATCAGCACGGCGTCCTCACCCGGGCCCTCGATGGTGACGCTCCCCGCGGGGTTCAGACCCCAGCCGGTCTCGTCGATGATGAACTCGCCGGTGGCCAGGAGGTCCCCCTGTGTGTACTCGTCGTCGTCGGCGCGCAGCCGGACCCAGAACCAGTCCAGCTCGGCGGCGCGCGGCACCAGCTCCAGCCCGTCGCCGCCGCGGGCGAGGGTCAGGTCGAGGGTGACGGTCTCGCCGGCGCCGAGGGTCTGGCCGGGCGAGCCCGAGATGACCACCGCGTCGGGCCCGTTGAAGTACGCCAGCTCGTCGACGCCGTAGGGGGACAGGGCCTTGGCATCTCGCCCGTACATGACAAGCCCGTTGCGCTCCCACTCCACGTCGGTCAGCTGGGTGAAGACGTGGCCCGCGATCTGCGGCCGGGCGCGCACGGCGTCCACCCAGCCGATGAAGTGCTGGCCGATCTCCTGGCCGGTCAGTCCCACGGTCTCGTAGCAGCCGCAGCCCGCGAACTCCGACAGCAGCAGCGGCTGGCCCTGGTGGGTGTAGCCGTCGCAGTACAGCAGGTCGCCGCCGATGGTGGAGCCGGCCACGACCTCGTCGAGGTGTTCGTCGATCTCCTCCCAGTCCCGGCTGTAGTAGTGCCAGGAGGTGAAGTCGGTCTCGGTGTGGTCGAAGACCCCGGTCCAGACATCGGTGGTGGACTCGTCCTCGATCCAGCGGCTGGGGTCCAGCTCCCGGGCGAAGGCCACGCTGTCCAGCACCCACTGCTGCAGGTCGTCGTCACTGCACAGATCGTCGGGCTGCATCAGGCCCCAGGCCTCGTTGAACAGCACCCAGCTCACCAGGCTGGGGTGGTTGTGATCCCGCCGGTACGCGGCCTCGAGATCCGCTCGCCAGTAGTCCCGGTAGGGGGTGCCCTCGACGTTGAGCAGCTGCGCCTCGGGGGTGGGGATGTCCTGCATCACCATCAGACCCAGGCGATCGGCGTGGTACAGCTTGCGGGGCTCGGGGTGCATGATGTGCACCCGCACGAGGTTGAAGCCGGCCTCCTTCGCGAGCTCGAGATCGGCGATGAGGGCGTCCTCGTCGGGGTAGGTGAGCAGCCCATCGGGGTGGTAGTTCTGGTCCAGCACCCCCCGCAGGTAGATGGGGTTGCCGTTGATGTGGAAGACCTGGAACTGCTCGCTCTCGGGCACCCCGTCGTCGGGGCCGTGGCCGGGGGCCCAGTCCAGGCCCAGGCCGCGCACGCCGAAGTAGCTGTGCACCTCGTCGTGCTCGGTGCGCAGGGTGACGTCGTACAGATCGGGCGTCTTCGGAGACCACAGGGCGAGGTCCGAGCGGTTCTCGAAGATCCGGGTGAGGTCGAAGCGCAGCTCGCCGTATGGCTCGTCATCCAGCGGCAGCGTGACCTCGGCCCGGTCGCTGCGGGGGTGCCGGACGCTCAGCTCGATCTGCCCGATCTCGCCTTCGATCTCGAGCTCCAGCTCGACCACCCCGGTCTCCCAGTCCGGGTGGAACCAGGCGCCGGCGAGGTAGCTCTCGGGACGGCCCTCGAGGTAGACCGTCTGCCAGATGCCGCTCGAGCGGGTGTACCAGCTGCCCCCCTGTTTGCCGATCAGGATGTCGGGCTCGTCCTCGGACCAGTCCTCGACCCGCACGCTGAGCTGGTTGATGCCCGGCCGCAGGGCGTCGGTCAGCTCGAGCTCGAAGGGCAGCCAGCCGCCCTCGTGGGAGCCCAGCTCCTGGCCGTTCAGCCAGACCGTCGCCCGCCAGTCCACCGCGCCGAACACGATGAAGGTGCGGTCGGCGCCGGCCCACGCTGGGGCCGCGAAGCTGCGCTGGTACCAGCTCACTCCCTGGTAGGTGGGGTCGGTGAGCGCGTGGGCGGCGCTGCCGTCCTCGGGCCAGGGCTCACCCAGCCCGCTCGCCGGGGCCTCGAAGGCGAAGGGGACGGTGATCTCCTGCTCGAGCGCGTCGGCGCGCTCGGACCAGCGCTCGTCGAGCCCGACATCATCGGGATCGTGGCCGAAGCGCCAGGTGCCGTTGAGGCTCGTCCAGGTGTCGCGCTTCCAGTCCGGGCGCGGGTGCTCGGGCTTGGGGATCGCGAGGGCATCCGGCCCGCTGTCCGGGGCGGGGCCTGGGCAGCCGATCAGGGCCGCGCTCAGCAGCGCTCCGACCAGCGCGCGAGCCATCAGGGCACGTACCCGTAGAAGGTCCAGCGGAACTTGGCGGTCTGGGGGTCGTCCTCGGTCTCCCAGTCGCGGCCCTCGAGCTCGAGTCGGTTGATGACCGCGCCCTCGAGGCCCGTGAGGTCGTAGTAGTCCTCGCGCAGGGTCAGGGCCTGGTGGAAGTCGTCCTCGAGCCCCGTGACATAGGTGCAGAAGTTCTCGTCGACCCCGTCGGTGAGCCGCTCCTGCACGGCGTCCCAGCCTGACAGATCCCGGGTGTGGGCTTCGGTCATCATCGCGCTGTGGCCGATCTCGACGGGGGGCTCGAAGATGATCCACTGGGAGATGGCCAGGTGGGTGTCGTAGGCCAGCTGCACGCCCAGGACCGTCGAGCTGGTGTCCATGAAGTTGACGCTGGTCTCGAAGACCGCCAGCCAGTCGTCCTCGCAGCCGTCGGGGATGCCGTCGGCGTCGTGGTCCTGGTTGTCGTCGTCGCCGGGGCAGGCGTCGTCGCCGTCGCAGATCCCGTCGCTGTCGGCGTCGTCGCAGGGGCCGCCGCCGCCGCTGTCGTCCAGCTTGGTGCCCGTGGGGGTGCAGGCGGCGAACAGCAGGGCCAGGATGTGAGGCGCGCGCATGAACTATCCCTCCGGGGCGTTGTCGGGGAGCGACACCCGATGACCGCCGGCCCGCTTGGCGGCGTACATGGTCTCGTCGGCGCGGGCGAGCAGGTCCAGCTCGGGGCTGTGGTGGTCGGGGAAGCGGGCCACGCCGACGCTGGCGCTCACCCGCAGGGTGTGGCCATCGATCTGCACTGGCTCCTCGATGATGCCCAGCAGCTTGTGCCCCACCTGCAGCGCGTGGTCGGTGGAGATGGAGGTGGGCAGGAGCACCGCGAACTCGTCGCCCCCCAGCCTGGAGACGGTGTCGGCGGCGCGCAGGGAGCCCTGCAGGCGCTCGCCCAGGGTGGCCAGCAGCAGGTCGCCCATCTCGTGGCCCAGGGTGTCGTTGACAGCCTTGAAGCCGTCCAGATCGATCATCAGCACCGCGAAGCTGTTGCCGTAGCGCTGGCCGGCCTGGCGGGCCCGCTCGTAGCGATCCTGGAAGAGCAGGCGGTTGGGCAGGCCCGTGAGCGCGTCGTGGGTGGCCAGGTGCTCGAGCTGCTCGAAGCGCAACAGCTCGTCGGTGACGTCGCGGACGGTCCAGACCACCGAACCTTCGCTGCCGGACAGCTCGATGGCGGTGGCGCCGATGCGGGCGGTGAAGCTGGAGCCGTCGGGGCGTCGCAGCCTGAGCTCGAACTCCACGGGGTCGCCCCCGGGCTCGAGCTGGGGCAGCAGCTCCTGCTCCCACTCGTTCCAGGAGGCCCGCTTGGCGCACAGCGCGGCCACCGGGCGGCCGACCAGCTCCCGGTTGGCGGCGCCCAGGGCGTGCTGCACGGCGCGGTTGCAGTCGGTGATCACGCCGTCGTCGTCGAGCACCAGCACGCCCTCGGAGAGGCTGGAGAACAGGGCGCGCTGGAAGGTGGCGGCCCGGCGCACCCGCTGCTGGAGGCGAACCTGCTCGGTGACATCCCGGGCGAAGCCGGCGAACGCGTGGATGCCGCCGGCGTGGTCGAGGACCGGGTGCAGGGAGCAGTCCCGGAGACGCCCTCCGATCCGCTCGGTGTAGCGCACCGCGCGCCCCTGCTCGAGCAGGGCCTTGGAGCGCTCCCGGCGCAGGTCGCTGCTGTCGATCTCGATCTCGCGCCCGGCGGGCCAGGCGGGGTCCTCGGCGCTGTGGATCAGGCGCTCCACGGTCTGCCGGCTGCAGGCCTGGACGCGGCCATCCAGCCCCACGAGCAAGGCGGTCTCGTCCACCGACTCCACCGCCTGCCGAGCCATCGCGATGGCGGCATGCTGGGCGAGGGCCTCGAAGAGGCGCTGCTCCCCGGGGGAGAGGGGTCGGGGTGGCACCACGGTCAGGGCGCCGAGCAGCACACCTTCGTAGACGAGCCCCAGCTCGTAGCGTGCCGGCGCGTCCCAGGCGTCTGCGCCCGCGCTGCGGTGTAGCCGGCCTTCGAGCAGGCGGGCCTGTACGCCGGCGGGGCAGGGGACGCCCTCGTCGCCTTCGTCGCCGAGGTCCGCGAGGGTCTCGGCGCTGCCGGCTGGGCCCGCGGCGGCCTCGTGGTAGAGCGTGCCGGACTCTGCCTCGAAGCTGGCGACCAGCACCAGGGCGTCGGGCAGGGAGGCCTGCAGCTGGGTGGCGATGCGCTCGTGGAGGTGGCGCCGGCCGCCGTGGTTGGAGCCCAGAGACAGGGCAGCGCCGTCGAGGAAGGCCTCGGCGTCCCGGGGTGCGACGTGGGGGGCGGGGGAGGGCGTGCGGTCCTGGGTCATCGGGTCCACGTGTGCAGGGGTCGGACGTCTCGAGCATAGCCGATGGCCGCGCACAGCGTGCCCACCTTGACCGGCCCCCTCCGCCTCCGATACGCCTGATCCCTGTCGGAGGTCCCATGCGCTCACTCTCCCTGCTCCTGCTCGCCCTCCCCCTCGTGGGCTGCAACCTCTCGCCGGAGCGCTTCGCCAAGAAGGTCTCCTACGAGTGGTGTGACTGGCGGCACGCCTGCGACGATCTCGACGCCAACCAGGCCGAGATGTGCTGGGAGACCGAGTGGGCCACCTGGGACGAGCGCCTGGCCGCGGAGGACTGCTCCTACGCCAAGGAACGCTCCAAGCGGCTGTACCGCAACTACCTCGAGGACCTCGAGGGCACCGACTGCGACCTGGGCGAGGCCTGGACCGTGCTCACCGAGCTGTCCGAGGACATCTGCCAGCAGCCCCACTCGAGCGTCGACACCCAGGAAGAGCCCGAGGACACGGCGGACTCTGGGGAGTAGCTCTCAGCTCTCAGCTGTCAGCTCCTTTCGAGCGCCGTGTTCGCGGGCTGCGCCCAGCTGCGTTGGTGGCTCGAGCGGCGGATCCTGCTCCGCATCGTTGCGGCGGATCGGGCTCACCGCCACCGCGGCGGAGCGGCGCCGACGAAGCTGACGGCTGACGGCTGACAGCTGACGGCTCGCCTAGCTCGAGCGCAGCGCGAGCTAGGCGTTCATGTCCTTCCACTTCTTGGCCATCTGGCCGAAGACGAGCAGGGCGATGGCGGCGGCGCCGCCGATGGCGGCGAAGGGGATCCAGACCCACAGGTGGGGGTCGTAGGTCTGCCAGAGCAGCTCCGTGGCGGCCTGGGTGTCCAGGCCCTGGACCTCCATGAGCTTGGCGAAGGCCTCGGGGCGGGTGATGCCCAGGGCCGTGTCCAGCACGGTGGGATCGCCGTCCCAGGCCTTGCCCTCGCCCAGGGGGGTGTGCTCCATCAGGTAGCGCTGGGCCAGCACGGCCTTCTCGCCGAAGTGACCGTAGATGTAGCCGGCCATCTTCGAGCCCACGAAGCCGCCGATGCCCACGGGGATGTTCACGTAGCCCAGGTACAGGCCCTTCTTGCCCGGGGGCGCGATGAGGCCCAGGTACTCGTTCTTCTTGGGGCCGGTGAGCATCTCGCCCAGGGAGAAGAAGACGATGCCCAGCACCAGGATCCAGCCGATGCCGGTGAAGCCGGCGATGATGGTGCCGCCCACGGCCATGACCATGCCGATCATCATGCAGGTCAGGGTGCGCAGGCGCCGCACCAGCCAGGCCACGGGGACCATCAGGGTGACGATCATGGCGGCGTTGGTGGAGATCAGGACCTCCTGGGGCACGTAGCGCACGCCCGAGACGTCGACCTTGGTCAGCACGTTCTCGCCGATGCCCGGGACCCAGGCCAGGACCCCGGCCACGTCCGAGCTGTCCACCCAGTCGGAGATGAAGTTCGGGTGCAGGTCCCAGACCTGGTACATCATCAGCCAGAAGCAGGACATGATCAGCAGCCAGGCCACCAGGCGCGGCTCCACGATGTTGATCAGGGTGCGCTTGAACACCGCGACCAGGCTCTCGGTCTTGTCTGCACCGCTGGGCACGTCCTTGAACGTGAGCAGCATGAGCAGGTTCAAGCTGGTGAAGCCGGCGGACATCCAGAACAGGCGCTGCCACTCTTCGACGCTGTGGGTGCCGAGGATGGCCGAGGCGATCAGCGGACCGATGAGCGCGCCGATGTTGACCACCCAGTAGAAGACGCCCCAGCCGAGGCTGGAGTTGGACTTGTTCAGGCTCTGGGCCAGGCTGCCCTGCAGGGCCGGCTTGAAGAACGCCGTGCCCGACGCCAGCACCAGGACCGCGGCGAAGAAGCTCCAGTAGTCCCGGGCCCAGGCCATCATCAGGTAGCCGGCCATGTTGAGGGAGATGGCGAGGGCCAGCACCTTCTTGTAGCCGTAGCGATCGGCGATGCCGCCGGTGAACATGGGCAGCACGGACTGGAAGACGAACCACCAGGCGTAGATGGTGCCCTTGTGGGCCATCGTCAGGTGCAGGCCGCCGATGTCGTCGGCCTGGCAGATGTAGACGGCCACCACGGATCGGAGCGCGAAGTAGGCCAGGCGCTCCCACATCTCGATGGTGTTCAGCTTCCAGTAGGTGGCGCCCAGCTTGGCCTTGGGGGGCTCGGCGGGGGCGTCGGTCTTGGTCTTCAGGTCCACGGTGGGGCCTCGTCGATGTGAGGGGCCCGGGGCCTCTATGGGCCCGTGGCGCCCGCGTCACGTCACCCCACCCCGGCGGTTAGGCTCCCGGCCCCAGGAGGTCCCATGCAGAAGGGCGTGCTCGATGGCTACGTCGGCGTGAAGTTCCAACACCGCCGGGTCGAGCGGCCGCCCCCCGACGGCGTCCTGGCCCTGGTCCACCGCGCCGTGGCCGCCGGGAGGCACCTGGCGGCCCACGGCATGGCCCCCCTCAACGGCGGCAACATGAGCGTGCGGCTGGGGGATGGGTTCGTGGTCACGGCCTCGGGCAGCAACCTCGGCGTGCTCGAGCCCGACGAGCTGGTCTACGTGGACCGGGCCGATCCGGGCACGGGCGAGGTGGACTACCGCGGCGGGCGCCTGCCCTCCTCGGAGGCCATCATGCACGCGATGGTCCTCGCAGCCCGCCCGGAGGCGTCAGCCGTGGTCCACGCCCACGATCCTGCCGTGACCCCGGAGGCCATGGTCCGCGCGGGGATGGTGATCACCGATCGCGAGGAACCCTACGGCACCGTGGCCCTCGCCGAGCGCGCCCTCGAGGCCTTCGCCCGGGCTCGGGACATCATCGTCCTCGAGAACCACGGCTACGTCTGCGTGGGCGCCACCCTCGAGGCGGTGGTGGACCGGATCGTGGCCACCCACCTGCGCCTACAGTAGCCCCGCGAGCCCCGCCTCCTTGCGGATCACCGACTTGCCGTCCGGGCGCACCAGCTCGATGCCGCGGAAGTAGCCGCGGGCGATCCACAGCTCCATCTTGGTCATCCACGGCGTGTCCATGAAGGGGCCCTCCGGTGGCGGCCGGCCCAGCCCCTTCAGGCGATGGGTCCACTCGTGGTCGTAGAGCAGCAGCGCCACCCGGGGGACCCGCTGGGACTTGAGGAAGGCCGCCAGCGCCCGGAGGTTGCCGGGTTCGCTGGTGATGCCGGGGACCAGGGGGATGCGGGGCACCAGGTCCAGGCCCTCTGTGTGGGCGCGGCGCTGCAGCAGCACGAAGTTCTGCAGGATGAGCTGGTTGTCCACGCCGCACCACAGCTCGTGGGCCTCGCCATTCATCAGCTTGAGATCGTAGAAGATCGTGTCCACCCACGGGCCCAGCAGCTCATCGAACTCCGCCAGATCGAAGTGACCGCAGGTCTGCACCAGGGTGTGGGCCCCCCGCTCCTTGAGCTTGCGGGCCAGGATGCCGGCGGCCCGCATGTGCATGGTGGGCTCGCCACCGCAGAGGCTCACCCCGCCCCCCGACACCCGCCAGAAGGGCATGTCCCGGCAGATCTCGGCGGCCTCCACGATCTCCGCCAGGGGGACGCCCAGCTTGCTGATGGCCTCGTGGGGGCAGGCCTCCACGCAGGCGTAGCAGCCTGTGCAGCGCTCCGGATCCACCGCGGGCCAGCGGTCGGTGTCGATGGCGTCGTGGGGGCAGACCTCGCTGCAGGCCTTGCAGGACTGGCAGCGGCCCTTGTCGAAGACCACCTCGGGCTCGGCGTTCAGGCTCTCCGGGGCGTTGCACCAGGCGCAGCGCAGGGGGCAGCCCTTGAAGTGCACCGCGGTGCGGATGCCCGGACCATCATCCAGGGCCTGAGGCACGACCTGGGTGATGAGAGCTGTGTCCATGTGCGGCAGTATGCCACAGCGGTCGTGTCATTCTTCGACGAACAGCACCGCCGAGGCCACCGCTCCCATGCAGTGCTCGGTGAGCTCGCCGTCCTCGATCCAGGCGTTCATGGCGCGGTCGAGCATGTCGGGGACGAAGAAGCTGGACAGGCCATCCATGTCGGCCAGGGAGCACTGCAGCATGTCGGGCTCCCACTCTTCCGGATCGCAGTCGTCGGGGCTGGCCAGCAGATCGGTGTCGATCAGGTGGACCACGGCGGTGGCGATGTCGATGGCGTCGTCCCCGCTCTCGGCGGCGACCTGGGCGGTCTCGAGGACGATCTGCTGTTGCTCCTCGGTGATGCCCGGCGCGAAGAGGGGCTCGAGCACGATGGGGTAGATCCAGTCGCCTGGGGCGGCGTTGACGCTGTACTCCAGGATGAAGTCCTGGCTGTCGATGCTCGCCTCGGCCACCACGGCGCCCAGGGGGGCGTCCAGCAGGGCCTCGTCATCGGCCACCGCGCCGGCGCTCACCAGACGCGCCAGCCCGCCCTCGGCCCGGGCCACCTGCAGCTGCACCTCGACGTGGGCACCGGTGGCGGGGATGGGTACGGCGTCGCCCCACTGGTAGACCTGCTCGCCCACGGTGATCGTGCCCAGCAGCTGGGCCGAGGCCGGGGTGCGGGTGACGTAGGTGTGGCGGTCGCGCATGCCGTCCACCAGGCCCTGCACGTCGGAGGTCTCGGTCTGGACGTAGGTGGTGGGGAAGCCGGGCAGGACGATGGCGTGGCGGTCACCGCCGCCCACCAGGCCCACGTGCACCCCGCGGGACAGCAGCGCCTCGTACCAGGTCAGGCTCTGGCCGTCGGCGCCCAGGCCCTCGGCCTGCACGGCCCGGTGGTAGGCGGCCGAGGCGGTGGTGCCCTTGTTCTGCTCCCAGTTGGCCAGATCGTCGGCGGTGGTGGGCGGGGAGGCCAGCAGCCAGCCGGAGTTCCAGACCTCGATGGTGTCGAAGCCTTCGACGTCCCAGCCGAACATGATGCCCGGGGCGAAGGGGTGGTTCGGGGAGAACAGCGCGCCGTCGGCGTGGGCCAGCTCGATGCCGTTCTGGTAGTCCTCGACGCTGACCCCGTCGTCGTCGGGATCGTGGTCCACGAACGCGCTGATCCCCGGGGTGTTGGCGTGCCCGGAGCTGCCGTACTCCTCTGAGGGCACCGGGATGATCATCTCCGACTGGAACTGGGGGTCGGCGTTCTGGTCGGCGGTGCGGTGATCGGTCAGGGCGACGAAGTCCAGCGGGCTGCCTGCGTACTCCGGGTGGTGCTCCAGGAACTCGGGCCACTCCAGGTACTCGGCCATGTCGATGACCGCCTCGACCGTGTCGAAGCCGTCGCTGTAGACCGTGTGCATGTGCAGGTCCCCCCGCAGCCAGCCGTCGGCGGGGGTCGTGATCTGGGCGGGGGGCTCGTACGCCGGCGGCGCGGTGTCGGGCGCGGTGTCGTCCGCGGGCTGGGGGCAGGCGGTGAGCAGGAGGGAGAGCAGCAGCGCGGATCGAGTCATGGGCCACCTCGACGTATCAGAGAGAGCGCTAACCGCTGCCTGGGCGCGGAACCCGTGGTTTCCGATGGGGTGGTGGCGGCGGGGGCGGCTATGCTGGCGGTCCGGAGGCGCGATGACCGACGCTGGTGACCACATTCGAGCTGTGCGACCCGAGGATCGGGACGACCCCCACCCCATCCTCGCCGTGTGGGAGATCACCCTGGCCTGCGACCAGGCCTGTCGCCACTGCGGCAGCCGCGCCGGGACGCCGCGCGCCCAGGAGCTGGACACCGCCGAGGCCCTCGACCTGGTCGCTCAGCTCGCCGCCCAGCGGGTGCGGGAGGTCACGCTGCTGGGGGGAGAGGCCTACCTGCGCTCCGACTGGGTCGAGATCGTCCGCGCCATCACGAGCGCCGGGATGCGCTGCACCCTGGTCAGCGGCGGGCGCCACCTGGATCCCGCGCGGATCGAGGCTGCGGCGCGCGCTGGGATCCACTCCATCTCCATCTCCGTGGACGGACTGGGCCCGGCCCACGATGAGCTTCGCGCCGTGTCGGGGTCCTGGCGCGCCGCCATGGACGCCCTCGAGGCCCTGGAGCGCGCGGGGGTCCGCGCCACCGTCAACACGCAGATCAACCGGGCGAACCTGGATGACCTCGAGGACCTGGGCGCGCAGCTCGCCCAGCGGCGCGTGCGCGGCTGGCAGCTGCAGCTGACCACCCCCATGGGGCGGGCGGCGGACGGCGAGCGCCTGGTGCTGCAGCCTTGGCAGCTGGAGGCGCTCATGCCCCGCTTGCAGCTCCTTGCCGGGGTCATGGCCGAGCGTGGGTGCCTGCTGTACGCGGCCAACAACCTTGGCTACTTCGGGCCCTGCGAGGGTGATCTCCGCGTCGGCGGGCACTGGCACGGCTGCGCCGGTGGGCGCTTCTCCATCGGCATCCAGTCCGACGGGCACCTCAAGGCCTGCGCGTCGCTGCCCACGGAGGCGTACCGGGCGGGCTCCATCCGCGAGCGCCCGCTGGCCGAGATGCTCGAGGACGATCCGCGCCTCCTGGCCGTGGCAGACCGGGATGTCGCCGATCTGGAGGGCTTCTGTCGCGAGTGCTACTACGCCGAGCTGTGCCGTGGAGGCTGCGTCTGGACCGCGCACACCTTCCTGGGACGCCCCGGGGACAACCCCTTCTGCCACCACCGGGTGATCGAGCTGAAGGCTCGGGGCCTGCGGGAGCGGCTGGTGCGTGAGGCTGCGGCGCCGGGTCAGGCCTTCGACCACGGCCGCTGGGCGGTGGTGCGTGAGCCCTGGCGGGACGGGGACTAGATCTCGCAGTCCTCGTCGTCGGCGTCGATGTCGCCGTCGCAGTCGTTGTCCACGTCGTCGTCGCAGATCTCCTCGGCGCCGGGGTAGACGGTCTCGTCCAGATCGTCGCAGTCCTCTTCGGCGTCGAACCCGTCCTGGTCCATGTCCTCGAGGGCCGTGTCCTTGGGCGGAGTGTCCACCTCGTAGATGCCGGCGGCGTAGCAGGCCATCAGCACCATGGCCGAGCCCACCGCCGCCACAGCGTTGCGGGCCTTCCGCAGCAGGTTCCTGCGACGTCGTCCGCAGAAGGGACAGCGCGACTCCGAGGCCTTGTGGTGTCTCCCGCATTCGGGGCAACGATTCATGGTCTCCTCCATATGTCCAGGGGCGACGGTACCCTCAGTTCGCGGTCCGCAACAAGTGTCGATGCGCAGGACGCCACGATCTTCGCGGTCGGGTTAGGTGGCAGGGCTTTCATTTCCAGCCGGAGATCCCATGCACAACGAGTTCCTCACCGACGCCCAGCTCCAGGCTGAGCTGACCAAGTGCGAGTCCTGCGAAGAGAAGCCCTGTCGCGAGGCTTGCCCCTCCCACTGCTCCCCCGCCGACTTCATCATGGCGGCCCGCGTGGGCGAGCCCTCCGACATCAAGCGCGCCGCGGCCGAGATCATGATGGCCAACCCCTTCGGCGGCGTCTGCGGCCTGGTCTGCCCCGACACCCACTGCGTGGCGGCCTGCGTGCACAAGAACTTCGACACCCCGGTGCGGATCCCCTCGGTCCAGGCCACCCTCGTGCAGAAGGCCAAGGACCTCGAGGGCCTGCCCGCGCTGCCCGCCGTGGCCTCCAACGGCAAGCTCGTCGCCGTCGTCGGCGCGGGCCCCGCCGGCCTGGCCGCCGCCTGCTACCTGGCCCGCCTGGGCTACGCGGTGGAGGTCTTCGAGGCCGCCCCGGCCCCCGGTGGCGCCTGCAATCTCATCCCCCAGCATCGCCTGCCCCGCGAGGTGCTGCTCACCGACATCGCCTGGCAGCTGTCCATGGGCGACATCCAGCTGCACACCGACAGCCCCGTGGAGTCCCCCGAGGCCCTGCTGGACCGCGGCTTCGACGGCGTCATCGTGGCCGCCGGCCTGAACCAGCCCTACGCCATGGGCATCCCCGGCGAAGAGCTGGCCCTGGTGGGCCTCGACTACCTGGCCGATCCCGCCGACGCGGCCCTGGCCGGTCCGGTGGTGGTCATCGGCGGCGGCGCCACCGCCGTGGACTGCGCGGTGACCGCCAAGCTGCGCGGCGCCCCCTACGTCGAGATGATCGCGCTCGAGCGCGGCGACGAGATGCCCCTGACCCCGGCCGAGCGCGCCGAGATCCTCGAGCACGGCATCGAGCTGTCCTGCCGCACCCGCGTCACCGGCGTGCTGGGCTCCGAGGCCGGCATCGAAGGCATCACCACGGAAAAGATCACCCTGCCCGCGGGCCAGCCCTTCTCCCTGCGGGATCTGGCCGCCGTGCCCGGCACCGAGGCCACCCGCGGCGACGTCCGCCACGTGATCATCGCCATCGGCGCCCGCCAGGCCATGGAGGTCGCGGCCATCCCCACCGTGGTCCGCGCCGGCGACTTCCTCAACGGCCCCACCACCGTGGTCACCGCCTCGGCCTCTGGCAAGAACGCCGCCCAGCAGCTGCACGCCGCCATCGCCGGCCTCGAGATCCCGGTCTTCGAGGACGGTGAGAAGTCCTGGGTCCCCGTGCCCGGCTACGACGCCGTGCCCGTCTCCCTCGAGACCGACTTCTTCGGCCGCACCATCCGCTCCCCCTTCCTGCTCTCGGCGGCCCCGCCGTCCGATGGCTACGAGCAGATGAAGCTGGCCTACGAGGCCGGCTGGGCCGGCGGCATCATGAAGACCGCGTTCAGCGCCGCCGATATCCACATCCCCGGCGGCTACATGTACTGCCTGGACGAGCTGACCTACGGCAACTGCGACAACGTCTCCGGCCACTCCCTCGAGCGCGTCTGCGAGGAGATCACCCGGCTCGTCGCCGAGTACCCCGACCGCCTCACCATCGGCTCCACCGGCGGCCCCGTCACCGGCAACGACGTCGTGGACAAGGCCGGCTGGCTCGCCAACACCAAGATGCTCGAGGACGCCGGCGCCATGGGCATCGAGTACTCCCTGTCCTGCCCCCAGGGCGGCGACGGCACCGAAGGCGACATCGTCAGCCAGAACGCCGCGCTCACCGCCAAGATCATCGACTGGATCATGGAAGGCGGCCGGGGCGATGTGCCCAAGCTCTTCAAGCTCACGGGGGCCGTCACCTCCATCGCGGCCATCGTCATCGCCATTCGTGAGGTGCTGGACCGCTACCCGGACAAGAAGGCCGGCATCACCCTGGCCAACACCTTCCCGAGCCTGGCCTTCGAGAAGCGCGGCAGCGAGACCTGGGAAGACGGCGTGGTCGTGGGCCTGTCGGGCCGCGGCGTGACCGCCATCTCGAACCTCAACCTGGCCATGGCCGCGCCCTACGGCGTGCCCATCAGCGGCAACGGCGGGCCCATGGACTACAAGGCCGCCGCCGACTTCCTGGCCCTGGGCGTGGCGAACGTGCAGTTCTGCACCATCGTGCTCAAGTACGGCTACGGCGTCATCGACGAGCTCGAGAGCGGCGTGTCCCAGCTGATGGCCGAGCGCGGCATCGGGAGCATGGGTGAATTGATCGGCCGGGCCCACGAGGGCGGCGCCATCACCGACTTCATGGACCTCACCCCGGTCAAGGGCATCAGCCAGGTCGAAGCCGAGCTCTGCCAGCACTGCGGCAACTGCGCGCGCTGCCCCTACCTGGCCATCGCCCTGGACGACGACAAGGTCCCCGTGACCGACCCGGCCAAGTGCATCGGCTGCTCCCTGTGCACCCTCAAGTGCTTCTCGGGCGCGCTGCACATGCGGGAGCGGACCGAGTACGAGCAGTCGGTCCTCTGTGAGGACTGAGGCGCCGCTGATCATCGCGCTGCTGGGCGCCTGCGCTGAGCCGGCGTCCGACCCCGCCTGGGTCCAGGGGCTCGAGCTGCAGCTGAGCCCGGACATGCCCACCGTCGTCGAGCTCGTCTGGGAGACCAGCGAGCCCGCCGTGGGCCAGGTGCGCTACGGCGCCGCCTCGGCGACCGGGGCCGCCAGCTCCCTCGACCAGGCGAGCCCCTGGGAGATCGAGCCCAGCACCGAGCACAGCGCCCTGCTGCTGGGGCTGAACCAGCGGTCCCGCTACGAGCTCGAGCTGTGGAACGAGCGCGACGGCGAGATCGAGGTCTCGGAGCGGCTGGTGGTGGAGACCGGGACCCTGCCGGAGCTGGTGACCCCGACCGTGAGCCGCGGGTCCGCCGCCGAGCCCGCCGGGGGCTTCACCCTGGTGCCCGTCCGGGACCCGTCGGACGAGGGGGCCCTGGTGTTGTTCGATGGCGACGGGCAGGCCGTCTGGGCTCACCAGCCCCCGGAGCTCCCCGCGGTCTCCCGGGCCCGGCTCTCCCGGGACGGGCGCAGCCTGCTGTACCTGCGCAGCGTCGCCCACCCCGACGAGACCGGCGCGCTGATGCGTGTGCCCCTCAGCGGCGGAGACGGCGAGGTCCTGTGCGAGATCCCCGGGGCCTTCATGGACTTCGTGGAGATCGAGCCCGGCCTGGTGGCGACCATCGCGGTCGAGCTGTTCGAGCGCGACGACGGCGCGCGCACCATCGCGCGGGAGACCCTCGTCGAGGTCGACGAGCAGTGCGGCCTGCGCACGGTCTGGGACTTCATCGACGCGATGGAGCTGGACCTCGACGAGCCCTTCATGGAGTCGCTGTTCGGTGACGACATCGAGGTGCCCGCCCACCTCAACTCCCTGTCCTACGACCCCGAGGCAGACCTGCTGCTGGTCACCGCCGCCAACCGCCAGGGGGTCTACGCGGTGGATCGCCAGAGCGGAGAGACCGCCTGGGTGCTCGCGCGCAAGGGCGGCGACTTCACGGCGTCGGGCGACGAAGAAGACCTGGCCTTCGATCCCCACAGCGCCGAGGCCGTCGACGGAGGCGTGCTGGTCTTCGACCGGGGCTTCGGCGAGGGGGCCTGCTCGGCTGCGCTCGAGTACACCCTGGACCACGACGCCATGGTGGCCACCCGGCTGCCCTCCCTGCCCGACCCGGACTGCGCGAGCACGGCGGTGCTGGGCAACGCCCAGCGCTTGTGGACCGGCGACACCCTGCTGGTGCTGGCGATGGCGGGCCGCATCGACGAGCTGACCCCCGACGGCGAGCTGTTGTGGCGGATGGACCTGCCGGTCGGCAACACCTTCGGCTACGCCGAGCGGGTGGAGAGCCTCTACCCCTAGGGCCTGGGTGAGCGCTCCAGCCGGTCCTCGATCATCCAGTCGTCGAAGCTGTCGCCCACGTAGCCCAGGCTGCGGACCATCAGCGGGATGGGCAGCTCCAGGGCCTCGCAGGGCAGCTCCCGGGCGATGTGGACCGAGTGATCGGACTCGATGGAGTCGGGGAGCTCGTCCTCGTGGAACACCGCCGTGCTCACCGTGACCGAGAAGGGCTCGCCGCGGCTGCTGCCCTCCACCGTCGGGATCCAGCGGCGGCTCTCGGCGTTCAGCGCGCCGTAGTAGTAGTTCGTCACGTCCAGCACGACCTGGCAGTGGTCGCTGGCGGCGGGCACCAGCCAGGTCTGGAAGCCGTGGGTGGGCTCGAAGGTGGCGCTGTGCTCCCGGCCGTCTGGCCAGACGAAGCGCACGGTGCGCTCGCCCTGTCCAGCGCGGACCTGCACCCCGCGCCCGGCCGCGATGGCGATGGGCTCGTCGTCGCCGTCCACGTAGGCCAGCACGTCGCTGTCGGCGGGGGCCAGCAGCAGGGCCTGGGCCCAGCCGAGCAGGAACCAGGCGCCGCCGGCGCAGAGCATCAGCACCCCGAGCACGGGCACCGCCAGGCAGCCGATCCAGCGCCCCCGGCGGCGGGCCTTGGCCTGCCACTCGGCGCAGCTGGTGTCGGGAACGGGAGCGCGGACGGCCATGAGCTGCACCTCGGGAGACGAGCAAGGTATCCAGGGCACCTGGAAGGCGTGGGGCCAGCCTGGGGTCAGGGGGGAGCACGCCGGATAGAGACACCCACCGCCCGCGCCCCGTCTCGCGGCCCCGCCCCCTGGAGGACTGCATGTTCGAGCACCGCCGCACCATCCTCGCCGCCGCCGTCGTCCTGCTGATGGCCAGCCCCGCCCACGCCAACCGCTACGCCGCCGGGGTGACCCTCGAGTTCACCCCCACCACCGCCATCGGCGTGGCCGAGGCCAGGCTGCTGCAGCCCATCGAGCGGGTGCCTGTCTCCCTGGTCTTCGAGGACGGCCGTCCCCCCGACCGCACCTGGGTGCTGGGCACGCGGACCGACGACGACGACCTGCTCTACGACATCGCCCTCGAGAACGACCTGTTGGGCGTGGCCGCCCAGGGCCTCGGCGACACCGCCTCGAGCTGGGGCGTGCACCTGGGAGACACAGACGCCGAGCGCACCCTGGTGGTCACGATCACCCAGGCCCAGGTCACCGAGGTGAACCAGGTCGTGGGCGCCACCTACAAGAGCGCCGTGTCCTTCAGCGCCTCCCTGCGGGACGCCGCCGGCGCCGAGCTGTGGCAGGGTACCGCCAAGGGCGCCACCTCCCGCTACGGCAAGCCCGCCAGCAACGGCAACGCCTGCGAGGTGGTGAGCGACGCGCTGGTCGAGGCCTTCGCCCGACTCATCTCCATCCCGGCCCTGCAGGCCGCCTGGGTCGGCGCGGAGCTGGCCAGCGATCAAGTCAGCCCGGCCCTCGTGGGCGCCCACGCAGAGCCGCCTCCTCCGGCCCCTGCGCAGGCCGCGCCCACCGCGGACAGCAGGACCCCCGAGGCCCTGCTCGGCGAGCTGCTCGAGCTGAAGCAGAGCGGCTTCTCCGATGACACATTGATCCAGTTCCTCGACAGCCAGGCGTTGAGCCGCGCCATGTCAGCGGCCGACATGATCGCCTGGAAGGACGCGGGGCTGGGTGAGGGTGTGGTGCAGAAGGCGCTGGCCTTGCCGGTGAGGTGAGGCGGCCCCCAGGCCTCGAAGGCTAGGGCAAGAAGCAGCTGTGGTTCGCCCCGAAGGTCCCGGATGTGTCACGCTGTATCGCGCGCACCGCGGGGTGCTTGAAGAAGCGGCGCCCCAGCCACCTCCGGGCCTCCAGCCGGGGGTGGCTGTCGCCGCAGCGGAAGTCGTCGTAGAGCGACAGGTCGGTGTCGTCGGCGAAGGGCTGGATGTGGGTGATGCCGAAGCGGCCCGGGTCACGATGCATGATGCTGCCGCGGGGCAGGTTGAGCAGGGCGTTGTTCAGGTCGTGGATGCTGGCTTGCTCGGCCTCCACGAAGGCCAGGGTCTCGGCGCGCTCGGCGTCGGTCTCTCCCGGCTGACCCCAGAGCAGGTAGACGTGGTTCTTGATGCCGGCGGCGGCGCAGGCCCGCAGCACCGCGCGAGCCTGCTCCCGCTCGACCCCCTTGTCCAGCCGCTCGAGCAGCGAGGGTGACGCCGACTCCATGCCCCACTGAAGCAGGGTCGCGCCCCCGGCGGCCAGCTCCCGGGCCAGCTCGGGATCGGCGAAGGCGCGCTCCATGCGCACGAAGCCGTGCCAGCGCAGGGGCAGCTCGTCGCGGGCGATGACACGGGCGATGTGTCGCAGGTGTCTCGGGGTGAGGGCCGAGTCGGTGAGGTGGAGCATGGCCCCGCGGGGGAAGCGGGTGGCCACCCTGTGGAGCCAGGACTCGAGGGCCGGCTCGTCGCAGGGGCGGTAGGCCGGGTGCAGGTGGTCGGGGCAGAAGGTGCAGCGGCGCCAGTAGCAGCCGCGCCCCACCGCCGCGGGGACCACCGGCTGCGGCGACAGGTAGTGGTCCCAGGGGGCCTCGGCCGGGTCCACGGCCAGGGGCGCCGACACAGGGGAGGCGGGGGCGCCCAGCGCCGCCGCGAAGCTCGCCAGGTCGTCGTGCTCCGGTAGGGGCAGGACCCGGTGGAACAGCCGGAACGGGGCGCTGTCGGTGGGGACGCCGGCGGCCTCCCAGCAGTCCACCAGCGGCCCGGCGAGGACGCGCTCCACCCCGGGGAGGCGCTCCGCCAGCAGGGACGCCAGCCGGAAGGCGGCGAAGCCCTGCTGGTAGAAGGTCAGGGAGATGCCCACGTGGCTGGGGGCCAGGCCCTCGATCTCCGGCAGCAACACATCCAGGAAGTAGGGGTCGAAGGGCCCTGGCTGCCTCGCGAAGCTCGCCAGATCCGCCGAGCGGGCCGGGTGGAGTCCCGCGATCTCGATCTCCGACGGCCGCAGGCTCACCCCTGGCCAGGGCTCCGAGGCCAGGCGCAGGGTGTTGACCAACACATTGACCGCCGAGCTGTAGCGACGTCGGTCGCGGTAGGTGTGGACCCGCCGCAGGGGGTGCCGCCCCGCCCGGGCCACCCGCAGCGCGTCGTTGTAGGCCGCGATGGGGGCACCGTCGCCGGCCGTCGCCAGCGCCGCCTCGAGGGCGGACGGCGCGGTGCTGTGGGCCAGCCAGCCGCTGCTGGCGTCCAGCCAGCGCGCGTCCAGCCCCAGGGCCCGCAGTCGCGCGGCCGCAGCCGCGCCGCTCAGGCCCGGCTCGCTGGGCTTGGTGGGGGGCGGGGTGACGACGAGCAGGCGGGTGGTCACGCTACTCGACGATGCTGGCCTTCACGATGTAGTCGAGCTTGGGGAACTCGGCGTGGAAGTAGCTGTTGCCCTGGGTCTGGGCCAGGCCCTGGTTGGGACCGCGGCCCCGGGGCGCGCCCTCGCCGTAGCCCTTGTAGAGCTTGTCCACGATGCCCATGTCCTGGACCTCGCCGAAGGGGGCGAAGCCCATGCTGTCCAGGTTCGAGTTGTCCTTGAAGCTGATGAAGAACTGGGTGGTGCGGCTGTTGGGGGCCGAGGACTTGGCGAAGGTCACCATGCCCCGCTTGTTGCTCTGCACGACGGGATCGTCGGGGATGCGGGCCGGGCGCCAGGCGGTGTTCACCCGGGGGTCGCCGTGGATGCCCACCTGGGCCATGAAGCCGCCGATCACCCGGAAGAAGGCGGTGTCGTCGTAGTAGCCGATCTTCACCAGGTTGTAGAAGCGGTCCGCGCCGTTGGGGGACCAGGCGCGGTCGACGTCGATCATCACGTCGCCCTGGGTGGTCTCGAGCTTGACCGTGAAGGTGTCGGGGGCCTGCTGGGTGGCCAGGGACGGGTTCAGCAGCTCGGGCGGCAGCTCCGGCAGGGGCTCGGCGGGGGCGGAGGCCGCGACCGGGGTGGGGGCGGCGGCCTGGGCCTGGGCCACGGCCTTGGGGCTGGCCACCTCGGCGGCGACGGGGGACTCGGCGTTCCCGCAGGCGGTGAGCATCAGGGGGAGGGCGAGGGCGAGCAGGGTGGTGCGCAGCATGGTCTTCACTCCGGGCTGGACAAGGCGGCCGGCAATGTAGCGGATGCCTGACGGCGTGCAACGGGAGGGCTATGGGAGCTTCCCCCCAGCTCACCGCCGAGGTGCCCGATGGCGTCGAATCCCTACCGCACCACCCAGTACCCTGGGTCCTCGGGAGACGCGCCCGCTGGTGGCGGTGGCGGCGCGGCGGGGACCTGGGCCAAGGCCGTGCTGGGCCTGGGCTGTGGCTGCTCGTCCATGGTGGCGCTGCTGTTCTTCGCCTTCTTCGTCTGGGTGGCCAGCCTGCCCGAGAGCGGCGCCATCCCCGGCGGTCAGATGCGGGCCGAGAGTGTGGACTACCTGCAGGACCACGGCCTGATCGAGCCCGGCGAGCGGGTGATCTACTACTACGACTACACCCTGCGCATGAACGATGATGAGGCGTGCTTCTTCACGGATCGGCGGGTGGTCTACCACCGGGGCGGCGAGGTCAACGAGATCCCCTGGGACGAGGTCGACGACATGCAGGCCTGGGAGGACTTCGGCCAGGTGATGGAGGTGCGCTCGGTGCACGGGGTGTACGTCAAGTGCACCATCCCGGCGCTCAACGAGGGCGAGGCCTTCTACCGGGCGCTGCAGGACACCTGGGAGCGGCAGAGCAGCGGGATCTGACACCAGCCGACTCGCGCTGGTGTAGGATCCCCCCAACGGAGGTCTTCCATGGAACGCACGTACACTTGTCCCTCTTGCAAGGGCGTCCTCAACCCTGAAAACGCCGTCATGCTCCGCGCCAGCGACGAGGGACGGCAGATGTTGCTGGGGCTGCATCCCGAGCCGGGCAACTATGAGCTGTTCATCCCCGACGGCAGCGAGCTGCCCCCGGGCTCGGTCTGGAGCCTGGGTTGCCCGGTCTGCGGGGCCGATCTGCGGCTGGGGGCCAACGGGGAGCTGTGCCTGGTGCACATGCAGGAAGGCGGCGAGGACAAGCAGGTCTGGTTCTCCCCCAAGGCGGGCCTGAAGCTGACCTTCGTGGTGAACGCGGACGGCGAGGTCGAGCGCTTCGGTGACGATCCGATCCCCGATGAGCTGCCCTTCGACTGGTCGCTCTGACGCGGGTATGCTCCGGCCCCAGGAGGCCCCATGGAGATCCGCTGGCTGGAGTTCGACGTCGCCCTCGAGGGGGCCCAGCGCCCCACACGCGGTGCGTTCGAGGAGTGCGACGACGGCTGGCGTGTGGTGGTCGAGCTGATCGACGGCGGAGGCGCCCCGGTCACCATCCACTTCCACGGCGCCGCCTACAGCGCCTGGCGTGAGGCCGCGGAGCTCGAGGACTGGCTGCAGGACGGCGTCTGCGAGCTACTGGACTCCCCCTGGCTGCCGGGCCTGGTGACCCTCGATGAGATCCCCTCGGCCGAAGGGCTGCGCCACCTGCAGCTGCACGTCCCCGGGCACGGCCTGCTCGATGTGGCCTGCACGGGCTTCGAGAAGGTGGACGATGCTTAGCGTGGCCCTGGTTTTGCTGATCGGCTGTGGGACCGAGCCGGAGCCCGCCCCTGCCGAGCCCAGCACCGAGCGGCTGGTCATCTCGCGCATCGGCCTCGCGTTGTCGGTGCCGCCCGGCTACGCGTTCCGCCCCCGCGGGGGCGATTTCGGAGGGGCGTGGGTGGTCGACCTGAACCCAGGAGGGCGGCAGGCGCGGCGCCTCCTGCTGGAACCGGACATCCCCGACGCCTTGGACCGCCCCGTCGATCGCGACGCCTCCTGCCCCTGGCAGGGACCCACGGCCGAGGTGCTCAGTGACAGCGTGTTCATCGAGTACTACACCTCCGTGGGCTGCGGCGGATCGGGGGGGATCGAAGCTGCCCTGGTGGGTCACGTGAAGCTGGGCGAGCGACGCTACGGCTTGGGTTGCAGCACGCAGGTCGAGCCGGGATTCGCGGGCGGGCCCGATCCCCGCTGGTGCCTCGACCTGCTCAGGAGCGCCCGCTCGGTGCCGGTCACCAACGCGCCTCCCCGCTTCGGCCCCACCGGGGCTCTCCAGAACCCGCTGGTGCTCCTGCCCGAGTCGAGCGCCGACTAATCCCGCGTGTGCCGCAGCCAGGCGGTCCCACCCGCCAGCAGCAGGCCGGTGGGGGTGATGTACATGATCACATCGTCGTGCCAGGCCTCGGGGCCGGGCATCAGGCCCAGCATGGACAGGCCGCTGATGACCGCGATGAGGGCGGCGGCCCCCAGCAGGTGCTCGGCCAGGATGCGGTTGGCGCGCACCCACGCCGTGTCCGAGGCCAGGGACTTGGCGGTGCGCAGGCCGAAGCTGCGGTTGCGGGGCACCTGGCCGGTGAACAGCGGGTAGGAGCCCGCGGCCACCAGGGCGGCCATGGCCAGGTTGATCATCGCGACGGTGCGCTCGACGTCCGGTGGGGTCGGGTCCATGGACCCCCTCTAGCCCGTCGCGACGAAGCGCGAGAATCCTGCGCCTGGGGGGCTCCTCGGCGGGCCCGGGTCTGCTATGGTGGGCGCTCGCATCGGAGCGTCCATGATCGAGCGGAGCACGTCGCACCTTCGGGTCCTCATCGAGGTGGCCACGGCCACCGGGGACCACCGTGCGGTCAACGAGGATGGCGTCGTCATCGACCCCGCGACCGGAGCCTGCGCCGTGATCGACGGTGGCGGCGCCAACGGCGCGCTGGCCACCGCCCTGATCCAGGTCGAGCTCGGCGAGGTGCTGGATTCGTTGCTCCAGCAGCCGGAGGCCACGCCGGAGGCGGCCCTCGCTGGCAGCCTCGAGCAGCTCAGCGCCCGCCTGCAGCAGGCCAACCGCAGCGACCCGCGCATGGGGGGCTCCGGCGCGGCGGTCACCGCGGTGCTGGTCCACGAAGATCACGCCCACCTCGCCCACTGCGGCGATGCCCGGGCCTACCTGCTGCGGGACGCCGCCCTCGAGCAGCTCACCACCGATGACACCATGGTGGCCGAGCTGGTCGCCAGCGGCGAGCTCGAGCCCGACCAGGCCATCAGCCACCCCTACAGCAACATCGTGACCCAGGTCCTGGGGTTCTCCGACACCATCGAGGTGCGCTCCTACGAGCGGGTCCTGCAGGCCGGCGATGTCCTGCTGCTCTGCACCGATGGCCTCTGGCGCGCGGTCCCTCCGACCGAGCTCGCGGATCTCTGCCTCGGGCCGGTCGAGGAGCTGCATCGGGTCCTGGTGGACCGCGCGGTGGCCTTGGGGACCGACAACGTGGCGGTGGTGGTGATCCGGCTCGAGGGCCTCAGCGACGACGCCTGACGGCGGCCAGCCCCAGCAGCAGCCAGCCCAGCCCCAGCGCGCCCCCCGTGGCGCCCGCGGTGCAGCCGCAGCGGCCGGGCTCGTCGTCCTCGTCGTCGCCCGTGCCCGTGTCGTCGTCCAGCCCGGTGTCGCCGGTGTCCACGGGCTCCGGCGGCTCGGGGCGCTCGAAGCGGAGCTCCTCGGGCTCGAAGAGCCATGTGTCCTCGACGATGGGCAGGTCGATGGGGATGTCGAACTCCGCCAGGACGTACTCGCTGCCCAGCACCTCGACGACCACGGTGGGCCAGGCGTGCAGGTCGGGCTCGAAGACGATGTCGCCGCTGAGCTGGGCGTCGGCCCCCGCGATCTCCAGCGGCTCCACGTCCAGCAGGGCCAGGGGCTGGGGCTCGTCGTAGGCGACCAGCTCGGCCACGCCGCCGTCCACCTCGTGGGGGGTGACCGTGACGACGGTGGTCTCGAACCAGGTGTCGAGCTTGCCGGAGATGGAGACCTGCAGCGAGGCGGAGGCCACCAGCAGGTCGATGGCCTGGTAGTCAACCACCAGCTGCTTCTCGACCTCGGTGGTGACCTCGAGGGGGCTCGAGGGGTTGCCCGGCAGCAGGTAGGGCAGGAAGCTCACCAGGTCTTCCACCATGAACTCGATGGGGTCGCCGACCTCGCCCTCCCACTCGATGCCCATGATGTCGAAGCGCAGGTAGGAGGCGATGTCCAGCCCCAGGTCCACCTCGTAGAAGCCCATCTCGGGCTGGCCCTCGAGCACCACCGTGCCGTCGGACCAGTCGTAGATGGCGTCCCCCAGCATGTCGATGCTGATGGTGTTGCCGGCGTGGATCACCAGCCGCACCTGGATGGGGCTGTCGGCGGGCTGCCAGTCGCTGTCGTAGTCGAAGTCGTCGACGTCGATGACCTGCTCGGCGTAGCCGGTGGTGTAGGGGCTCTCGCTGGTGGTGGTGGCCAGGGCGGCGCCGGGCAGGCCCAGCAGGAGCAGGGCGGCGAGCGGAGCGCGCACGGCTACTCCCCGGTGTCGTCGGTCAGCAGGCGGTCCCAGTCGATCTCGAGGATGGCGAGCCGGTCGGCCTGCAGGATGGCGATGGTGCTGCTGTCGGCGGAGGCAGCCAGGCCGGTGGACGAGGACGCGGTGTCGATCAGCCGCAGCTCATCGCCCGTGTACTGATCGACGATGTGCACGTGGGCGTCGGCGCCCTTGGTGGCGAGCACCGCCAGCAGGCCCTCCTGCTCGAGGGCCAGCAGGTCCACGATGGTCCCGTCGATCTCCACCGAGAACACCGGACCGCCATCCGCCGTGACGGCCTGGACCGTGCTGCTGTCGGCGGCGGCCACGAACAGCGTCTGCCGGGTGTCGTCCCAGCTCAGGTGATCGATGGGGGCGTCGATCTGGACCTGGCTGCCGTCGGGGTCGAGGCGCATGACGTAGGTCGTGCCGGCCTCGTCGTCGTCGTAGCCCAGGAACAGGGCGCCGCTGGAGCGCACGATGTCCAGGTCGCGGATGTAGCCGCAGGGCTGGAGGGTCGCGAGGTCCAGCCCGTCTCGGAGCACCCGGCAGTTCTCGGCCCGGCGGCCGATCCAGGCCAGCCCGCCGTCGAAGCCCCGGGCGTTCGAGGCGTTGGCGCCTTCGTCGTCTTCGCGCAGGTCGTAGGACAGCTCCCCGGGGGTCCACAGGAACACGCCGGCGTCCAGGCCGCGGTCCACGATGGCCACCTGGTCGCCCACCCAGGTCTCCACCAGGGGCTCGGTGAAGTCCTCCGACGGGGTGGTCGCGCTGGGGTCGCCGCTGGCGACGTCGAAGACCACCACGCCCGCGCTGGTGCCCATCACCGCCTCGCGGCCGTCGTCCGACAGCAGCAGGCTCGAGGCCTCGAAGTCGTAGGAGTGGGTCTTCACGGCGTTGTCGTCGCTGTCCTCGCCGGTGTCTTCCCAGCCGAACTTGCAGCCGACCAGGACCAGCAGGGCCGCGGTGACGAGGGTGGTGTGGGTGCGGGTCATGGGCTCTCCTCTCGATGCCTCGGACACCGATGGTAGCAGCCCCGGGGCTCCCCGTCAGCGCAGCTCGAGGATCTCCACCGTGCGCTCCCGTCCGTCGAGCCTCACCCGGGCCTCGTCGCCCTCTCGCAGGCCCCGCAGGGCCCGGGCGATGGGCGCCCGGGGGGAGATGACGGTGACGCCCCCCTCGGGGCCATCCAGGTGGTCTCCCTGTCCCCCCGGCAGCAGCAGATAGGCCCGCTCGCGATCGTCGTCGTCCACCAGCAGCAGCCAGGCCCCGGGGGAGGTCTGCTCCCGCGGCCCGGGATCGACCTGGTCCAGCAGCTCGAGGGCCTCCTTGATCTCCCGGGACCGCCGCGCCAACCCGGCCGCGAGGTAGCCCTGGGCGGTCACCGCGCCCCGCTCCCCCCGGTTCTCCGGGCGGAAGCCGCCGTCGACCCGCATCCCGGCCTTGGCGTCGGCGATGCTGGCGTCCACCGTGGCCAGCCGCTCCCGCAGGACGGCCCGGAAGCGCTCGATGAGGGTGGACTTGTCCATGGGGCCAGCCTAGCCCGGCGGCGCCCCGCGGGATAGCTTGTCGAGCGCGTCTCGCCCCGGGGGTCCTGGATGTCCGCCAACCCAGCTCGTCGGCCTGCTGGCTTCCCACTCTGGATCCGGCTGCTGCTGTACATGGGCGGCGCGATCATGGCGCTGCAGATCGCCCTCAGCGTCCTCATTCCCCTCATCCTGACCCCCCTGGGCTTCACCAACGGCCAGCAGGCGGACACCCGCCTGGTCTTCAGCGAAGACGCCCTCGCGGTGGCCCACATGGACGGGGACCCCGACGACGCGGGCCTGCAGGAGCTGGGGGAGTTCCTCATCGCCCTGGCCCCCGAGCTCAAGGCGGCCAGCCGCCGGGCCCAGGGGGCGCCGGAGTGGGTGGCCGAGCTGGACGCCCAGCGCATCCAGATGAAGGACCTCCAAGCCTGGATCGACCTGCCCCGCCAGATCACGGTCAGCCTCGAGCCGCCGGGGGCCGACGCCGGGACGGTGTGGCTCGGGGCCGCGAACCCATCTCAGGCCGGCCGCTTGCTGGACTGGGCCATGGCCGCGCCCCCGTTCTTCGTCGGTCTGTTTGGGCACGACGTGGATGAGACCTACCACACGATGGAGTACGGCGGAGAGACGCTGCGCGCCCTCAAGCCCCACGACGGACAGAAGCCCGTCTTCTACGACAGCCTGGACTCCACCATCCTCTTCGGCAGCGCTGCGCCGGACCGGGTGCTCGCGGCCATGGCGCGCCTCATCGACGGCGAGCCCCCCACCGGCCCCCTCCACAGCGTCGTCGCGGCCTCGGAGCTGAACGACTGGGCGGTGTGGGGCGCGACGCTGATGCATCCCGACGCCCTGTTCGCCCTCGCGCCGGGCAGCTGCCTGGCCGAGCTGGACCCCCACCAGACCCCCGCCCTGACCGCGGGCATGGACGTGCGGTGGGGGGACCGGTTCGTGGGCGAGCTGCGGGCCCTGCACCCCGGCGGCGGCTCACCGGTCGAGGCGGCGGTCTGCCTCCGGCAGCTCTGCACCGAGCTCGACGAGGACTGGCGCGGCCACGACATGTCCGTCCGCTGTGCGCTGCAGCGCCAGCCCGGCGTGACGGTGGCCGAATTCACGGTCGAGGGTTTCGCGGCGATGGTCGCGCGCAAGGTGCGCGAGATCGAAGGGTGAGCGCCGGGATAGGCTTGGGGCGTCCAACGGCCCCCAGGTCCCCATGAGCGCACCCACCGACCCCAAGCCCACGCGTCCCGGGCTCCCGCTGTGGATCAAGATCCTGCTGATCGTCGGCGCCATCGGCATGGTGCTGGGCTTCGTGCTCACCGTGCTGCCCATCGCGATCATGCTCTGGCTGATGGGCAGCGGCGATCAGGTGGACACCCGCGCGGTGGCCTCGCCGTCGTCGGTCGCGGTGCTGCACTTCGAGCCCGATCCCGACGACCCCGGCGTCGCCGCCCTGTACGACTACTACGCCGAGACCCTGCCCGAGCTGCAGGGCCGGATGCGCCGGGCCCAGGGCTATCCCTCGTGGCTGGCCCAGCTCGAGGCCATGAACAACGCCCGCAACGCCCAGGTGGGCATGGTCAGCATGATGCCCACCCAGGCCACGCTGACGGTGGAGCCCGCGGACCCGGACGACCCCCTGCAGAGCGAGCCCACGCTGATGGGCGCGGTCAACCTCCCTTCCTGGGGGCGGGGCATCCGGCTGGGCATGTGGTTCGCCTCCCGCACCTTCGACGAGCTGGCCGAGGCCGATGAGATGGTCCAGCCCATGCAGCGGGTCGAGGTGAGCGACGAGACCCTCTACGTGCAGCGGGACTCCTCCGGCGAGGGCTTCTGGGGCGCGGTGGAGAGCACGGTGATCGGGGGCTCTGGGTCCTTCCACGCCGGGGTGAAGGCCATGGAGCGGCTGCAGGCCGACCCGCCCCCCACCGGGGACCTCGACCCGACCCTGCAGGCGGCGGTGGACCAGCTCGGCGGGTCGAGCTGGGAGCTCTGGGGGGTCATGCGCCACGAGGACGACGTGGTGGACGTGGTCTTCCCCGAGCCCGAGCCCCTCCCGGAGCTGTCGGCCGAAGAGCAGCAGATGATCGACGAGGTGGTCCAGGGCATGCTGGCCGAAGGCGGCGGGGAGATCCCCGAGGGCCTCGACGTCTCGGCCCTCAGCGGGGACAACGGCGAGCCGCCCGAGCGCTCCTGCCTCGCGGATCTCGAGGGCGCGGGTGCGGCGGCCTTCGGCGTCGACGTCGTGGACTCCGACGAGGTCCGGGGCCGCGTGGCCGTGCGCATGGTGCAGGACCAGGACTTCGCTGAGGCCCAGGGGTGCATGCGCGATCTCTGCACGGAGCTCGCGGACGCCGTGGCGGACAGCGAGCTCGCCATCGCCTGCGAGCTGTACACCGTGGACCAGGGCGTCGGCATCGACGCGCGCCTCACCGGCATGGAGGCCGCGGTCGAGGCCTTCCTGGTGAAGATGGAAGAGGAGATGGCCAAGCAGCAGCAGGCTCGGCAGGAGCTGCCGGTGGAGCTGTACGATCTGCCGGAGCTGGAGGAGTTGGGGTACTGATCGCGGGCTCACGCCCGCGTCCTGACGGCGCTAGCCCGTCCCCAACAACGCCCCCGACGCCTTCAGCAGCTGCTGGAGCCTGGCCTCGCTCAGGGGGCCACCTTCGTGGGTCCCGGCCTGGAAGCCCGCCAGCAGAGCGTTGGCGTTGCGCAGCTGGACGCCCAGGGTGGAGATCATGCAGGCCTTCCAGGCCAGGCGGGCCTTGATGTCGAGGGCCTGCGAGGTGTCGTGGTCCATGCGGTAGACCCAGCCGGGGGTGACGGCCCGGCAGGTGGCGGTGCGGGGGCCGGGGGCGGCCAGGGTCACGGCGCCGAACAGCCAGCCGGGCTGGAAGGTGACCAGGACCTCGGCCATGCGGTTGCGCACGTGGCGCAGGGCCTGGATCTCGCCGGCGGCCAGCAGGAACACGGCGTCGCCGGCCTCGCCCTCCCGGGTCAGCAGCTCGTCGGCGTCGAAGGCGTAGGGCTCGAAGGCCTCCGAGATGGCCTCGAGGCTCTGCACGGGGGCCTCGGCCAGGCCTGGCAGGTCCCGCAGGATGGGCAGCAGCGACGGACGGCTGCCGTCGCCCATGGCCTTGCGCAGGGCCTTCCAGAGGCTCGCCAGCCCGCCCTTGGGGCTGGTGGACGGCGCCGGGAGCACGCCGCGGCTGAGCTTGGCGATGTGCACGTCACCGGCCCGGATGCGCTTGGCCTGGGCCTCGAGGCAGCGGTCCAGCAGGCGCTCGTGGAAGGCGGGGAAGGCCTGCGCGAGCCGCTGCAGCTCGAGCACCGGGATCAGCAGGACGATGGAGGGCTCCTCGGCCCGCAGGGTGGCCGAGCGCGTGGCGCTGGCCCACAATGCCGAGGTCTCACCGATGACGTCGCCGGGCAGCACGGCGCCGACCCGCTCTCCGTCCACCTGGACGCCCAGGCGGCCCTTGATGAGCAGGCCCAGGTTGGGGGAGGCGGTGCCTTGCTCCCAGAGGGCCTCGCCCTGGCGGACGGTGCGCTCATCGAAGGCGCGGGCGATGAGCTGGGCGTCGCCGGTGCCGAGCTTGCGGATGGGGACGATGCGGGAGAGGGTGCGGAGATCGGCGGGCATGGCTGCTTCGGGGCTGGGCGCGGCGCCGGCTAGGGTTCGAGGACGACGATGCCGCCCTCGGTGACCACAGACAGCACGCGGGAGCTGCTGCGCCAGGGGGTCTGGAACTCGGGTCCCTCGTACCAGGCATCGACCTGGAAGGCCACGAAGGGATCGCCGCTCTCGGGATCGTCCGTGGGGGTGAGCTGGGCCAGATCAGCGGCGCTGATGGTGACGGTCCCGGTGACCGAGGGCAGGCAGGCCAGGGCCTCGATGGGATCCTCGACCGCCGGGTGCATGTTGCGCAGCATCACGTAGGGCGTGTGGGCCACCGCCTCGCCGTCCACCGTGGGCAGGGCGTCGTCGTAGCTCCAGACCAGGCTGATGTCGTCGCCGGCTGGGACCACCACCCAGCCGCGCTCATCCGGGCTGTGGGACATGCTGGTGATCGCCATGTCCGGCCCCACGGCGAAGGCCTCGGGGGCCGAGAAGCTCGTCAGCCCGTCCGGGCCGCTCCAGCCGGGCACCTCGAGGTCCAGCACCTGCGCGAAGGGGAAGCTGTGTTCGTCGCAGTCGGGCAGGCTGTAGGTGTAGCGGCCGGTCTCGTCGGTCCCCAGCGTGAGCTCGAGGGCGCCGTCGTCGCCGTGCAGCCAGATGCTGTCCTCCGCCCGCCGGGTGCCCCGCACCGTCCACAGGCCCAGCGCGGGCTCCACGTCGGCGAAGCTGGTGTAGGCGCAGCTTCCCGGGGTGCTCGGCAGGGTGATCTCGGAGCCGCCGTCGCTGTCGAACAGGCCGTCGTGCTGGCCCTCCTCGAGGAAGGCCACCTCGACCTGGCAGCGGGTCACGCTGTCTCCCCAGTCGCCCCGCTGCAGGGCCACGGAGAAGGCCATGGTCACCCGGGCGTGCAGGGTGGGGCTCGCGGTGTCCTCGAGCCCGGTCTCGTCCAGCTTGCCCTCGTCCAGCTCGGGCAGGGCGTGGCAGCCCACCAGCAGGAGGGCGCAGCAGGGCATCACGGTTCGCATGGAGCCATCATCCCACCTGCGGGGTGGGCCCGCAACGTGTTGGGGCTACTCGCCGATCACGCCGAAGCCGCCGCCGGCGGGGACCAGGCCGTAGGGCATCTCGGGCTCGCCCTCCTCGACGGGCTCGATGTCCTTGTTGCCGTCCTTGGCCCCGAACATCTGCAGCTTGCGCTGCCACTCGCTGTCCTCGGGGTCCAGGGCGTTGGCCTTGCGGTAGGCGTCCCGGGCGTCGTCGGTCATGCCCAGGTCGAGGTAGACATCGCCGAGGTTGCCCCACAGCTCGTCGTCGGCGGGGTCGTCTTCGGTGAGCTCGAGCAGGATGTCGAGCTTGGGCTGGCCGGAGATGGCCACGACCTTGTCGAGCCACTCGCTGTCGCCGGGGTCGGTGGCCAGGGCCTTGCGGTACCACTCGAGGGCGCCGTCGTTGTCGCCGGAGGACAGCATGGTGTCGCCGATGGTGCCCATCAGCTCGTCGTTCTCGGGCTCGGCCTCGAGCCGGGCCTCGAGGGCCTCGATCAGGCTGCCGGCGGTGGCGCCGGAGACGCTGCCCATGCCCACGCACTCGTTGACCCGGTCGTTCCACTCGGAGTCTTCCGGGTCGAGCTGCTGGGCGCGCTGGTAGGCCATGCAGGCCTCGTCGCGGCGACCCAGGAAGGACAGCAGGTCGCCGTAGTCACCCATCAGCTCGTCGTTGTTGGGCTGCGCTTGCATCTGGTCCTTGTACAGACCCAGCAGGACATCCTCGCCCCCCAGCTCCATCACCTTGTTGATCCACTCTTC
>CAYZVO010000092.1:19711-32501 GCA_964481655.1 uncultured Enterobacterales bacterium | reverse complement strand
TCAACGCTGGTTGTCCGCTTTCATGCTACCCCATGGCGTTCTGTCGCCTGCTCTACGTCAAGAGCCTGGGGCTGGGGCTGATGGCCCCCGTGTTCCGTGCGGCGCGCTCTCCGGAGCTGTTCTTCGGCTCCATGCCAGAGAACGTCAAGCGCTTCAACCGGGTCTTCGCGGTCGAGGTCTCCAGCCTGTCGGACCACGCCATGCTGGTGCGCCACCGCTACCTGCTGCCGGTCGATGAGTACGGCGCCGCGCGGGCCTGCGAGTTCACCTCCGGCGCCTACGCCACGGTGCCCACCATGTACGGGGGGCCCCTGGCCACGGTCAAGGAGGTGCTCTGCGTCAACCGCGGCGATCCCCACTGCGAGTACATGGTCTCTTGGAAGAAGCAGAAGGGCCTGCTCGGCACCCTGCTGTCCAACGTGCGGCAGGACGACGCCCTGCTGGCTGAGACCACCAGCGCGCTGGCGGCGGCCATGGAGCGGCTCGAGCAGCGGGGCCAGGAGCTCGAGGGGCAGCGCCTGCACGAGCAGCACCTGCGGGAGCAGTTCCAGCAGTACGTGCCCCGACAGGTGGTGGAGCGGGTCCTCGGTCAGCTCCCCGACCACGAGGCGGGCACCGGCGGTGAGCGCAGGGTGGTCACGGCGCTGCTGGCGGACATCCGTGAGTTCGTCTCCTACACCCAGGCCCACAGCCCGGAGCAGGTCGTGGAGACCCTCAACCGCTTCTTCTCGATGGCGTCGGAGGTCATCGAGGATCAGCGGGGCACCATCGACAAGCTCATCGGCGACGCCATGCTCGCGGTCTTCGGTGCCCCCTGCAGCCACGGCAACGACGCGGATCGGGCCGTGCAGGCTGCGGTGCGGATCCGCGACGCCATGCCGGCGTTCAACCGGGAGCAGGAGCGGCTGGGCCTGCGGCCGCTGAAGGTGGGCATCTGCCTGGCCACCGGCACCGGCATCGCCGGCAACATCGGCTCGGAGCTGCGCTGGGACTACACGGTCATCGGCGCCCCCATCAACCTGGCGGCGCGATTGCAGGACCTGGCCAAGGGCCACGGTGACGTGGTGCTCATGGACGAGGCCACCCGCGCCGCGCTGCACGGGCCCGTGGACGCGCGGCTGATCCGCGAGGCCAGGGTCCGGGGCCTCGATCGGCCGGTGCCCGTCCACCTCGTGGAGGCCCACGACGAGCGCCGCCGCTTCCTGCGCTACCCCGTGGACGCGCCGGTCTTCACCGCTGAGGCCTCGGGGACGCTGCTCGACATCAGCCTCGGCGGCGCCGCCATGCGCCTGCAGGCGGCCCTCGAGCCCGGCCACCAGCGCCTCGCCATCGGCCTGCATCAGCGGGAGTACAGCTGCGAGATCTGGCCGGTGTGGTGCCGGCCCGACGGCGAGCACGTCCTGCAGGGGGTGGCCTTCGGCGGGCTCGACGCGGCCTTCGAGCTGCAGCTCGAGGCCCTCGCCGCGGCGGCCGCTGCCCCGGGCGAGGAGAGCTGAGCGGTGGCGCGCTCCACGCTGTGGGTCTGGCTCGCTGCGCTGTTGGCGGGGTGCACCCCTCCGCTCGGTGACAGCCATGACGACAGCGACCCCCGGGACAGCGACACCGGGGTGAGCGACGCAGCGCGGCTCGGCCCGGAGACCCCGGTCGAGGCGCTGCCGTCGTCGGGACTGCGCGCGCTCAGCTGCGGATCCAAGGACCCGCCGAGCTGGCTACCCGCGGCAGGGCAGGTGGAGGACGATCCCGAGATCTCCTACCGGGTGGTGGAGCTCGACACCGAGCTTGTGGAGCGCTTCTACGCCGTCATCTACTTCCCCACGATGCCCTTCGTCCGGGCCTATCGCGAAGGAACCCCGGTCGTGGTCGTCTCCGCACCGTCCCTGTACAGCCGCACGGAGGCCGATCCCCACGTGCAGGCGGGCTGGGGGCTGGTGGAGGTCCAGCCCCTCTTCCCGGCCTGGACCATCGACGGGATGACGACCAGCGGGTCGGCCGATCAGGGGGGCGCGCTCTCGGGGCAGCTGCTCAGGGAGGTCCTGCGCTTCGCGGCCGGGGAGCGCCAGACCGCCGATGGGCTCTCGCTGCGGCAGCTCACCCACGGACCCGTCTGTGACGGCGCGGTGGCCCTGCACGCGAACTCGAGCGGCATCTTCGCGGCGATACAGGCCCTGGAGGGCTTCCCCGACGGCCTGGGCGAGCTGGTGCTGGGGCTGTCCACCTTCGAGAGCCCCCACGTGCCCCAGGGCGCGACGGGGGATCTGGGCGCGTCCTCCATGGACCCCGAGCGCAGCGTGGACGCCGACGGCAACGGGGTGACCTGGGACGACGCCCGGAAGCTCGACTACGAGCAGGGGTCCTGCCACGGAGAGCTCTGCGAGCTCGACTACGGCGCGCTGGCCTGGAGTGACGCCTACACCCTCAGGGACCTGCGGGGGGGGCTCTACCCCAGCGTCGAGCAGCGGGGCCTGCTGTACTACGACCGCAACGCCAGCGGCACCTTGGACGTGGACGAGGACTGCATGCTCGACCTGGACGGCGACGGTGCCCTGGGGGTCGAGGAGGACCTGGTGCTGCTGCCCATCGCGGATCCCGGGCAGCCCGACCGCCCCATGTGGTACAGCGACGTAGCGCTGCAGCGGGCGGTGGACGCCGGCGTCCTCGACGAGTCCGACTGGCCGGAGCATGTGGCCACCCTGGACGACACCCTCGAGTTCTGGAGCCGACGCAACCCCATGGCCGTGCTGCCCGCGGTCCTCGCCGCGGCCCCCGTTCACTTCCGGGTGCACGTGAACTTCTCAACCTCGGACCACGGCATCGCCCAGCCCACCCGCCCGCACCTGGTGGCGTTCCGGGACGCGGTGCGCGAGGCCGGCTGGCCGGCCCGCTACAACCTGGCCGAGGACGCGCTGGACTGCATGTTCGACGTCCACAACCTCGAGCAGTGGAACGGCGAGCTGGCCTGGGACGCCGACATCGCCGAGGGCGCTCTCGACGGCTACGGCATCCCCATCGAGTTCGACCACCCCTCGCTGCGCGCCCTGGGCGCCCTGGCCATCCCCTGGGAGGTCTACGGCCCCTTCGATCGCTGTCCGCGCCTGCGCCCCGGGGGGGACGGGGGCTAGCGCAGGCGGGCGAGGGCGGCGTCGCGGGCCCGGGCCACGCGCTCGTCCCGGTCCTGGTCGATGCGCTGCAGCCAGGAGATGCCCATGCCGCGATCCCCGGTGCGGGCGCAGGCGGCACCCACGGCGTGGGCGGCCACGGCCCTGACGATGGGCTCGGCGTCGTCGAGCATACGACCGAGGGTGGACAGCAGGCTCCCCTGAGCCACCGCGCCCAGGGCCTCGGCGGCGCAGGCCCTGACCTCTGGGTCTCGGGCCCGGGTGAGGTTGCGGGCGATGGACGCCAGGTCCGAGCCCCCGATGGCGGCGATGGCCAGCCCGGCACCGCGACCCACCGCGGGGTCAGCGCCCGGTCGCCAGGCGCGCAGGGCCCGGGACAGCTCGGGGCGGGGCAGGGCCTCCAGGGAGGCCAGCGGCGCCCTCCGGTCCGCGGGCCGGACGCTCCCCAGCAGGCCGAGCAGGGCGCTCGGGTCGGCGGGCAGCGGGTGGGGCAGCGCCCGGGGCTCGGCCGGAGCCCAGGTCGGCGCGGCGGGGGGGGGGGGTGCGGCGGGCCGAGGCGGAGACGGGCTGGGGGCGGCGAGCGCGGCGAAGGGATCCTCTGGCGCCGGCGGTGGCGCCGGCGTGGAGCCCAGGCCCAGGGTGGCGAAGGGATCGTCGTCCGCTGGCGGAGGGGGGGGCGCGGGCCTGGCGGGCGCGGGCTTCGGCGCCGGGGCCGCTCCACCGAACAGGTCGTCGAGGCTCAGGGCCTTGGGCTTCTCAGGCTCCGGCGCGCTCACGGGCGCGGTCGCCGCGACGGTCGCGGCCTCCGCCGCGGGCACGGGCAGCTGCGGAACGGCGTCCACCACGGTGGCGTCGCCGACGGTGAGGTCGTGGGAGACCTGTGTCGGCGGCAGCTGGGTGGGCTCGGGGGGCGGCGGCTCCAGCAGCGTGGCGTCGTAGGCGTCCAGCTTGGGGGGCGGATGGTCGGTCGCGACCCAGCCGGCCATGGTGGGCTGGGAGGCCTGGTGGTCGGCCACGGGCGCAGGCGCCGCGGGGATGGTCGGCCGGTCCGGCTTCGCCGTGATGGGCGCGAGCTCCTCGAGGATCCGCGGGACGGACCAGCGGGCGCTGGCCGTGGCCACGGAGACGTGGTCCAGGACGTTCTGCAGCCGGGCCTGGTGGTCGGCGTCGATCCCCAGGGCGGGGAGCCTGGGAGGGAGCTGCTCGAGCAGCAGCTCGTAGACCATCAGGGGGTCGCCGCGGACGTTCAGGTGGATGGGCGGCCGGCCGGTGAGCATGAAGTAGAGCAGCCCGCCGGCGGCGAAGATGTCCGTGGCGGGCACGGGGGGCTGGCCCTCGAGCTGCTCGGGGGCGGCGTACTCGGGGGTGCCGATGAAGGTGCCGGCCTGGGTGAGGCCCGCGCCGATGGGGGCGCTGACCTTGGCGATGCCGAAGTCCGCGACCCGCACCCAGGGGGTGACGTCCCGCTCGCCCGGCTGGGACAGCAGGACGTTGGCGGGCTTGAGATCCCGGTGCACGACGCTCGACCCATGGGCCATGGACAGGGCCTTGAGCACCTGCCACAGCACCCCGCAGGCCGCCGAAGGGGGGAGGGGACCCACCCGCTGGACGTGCTGCTGCAGGGTGCCCCCGGACTCGAAGAGGGTGACCAGGTAGGGGGGCTGGCCGGCGCGCTGGACGAAGCCCCGGCTGCGCACGATGTGGTCGTGGTCGAGATCCTGGAGCAGCTGTGCCTCGTTGGCCAGGCGGCGCAGGAAGGTGCCGGTGGCGCGCTCCTCGAAGAGCACCTTGATGGCCAGCCTGGGCTCGACCGGGTGACCGCCGGCGTCGATGGCCCGCGCCAGGTAGGTCAGCCCGGCGCCGCCCAGGGCGAGCACCCGCTCCACGCGGTAGTGGCGATCGATGAGGTCGCCGGGCCCCAGGATCCTGCCCCAGCCGGTGCGGGGGCGATCACAGCCACAGCCCATGTTGGGACAGCGGACCGGGGAGCCCTGGAAGGTGTTCAGACAGCTTGGGCAGTAGAAGGTGGCCATTGCGAAAAGCTATCAGCGTTGGCGCGTGGGGGCTGTCGGCTACTGGCTATCGAGCCAGGCCTCGAGGTTCTCGCTGTGGTCCTGCATGCCTGTGATGACCAGGTTCATCACGGTGTCCTCGGGCACGCTGTCCTGCTCGTTCACCATCCAGGTGGTCTGCACCCGGTAGTGGCCGCCCTCCCAGGGGATGAAGGCGTCGAGGTAGAACTGCTCGTCGATGGCGAGCCAGGAGAAGTTGGTCTCGGGGGGCTCGGGCAGCCAGGCTCGATGCAGCATGGCCGGACCAGCGTCGGTGTCCAGCCAGAGGTACTGGTTCCGGGTGTGGTTGACCGACTGGACGCCCATGATGAAGTTCGCGGTGTAGTCCTCGGTGAGCTCGAGGCGGTCGCAGCTGCGGTCCAGGAAGCAGTCGAGATCGGACAGGTAGCTGACCTCGTAGTCGCTGTACTGCTCGGCGTGGATCTCTTCCTGGTCCACCGCCACCATGGCGTAGCTGGCGTCCTCGACCGTGTGGGCGCTGACCGAGCCGACGACGACGCCGAACATGCCCTCGGTGGCGCGGTCGGTGCCGTCCAGGGCGTCCACCGCGGCGTCGTCCAGGGGGCCGACCTGGTAGCCCTCACGGGTCTCGGCCTCGAAGTCCATGAGCCAGGCGTGGAGCCAGGCGAGGTCTTCGACCAGCCCCGCGGTGTCGCTGTCGGGATGGGCCGCGAAGAGGGTCCGGCACAGCTCCTCGAGATCCGGCTGGTCCTCGACATCCGGGACCTCCGGCGGAGGCGGGCAGGCGGTGAGCAGCAGGGCGGCGAGGGCGAGCAGGCGTGGCATGGGGCGCTCCGGTGGCGGCCCCTCTAACCCCCGACCCGCGCTATCCCACTCCGACCATGATCAGCAGCCGGTAGATCCCGAAGGACACCAGCCCCGCCAGGGTGGGGGTGAGCACCCAGCCGAGCATGACCTCGACGATCTTGCGCTTCGAGACGGCCTTGATGCCGTGGTAGAGCCCCATCCCGATCAGGGCGCCCACGACGGCCTGGGAGGTGGAGACCGGGATGCCCAGCATCGAGAAGAAGTGCAGCCCGAAGGCCGAGGCCATCTGCACCGCGAAGGCACCCTTGAGGTCGAGCTTGATGATCGAGCGGCCCACGGTCATGGCCACGCCCTTGCCGAACAGCAGCGCGCCCGCGGCGATGGACAGGGAGCCGAGCACCACCAGCAGGGTCCGGTCGATGATCTCGACCTCCATGCCGGTGATGGGCCCGATGGCGTTGCCCAGGTTGTTCGCACCCAGCGAGTACGCCGAGTAGGCCGCTGATGCCAGCACCATCCAGCGCAGGACCTCGCGGACCTTGGGACCCTGCCCGGTCCAGCGCAGGATCACGATGAGCAGGCGGTAGATCACGTAGGTGACGATGGCGGTGAGGATGGGACAGATGACCCACGAGCCGACGATGGACCAGGTCTTGCCCCAGGCCACCGGGAGCTGGGACGCCAACCCGACGCCGGCCACGGAGCCGACCATGGACTGGGATGTGGAGACCGGGATCTTCTTGAAGGTCGCGATGCTGACGAAGATGCCGCCGCAGAGCAGCGCGCTGAGCACCGCCCAGGGTGGCAGCGACTCGGTGACGATGCCCTTGCCCAGGGTCTTGGTCACACCCTGGCCCTGCAGCAGCGCCCCCGCGACCGCGAAGATGGCCACAGCGATGATGGCGGTGCGGTAGCGCACCAGGCCGGCGCCCACGGACGCCCCGATGCAGTTCGCCGCGTCGTTGGCACCGATGTTGGCTCCAACGTAGAGCCCACCTGCGCAGATGAGGATGACAGCGGTCAGGGACATCCCCGGCGCTTATGCCCCGGGGCGCGATGCTGTCAAGCCGTGATCACAGGCTGTGCTTGATGGCGATCATGGAGATGCGGTCCCCGACGTTCTCGATGGCGTCGGAGACATGGCAGACCTGATCGAGCAGCTGCTTGAGCAGCATCTGGTGGGCCAGATCCAGCTCGAGGTCGCGGAAGATCACCCGGGTGGTGCTGCGCTGGATCTTGTCGATCTCGCCTTCCTTGGCGTCGAGGAAGTCGGCCTCGTCGGGCAGGCCCTCGCGGCCCTCGAGCAGACCCTTGACCATGTCGGGGACAGGCTTCCACTGCTCGCAGGTGATCGTGGTGACCTTGGAGAAGACCGGGCGGATCTGCTCGGGGATGTCGGGCCGGATCAGGCGCACGGTCTGGGCGACGTCCTCGCACTTGTTGGCGACCTTGTCCAGGGTGTGCAGCAGCCCGATGTAGTCCTCGCGGTAGGCGGGGAGCAGGGCGCCCTTCAGCATGGTCCGCTCGATCTGCTTGAGCAGGTCGTCGGCCTTGCTCTCGGTCTTCCGGACTTCCTTGGAGACCTGCTTGAAGTGCTTGTCCCACTCGAGGTAGTCGTCGATCAGGTGCTTGTACTCTTCGACAGCGTGGCCGATGAGTTCGCAGTAGTCGCGGATCTGAGCGTGGACCTTCTTGGTCTTGCTGTCGCCGAAGATCATGGGTGCCTCGCGGGGTGCGTGGAGTCCGGGGGGCCCGGGCTCGGAGCTTATCCCGGGCGCGGCCATCGACAAGCGGGATTCACCCGCCTGGTGGTCAGTCGGTGAGGAGGGCCGCGATCCAGGCTGCGGGCATGACGATGCCCCGGGCTCCCTCGCGGTCGTCGTCGAAGCCCACCAGCATGCCCGCCACGCGCCCATCGGCGTCCAGCAGCGGCGCACCGATCCGGCCCTCGAGGCTCGCGGTCCCGGAGAAGCGCAGGGCGTAGCCGTGCTCCCAGCTGGTGCCCACCAGGCCGGCCAGCATGGCCTCCTCGCCGGGGGCGCGGTCGTCGGGCAGGTCGGGGAGCCACAGGGTCTGGCCGCTCTGCACGGGCTCGTCTCGGAGCTCGAGGGGCTCGATGCTGTACCCGGGCATGAGCGAGAGGGTCACCAGATCCCGCGAGGCGTCCGGAGGTCCGACGCTGCCTCGCTGCATCGGGCGGGCGCCCGAGGGCGGCCGGCGCATGCTGCCGTGGGCGCGCTGGGCGCCTTCGCGCAGATCGAAGAAGCTGGCGTCCCCCACCAGCGCGGGCAGCATCTGGGGATTCAGCTGCGCGTCCAGGCCACCGGCGGGGCCGAAGAGGCTGGCCGCGGTGACGATGGTCGCCTCGCCCTGGGGGGGGCGCAGCACGAAGGCCCGCCCGGTGGTGATGCGGGTGTCGTCCACCGGGATCATGGGGCGCAGCACCACGGGCCCCGATGGTGAAGGCGGCTGTTCGGTCTCGAGCCGCGGTGCGTCGGCGACGCTCGCGTCGGACACGGTCGGCGCCTGCCGCTGCCACACCCGCTGCCCGGCCAGGCTGTGACCGAACACCAGGTCCTTGCCCTCGAGCTGACCGTCGCCCACCACCAGCAGGTCCACCAGGGAGCGCATCCCCGGCCGGAACCACCAGCGCTCGATCCAGGGGGGGCCCGGGTAGGTGAAGGCCAGGTGGTTGCCCACGTAGGCACCCCGGATGGCGTCGACCCGGCCGGACTGGACCCAGGTCAGGGTCCCCGCCCAGGTGCCATCGGCCACGGAGTCGAAGCGCAGGGAGAAGCCGCCGTCGCCCTCGCCGCTGAGGCGGCCGGACCAGCCGGTGGTCACCGGCTCCCAGTCCGGGTCCACGCGATCCCCCATGGGCTGTGCCTCGAGCCAGGTCTGCGCACCGATGAGGGGGTCGTGGCGGTCGGCCAGCCAGGACATCCCGGCCAGCGTGGCGATCAGCACCAGCGCCAGGCCCCACACACCGAAGATGCCGCCGTGCAGGCGGGCGAGGGTGCGGGCCAGCGCCGAGGGCAGGCCCAGCAGCAGTCCAGGGCCCAGCAGCACCAGGCCCACCACCACCGAGCGGGACGGGCCCGTGAAGAGCTCCAGCCCCACCTTGAGGCAGATGCCACCCGCGAACAGCACGGGCAGCGCCGCGAGCATGGCGGTGCGCAGGGCCGACGGGGGCAGCATGGGATCGTGGCGGACCAGCAGCGCCACGGCCAGGCCGGTGATCATCACCAGCATCGACAGCACGGCGAGCTCGTGCAGCCACAGCACCGGCCGCTGCCAGCGGGACGGCCCCGACCCCTCGAGCACCTCGAAGCGGCTCGGCGTGTCGTCGTCCGCAGGCTCCGTGCCGTCCGGGTCCCCGCGCACGAGGTGCTCGAGGCCCGGTCCGGCCAGCTTGCCACCGCAGTAGAGGCAGCGGGCCTTGGGCCCCATGGCGCGGGGCGCGAAGCTCCGACCGCAGCTGGTGCAGCGTACGGTGTCTTCGCTCATGGACGGCTCCGGGTGGTGTGGCGGTGGAACGCTGCCTTTCTACGCTCGGAGACGCGGCGAGGCAAGGCCCCGTGCCGGCTGGGGAGGGGTGCGCGAGATGATAGAGTGGCCCGTCCAACACGGAGGCCTGTCCCACATGTCCGGCAGCCTGACCATCGTGGGCCTGGGGCCCGCGCGACCCGAGCACATCACCCGAGAGGCCCTCGCGCTGCTCACCGCCGCCGACGGGGCCCGGCGTCGGGCCTACGGGCTGGCCCACGCCCGCGAGCTCTGCGCCCACGTGGCGCCGAATCTCGAGCTGCGCTCCCTCGACTACCTCTACCAGCTGCCGGGGGTGGATCGGCCCACCGCCTACGACGACCTCGCGCGCATGCTGATGCGCCGAGCGTTCGACGATGGCTTCGACGTGCTGTACCTCGTGGCGGGCAGCCCGCTGTACTACAACGACGCGGTGCTGGTCATCCGGAAGCGCTGCGCGGAGCAGGGGCGGCCCTTGCGCCTCGTCCACGGGGTCAGCTTCGTCGATCTGGTGCTGGACCGGGTCTTCTGGACCGGCCACCAGGGCCTGCAGGTGCTCTCGGCCTGGAACGTGGCCCGCGACGGCATGGCCCTCGCCAGGGACGTCCCGGCGCTGCTGTGCCAGATCGGGGAGTTCAGCCGGGGGGGCGAGGCCCTGGACACCCGCGGCAGCGTGGGGATGCTCGAGGAGCTCCGTGACGCGCTGCTGCGGACCCTGCCCGGTGAGCACCCGGTGAGCATCCTCTACTCGTCGGGCCCCCCCGAGTACCGCAGCCTCGCCAGGACCCTTCCCCTCGCCGCGCTGGCCGAGCAGGAGGTCCCCGTCTACGCCAACCTCTGGGTCCCCGCCCTCGAGGGGCCCGCCATCGAGCGCCTCGTCGCGCCGGAGTCGTCGCGATGAGCGCCCTGACCTCCCTCGCGTCCTTCCCGCCGCGGTCCCTCGATGAGGGTCCCGCGCCCTCCCTGTCCACGCGTCTGTGGCGGGCCTTCTTCGGGCGAGCCTGGTTGAGCGGCAGCGCCCGGGATCTGCTCGAGGGCCGCCTCGCGCTGGCGGTCGATGGTGGCGACTGGGAGCGGGCCGCGGAGCTGCTCGCGGCGTTCATGGACTGCTGGCCCCTGGCCGCCGCCATCGAGGATGCCGGTGCGCGCTGGCGGGTCGACGCCCATCCCTCGGCCCTGGCGGTGATCGCCCGGGCCGCCGAGGTCGTGCGGCTGGCCCAGGGCTGGCAGGCCGGCCCCGACGGTCGCTGGCTGCTGCCCGATCCGGGCTGGATCGAGGAGCAGGGGGGCGACGACGGCGAGCCCGGTGCGGGTGACCACCGGGCGGTGGGCCTCGAGCTGGTCGACGCCGACGCCCTCCCCGACGAGCGCGCCCGGCTCGCGGCCGCGCTGGCCCGCGGTGAGCTGCGGGCGGTGCTGCTGCAGGGCGCGGTGCCCGAGACCCCCCAGGCCCAGCTGGCGGTGGGGGAGCTGCGGCTCGAAGGCAGCCACCAGCGGCTCGTGGACCGGTTCGGCGCCGTGGCCGCCCAGGTGCCGATGGCGCTGACCTCCGAGCCCAGCGCCTGGGACCATCCGGATCTGCTGGACGCGCCGTCACCCGGCCGCGGTGGCCAGGCGCTGGTCGCGCGCTGTGAGGGTCGCTACCTGCCCGGGCCCGTGAGCGCGCTGCGTCGCGGGCGACCCCAGCGGGTGGGGACCCTGCTCTGGGACGCCCCGGTGCGCCCGCTGATGGTGGCCCCGGTGGCCGTGGCCGTGCTGCAGACCCTCGATGGTGAGCGGGACTGCGCGGCCGTGGCCGCGCAGCTGGGAGGTCCGCAGGATCAGGTCCAGGAGATCCTCGACGAGCTGGTGGCCATCGGCGCCGCGAGCGCTGACTGACGAGGCGACTGAAAGACTCCAGGCTCCCCGTGCGTAGCAGGGATGGAGCCGCACCATGGAACACCGCATCGTCAGCACCGTCGGCATCGTCACCCTGGTCCTGGGGCTCGCGGGCCTCCACCTGGCCGCGGGCCTGTCACCGGCCTGGCTGGTCCTGACCGCGCCGACGGCCGTGATGCTGGGGCTCGGCTGGATCCTGGCGGGCTGGATCACGGGGGCGGTGGTGCAGCGCCAGGGCGCCTGGTGGCCCCGGCGCGCCCCCTGCATCGCCTCCGCGGGAGGGCTGCCCGAGCTCGGCTGGCACCTGCGGGACCTCACCGACTTCCTCAACGCCCACTGGATCCTCGCCGCCCTGGTGCTGGGGGGCTGCACGCTCACGCTGCCCCTGGCGCCGTTCTGCTTCCTCGCCTGGTGGCTGGGGGTCTGCCGCGGGGGCGGGTCGCGGGGCGTCCGGCGGGGGCGGCGCCCTGGCGTCGTCGGAGCATGGCGAGCGCGACGCCGGCCGCGACCCAGAACACCAGCAGCGGCAGCACGGACAGGACGCCCTGCAGCCCCATCAGCTCGCCGATGTTGACCGCGGCGTCGGCGGCCTGTTGGGCATCCACGGGCTGCCAGTCGGGCCACCACAGGAAGAAGTTGTGGGACACCTGTCCGCTGGCGAGGGCCGGCAGGATGTAGCCGCCCAGCAGGGAGTCGACCTGGTAGGGGCCCATGGGGTTGACGGCGGTGATCACCGTGGCGAGGGCGGTGGACGCCGCGGCCAGCACCAGCGCTGGCCAGCGCCAGGCGCCGCGGAACAGCAGCGCGGCGGGCGCCATCAGCAGGGGGACCCCGGCGATGAGGTGGCGGGGGCCGCTGCTGTAGCCACCGTCCCAGACCGGGTAGCTGGCGTTGAGCATCAGGAACCACAGGAACACCGCCCAGCTGGCCAGCAGGGGCAGCCGGGCGCTGCGCTGGCGCCACGCCGCGATGGGGGCCAGCAGGCCCAGCAGGCAGGCGGGGTAGAGCAGGAACAGGCCCCGCTTGGCGCCCAGCGTGATGTGCCACAGCCGGTCGGGTCGAGGCAGGCTGAACAGCCCGAGCAGCACGGCCTCGTCGTGGTGCTGGAACATCTCGGTCTGGTAGTCGTAGCCGGTGGTCAGGGGGTGGCCGAAGCAGGCCTGGTGGTAGGCCGCCAGCAGCAGGATCGGGCCGGCGGCGCCGAGGGCGAAGCGCAGCGCCGCTTGCCAGGAGCGCTGGGTCCAGAGCAGCACCAGCCCGCTCACCACCAGGAAGATGACCCCCGGGTAGTCGGTGACCATGGCCGAGGCCGCCAGCAACCCCGCCCAGCCCGGCCGGGGGCGGCGCCCCGGCCCCGGGATGACCAGGAAGATAGACGCGGCCCCCACGGCCCCCGCCCCGCAGTGCCCCACCAACACCGTGGCGAAGGGG
>CAYZVO010000092.1:0-19701 GCA_964481655.1 uncultured Enterobacterales bacterium | reverse complement strand
CCCCCCCCCCCCCCCCCCCCGGGGGGGGGGGCGCCCCCCGGGGGGGGGCCCCCCCCCCCCCCCCCCGCGCCCCCCCCGGCCCCCCCGCCAGGCTGTGCCCCAGCAGCACGGTGGCGAAGGGGAAGGCGATGGTGCCCAACCCGAAGGTCAGCGCGACCAGCACTTGCTCTCGCAGCGTCGCGCCGTACCAGCGCCGGGCCATGACGGCCACCAGCCAGGCCAGCGCCGCGGTGCCCCAGCCGCCGAGCAGCCAGGTGATCAGGTGACCCTGGAAGGCCCGGCCTCCCGCGGACTCGGGATCGAAGCCCAGCCCAGCCTGGATCACCCGCAGCGCCATGACCAGGGGGACGGCCAGGAAAGAGCTCCCGGGCGCCTTGGTGGAGTACAGGTGGCCCTCGAAGATCGCCACGTCGCCGGTGTTGCCGGCGTAGGCGTCGATGGACACCGTGCCGCGCTCCACCAGGGCCCAGGCCACGTCCAGCCGGATGGCCTGGTTCCAGCCGCCGCCCTGCAGGAAGTAGCCGTAGCTGAGCGCCAGGACGATCGTCAGCAGGACGAGCACCCCGCGCGGCGGGAGTTTGCGGTCGAGGCTAATCGTCGCTCCGGGCGAGCTGATCGCGGGCCCGCTCGAGCATGGTCTCGAGCTCTGCCACGCGGGCCTCGAGGCGCTCGAGGCGCTGGTGGTCTCGTTGCGCCGAGCGGCGCAGGTGGCGGACCAGCGCGGTGCGCGGGGCCCCGATGGGGAGCTGCGTGAGGGCGATGCGCGGCATGGGGTCGCCGTTCAGGCCGGGCTCGACCTCCTCGTCGACGAGGGTCGCCATGGCGTCGGTGTCGTCGTCCGGTCGCTCGTCGTCCTCGGGGTCGGTCTCGCCGAGGTCCAGGTCGGGCAGTGGGGGAGCGTCGAACATCGAGGCAGAGGCGAGCAGGTCGGCACCCACCAGGGCGCGGGCTTCGTCTTCGGTGCCGCCGATGAAGATGGTGTCGCCGCCGATGCTGGGGTTGGTGTGCTCGTTGTTGAATTCGAACAGCGAGACGTCGCCTTCGTCCCAGGAGCGCTCCTTGACCACCGGAGCCTTGGTGGCGTCGCGATCCCGCTCGGGGGCGTCGTAGCTGGTGAGCACGTCGCGGATCCGCTCGCGCTGCGATCCGATGGCGGCGCCGGGGTTGGTCACCAGGGCGTCTTCGTCGGGATCGGCGATGTCGGGATCGGACATCACGCCTTCGGGCAGGCGCGGCGGGGGCACCAGCAGGCGCATGTCGCCGGCGACGCGGGGCGTCAGCTCGACCCAGATGCCCAGGGGCAGGCGATCCAGGAACTCGGCTCCCAGCGCCGCCAGGAAGTAGCCCTTGCGGTCACGGCCGCCGCGGCCGATGAGCAGGAAGCGGGAGGCGCGCACCACGTCGGCGGTGAGGCTCTCCTGCAGACCCTTGCCCGATGCGGGGGGATCGAGCAGGACGTCGGGGTGGGCTACGCGCAGCAAACCCTTGCCGTCGCGGACCTCGAAGCGCAGGCAGAACGGCGCGGACGAGTCCTCGGTTCGTTTGATCCAGAACTGGAAGCTCGGTTGCAGGGACAGGTCCACGGTCACTCCACCCCGATCCTTACCTCGGCAGGCCCCGCCAGGTCCAGTGGTGCGTGGTCTGGATGACCGGGATGGTGATGCCGAGATGCCTCCACCCGGGTACGTTTGCCGGCCCCCGCAGGAGTCGACCCCATGCGCACCCGGTCCACGCTCGCCCTCGCCCTCTCCGTCGGCCTCGCCGGCTGTGTGCTCGCTCCCTCTCGCGTGGAGCGCGCCGAGATCGATCAGGGGGTCGGCATGGAGGCCTGGAACATCGTCTGCAAGGGCCTCGAGATGGAGAAGGCCGACGTCCGCGAGTACGCCACGACCAAGCTGCAGAAGGTCGAGGACCCCATGGCGCTCGAGTGCGTGTGCGAGCACATCTACCGCGAGGGCGTCTGGGACGAGGCGGTGGCCTCCGGGCTGAAGGGCGTCAAGCGCGACGACATGGCCACCTGCCTGGCGGACGTGCTCGACGACCCGAACGTGGATCGGGAGACCGAGCTGGTCGCCGCCCTCAAGAACACCGGCGCCAAGATGGTCCCCGATCGCCTCTACGCCTACGCCCAGCGGGCGAAGGATCCCAAGTCCCGGGCCCTGGCCGTCAGCGGCCTGCTGGGCAGCACCGACGCCGAGCAGATCGACTACCTCATCGACACCATGGCCAACGACGTCTCCCCCGAGGTGCGCGTCGCCGCCATGAAGGCCCTCAAGGGGCAGGAGAACGACAAGATCGCCGCGGCCCTGCGCACGGCCTACACCGCCGACGACGACGGCGAGGTCCGCCTCGAGGCCCTGCGCCTCATCGCCGAGGGTCGCCCGGACGACCGGGACGCGCTCATCTGCAGCTCCATCATGGACGACCCGGCGCCCGAGGTCCGCATGGCCGCCATCGGCATGTACAAGGGCACCAAGCGCGACGTGGCCCTCGACTGCCTCCGCGAGCGCGCCTTCACCGAGGAGCCCGATACCAAGGTCCGCGCGAAGCTCCTCGAGATCATCAAGTCGTCCCGCACCGACAAAGCCGAGGACATGCTCTGCGACCTGGTGCCCGTCTGGCTCACCCAGCACGCCGCCGCCGAGATGAGCCACAACGCCGGCACGGACGAGCTGCAGGTCGAGGTCGGCCTGCGGGTCATGGAAGCCCAGAACGATCGCGACTACGAGCGCAGCTACGAGTGTGCCAAGAGTGCCTACGCCCAGCGGGGCAAGATGGACTGCCTGGGCAAGGCCTACCTCACCATGTGGATCAACACCCTGGGGGGCAAGGCCGCCAGGCCTGGCTGCCTGAACAGCGCCGCTGTACAACAGGCGGCGGGCGCTGGCGGCGCCGGTGTCATCTCCTTCGAATAGTCAAACCCGAATCCCACGGAGGCGTCATGGGCGCTCTGTCCGAAGCCATCAAGGATCCCGCCAAGCGCCGTGCCATCATCGATGACGGCGTGAAGGTGGTCGAGCAGGAAGTCTCCAACAAGCGCGGCATGAGCGGCATGGCCGTCAAGGCCGGCTTCAAGGTGGTCAAGGGTGTCAAGCCCGGCATCATCGGCGAGGCCCTCAACATGTTCCTGGACCAGTTCGCGGCCAAGGTCGATCCCTACTACGACCGCTGCCAGGAGCAGGGCGGCAGCCTGCGGGCCTACTTCGTGGCCAACTCCGACGCCATCGCCGACGATCTGCTCGGCATCGTGGACGCCAAGGCCGAGCGGGCCAAGCACCGCACCCTCAAGAAGGCCTACTTCAAGCTGCGCCCCCAGGGCAAGAAGCACACGATCGAGGCCATGCCCGCGGTGGCCGGCCTGGTCCAGCGTCACGTCTAGCGCGTCAAGCACCGCCCCCGGTGACTGCGGCCTTCGAGGCCTGATCGTCCAGCCACGCGGCCAGCGCTGGCTGGCCGTAGCGCTGAGCCTCGGTGGCCAGGTGCCGGTAGAGCTGGGCGGTGTCGCGATCCCGCGGTGAGACGTCCCGGTTGCGCAGGCGGTCCACGAGATCGAGACCGGGACCCCAGCGCCCCAGGCGGGCGGTGGCCAGCGCGCGCGCGGCCGTGAGCAGGGTGTCCAGGGCCGGTGCCGCGGTCTGTTGGCGGGCGGTGCGCGCGGCAGCTTCACCGGCGCGCAGCGCGGCTTGAGCGTCCCCCGCCTCGAGCTCCACCAGGCAGAGCGTGGCCTGGGCCCGCACGGCCTCCATGGGGATGCGCCTCAGATCCCCCCACTGGGCCACCGTGGTGAGCAGGCGGCGGGCCTCGTCCAGCTCGTGCAGCTGCCGGTGCACCTCGGCCCGGGCCTGCTGCGCCTCCTGGGACCAGCCGCCCCCCCGGACCGAGGACAGGATGGAGCGGGCCTGCCGCAGGTGGCGCCGGGCGCGCTCCGGCTCGTCCAGCTCGGCGAGGATGGAGCCGACGCAGTGGTGGCACAGGCCCAGCTCCAGCTCGGAGTCCACCGGGCCGGCGAGGCGCAGGGCCCGCTCGGCGGTGGGCAGGGCCTCGTCGAGGCGCCCCTGGGCCCGCAGGGCCAGCGCCATGGTGCGCACCAGGCGGGGATGCGTCGGGGAGGTCGGGTCCTCGTCGATGAGCGCCAGCGCGCGTTCGGCGAAGGACACCGCGCACTCCGGCTGACCGTAGACCAGGGCGCCATCGGCGAGCACGCCGAGGGGGGCCGCGGCCTCTGCGGCGGCGTCGGCGCCCTCGAGCTCGCGCACGAGGTCCTCGAGCTGCGCCCGGGCCCGGGCCCAGTCGCCCCTGAGCTGGGCGACCCGCCCCAGCACGGCGCCGGCGTGGGCCCGCTGGGGCGCCACGGGGGCCGCGCCGAAGGCCCGCCGCGCCAGGGTCTCCGCCCGCGGCAGGTCCGGGACCTCGGCCAGGCCCGCGGCCGTGGCGGCGATGGCGGCTGCAGCGCCGGGGTGGTCGTCGGGCAGTCCCGCCTGCTCGAGGGCCTTGATGGCGGCCTCCCCGAGCTGGACCGCGGCGCCGCTGCGCCCCTGGTCTCCTGCGGCCACGGCCGCCTTGGCCAGGGGGTCGAAGGCCGCGCGGGCGTCGCCGGCGGCCAACAGCGCCTCGGCCCGCGCCACCGAGACGTCCTCGCCGAACTCGCCGCCGAAGCGGTCCCAGGCGTCGGCGACCATGCCGTGCAGCTCGCGCAGGTCGTCGCGCAGGGCGGCCGCGTCCCGCAGGACCTCGTGCAGCAGCTGGTGGTCGAAGCGGCAGCGGCCCTCGGCGACCCGCACCAGCCCCGACGCGCGCAGCTCGTGCTCGATGGGCCCGGCCAGGATGGTGAACAGGCCGGCGGGCAGGTCGCGGCCGGCCAGGGCCAGCAGGGTGAGGTGCCGCATGAACACCTCGCTGTCCTCGGCGTTCGTGGCGGCCTGGAAGGCCCGGTCGAGGAAGAGGCTGTGGGCGTCCTCGGGTACGGCGGCGGCCGAGTCGACCCCCGGCGCGAGGGTGTACATCAGATCGCCGACCTCCTCGAGCATGCCCTGGGAGGCCCAGCTGGTGATGAGCAGCCGGGCGAGCAGCGGGTTGCCCTCGCAGCGTGACGCGACCAGCTCGCGCAGCTCCGGGGCCAGATCGAGGGAGCTGGCCAGCAGCTGCTCCATGGCCTGGCGGTCCAGGCGGGGCAGGTCCACCTGCAGCGCCCCCCGGCTGGCGAGCAGCTCGACCCGTCGCCGCAGCTCGAGGTTGGCGGCCAGGGCCTCCGAACGCAGGGTGCAGATGACCAGGATCGGCGCGGGCTGACCCAGGGCGGCCCGGTTCAACATTCGTAGGGGGATGTCCAGGCCCTCGGCGGGCTCCTCGCTGAGGTGGGCGTCCTCGACCACCATCACCGTCAGGCCACGCTGGCAGCGGGTGGAGAGCACCCACTGGACCAGCTGCGCATGCCAAGAGGCGTCCGAGGCGTCCCGCTCCTGGATGGGCTTGTGGGCCGCCCGGGCTCCCATGGCGGCCACGGTCGCGGCGGGGATGCCGGGCAACATGCGCTCGAACCAGCGCTCGAGGCGCTCCTTGGTCTCCGCCTCGGCCTCGCTCCAGGGGCCGATGAGCTGCAGCGAGGCCCCCTGCATGCCGCTGGCGGCCGGGGCACCTCGTTGGTACCTCACGGGCAGGGACTCGGCCCAGCCCCCCTCTTCGAGGGCCCGCACCACGGACTCCACCAGCCGGGTCTTGCCCGCGCCGGCTTCGCCCACGATGAGGGCCACGCCGGGCATGCCGCTGGCTCGGGTCTGGCGGGCGAGGGTCCACAGGGCGCGGCGTTCGTCGGCGCGGCCCACGATGGGGATCTCGCGGTGGGCGTACAGCTCGATGGACGCCCGCAACGAGGCCTCGCCGCTGGTCTCGTCCGGGGGCTCCACCGGGGGCGGGGCGGGGGTGCGCTCGGGCCAGGGCTGCCAGCTCAGCTCGGCCGGCAGGGGCTCGGGGGGCAGGATGGAGATGGGGTCGCCCAGATCGGTGACCCAGGTGGTGTTGGCCCGCGGGATCAGGGCGTGGGGCAGGGGCGGCAGCGGTCCGTCGGGTTCATCCAGCTCGTCCAGCGCCCGGCGCACATCGGCGGCCAGGCCCGGCCGGCAGAGGCGCTCTGGGTGGGCCAGGCCGAGCAGCAGGGGCGCGAGCCCGCTGGGCACGTCGTAGTCGCCCACCAGCTGAGCCAGGATCTTGCCGACGGCGAACAGGTCGCTGCGCCGGTCCAGCTCGGCCACCCGGCCGGCGCGCTGCTCCGGCGGCATGAAGGCGGGGGTGCCCATGGCCGCGCGCTGCCCGATGCCCGGCTCGGCCATCAGCCGCGCGATGCCCAGGTCGGCCAGCCAGACGTGGGGTCGCTGATCCAGGCCCATGTGCAGCAGCACGTTCTCGGGCTTGAGGTCCAGGTGGATCACCCCGCGGGCGTGCAGGGCACCCAGGGCCGCGAGCAGCTCGTCGATGAGCGCGTGGGCCTGGGCCCAGGGCAGGCCGCTGGGCAGGTAGCGCGCCAGGGAGCCCAGATCCGCCAGGGCCATGGCCACGAAGGGGCGCTCGTCCGGGGTCTGCCCGGCGTCGTGCAGCGGCACGAGGTTGGGGTGGTGGAGCCGGGCCTGCAGGGCCACCTCGCGGCGGAAGCGCAGCAGGAAGCCCTTGCGCTGGGCGATGGATGGCTTGAGCACCTTCACCGCGACCGGGACGTCGAGCACCTTGTCCTGCGCGGCCCAGACCCGGCCCATGCCTCCCTGGCCCAGCAGCGCCCCGAGCTCGTAGCGCTCGGGGAGCAGGGGGGGCGTCGGCGTGTCGCTGGTGCGGGCCATGGGGCACTCTAGCGCGTCGGGTGCACGCGCCACAGCAGACGGGGTGGGGCGCCGGCGTCGGCGGGGTCCACCACCATCCCCAAGGGCTCCAGGTCGAAGACCGCGTGCATCCTGGCCGCCCGGTCGTGCACACCGAGGCTGGTCCAGCGCCGGTGCTGGAAGTCCTCCTGCCACAGGAAGCAGGCGCCGGGGTCGAGGGGGTCGAAGGGGCTGGCCTGGCCTTCGGTGCGGGCGGGGGTGGTGATGAGCTCGGCGCAGCCGGTCGGGGGCTCCACCGGCGCGTCGCTCACCGCCCGCAGCTCCTCGATGAGAGGTCCGGCGGGCGCGTAGTAGCGCTGTGCCACGTCCACGGTGTCCTCCACCAGCAGCGCCAGGACCGCCGCGCCTGCGCCGACGGTGACGACGCGGGCGACCCAGCGCGCGGCTCCCCGCGTCGAGGAGATCCACAGCGCGTGGAGCCCCAGCGCGCAGATCGCACACAGCGCGACCCCCGGCAGCAGCGCTTGGCGAAAGCCGCTGTCGGCGAAGGCGGCGGAGGAGAGCTGGCCCAGCGCGAGCGCGCCCAGCCAGAAGAGCGTGGGTTGGCGGTGACGCCACAGGGCCCAGGCCGACAACGCCCCCGCGAGCAGCAGGGGCACGAGGCCCGTGAAGGGAGCCAGGAACACGGTGAGGCCGACGTTCATGGCGAAGGCGCGGGGAGCCTCGGCGAGCAGCCCGGCGGGGTGGGAGCCGGGCTCGGCCACCAGCAGCGCCGCCCCCGCGATCAGCCCGACGGCCGTCAGCAGCCAGGCCGCGCGCTGGCCCCAGCTCCAGCGGCCGAGCAGAGCCATCGCCGGGAGCAGGTACACCACCAGCTCGAAGCGAGCTCCGGCCGCCAGGCCGAGCAGGACACCCGAGCCCAGGGCCGCGGCCCAGCCGGGTGCCGTGCTCAGGGCCAGGGCCGCCAGGAGCAGCGCGTGGGGCAGCATCACGTTGTAGGCCGAGGACGACCAGAACGCGTGGTTGCCGTACAGGGCCACCAGCAGCCCCGCCAGCAGCCCGGGGGCGGGGCCGACCTGGCGCCCGACCAGCACCACCACAGCGGCGATGGCCCCGACGCCGGTGAGCAGGGCGACGACGATCAGGGTGTGGGGGTGCTCGAAGATCGTCCCCAGGGCGCTGTACAGGCCGCTGAGCAGGGGGACCACCCGGGTGCTCAGGGGGGCCGCGTGGGCCCCGGTGAAGACCCCCAGGTACTCTTCCTCGTGACCCTCCCAGCCGTGGCGCGTCCAGGCGGGGATGCCCCAACCCCGCAGCCAGAGGGCGGTGACGAGCAGGCCGGCCAGCCCCATCCAGTGCTGGGGGGCGAAGCCGCCCCCGCGGGGATGGGCAGCTGGGGTCATCAGGTGAGGGTGGGCTCCAGGCTCTGGCTGAGGCGAGGCACCTCGGGCTCGCCGTCCTTGTGCCGCCAACCGGCGGTGTCCAGGTCCATGATGTAGTCTTCGGCGTAGCGACGCCAGTGCCGGGCCACGTGGGGGACGGCCTCGAGCAGCACCCGGAACTCGCCCTCGCTGGTGGCGGGGTTGAAGCCGACCCGCACCCAGCCTGGCTTCGAGGCCAGGTCACCGGCGTCCAGCTTGTCGCGGATCCGCTGGCTGGTGGACTGGTCGATGCCCAGCAGGTCGTGGCCGTAGGTGCCGGCGCACATGCAGCCCCCGCGGGTCTGGATGCCGTACAGGTCGTTGAGCAGCCGCACCGCCAGGTTGTGGTGCAGCTCGCCGTTGTCGAGGATCAGGGACAGGATGCCGATGCGGGGGGCGTTGAGGTCCCCCAGGATGCGGATCTTGGGATCCTTGCGCCAGGCCTTGATGGCGCGCTTCAGGTAGTGGTGCTCCACGGCCTGGATCTTGTCGACGCCCACCTTCTCCTTGAGGTCGAGCACCAGCCCCGCGCGGATGACCTGGATGATGGGCGGGGTGCCGCCTTCCTCGCGGTGGCGGAGATCGTCGAGGTAGCGGTACTCCCAGGGGGAGGTGTAGAGCACGGTGCCGCCGCCGGGCTCCACCGGTGCGCTGCGGCGGAACAGGGCGCTGTTGACCGCCAGCAGGCCGGGGCACTGGGGACCGCCGACGAACTTGTGCATCGAGATGAAGACCGCGTCCTTGCGCCGCGCGGGATCGCCGCCGGGGTGCAGATCGACCTCCACGTAGGGGGCGGCGGCGGCGTAGTCGAAGAAGGCGTAGCCGCCGTGGTCGTGCATGACCCGCGCCAGGTTGTCCACGTCCGAGGTGATGCCCGTGACATTGCTCGCGGCGGAGAAGGTGCCGATCTTCAGCGCCCGATCCCGGTAGCGGGGGGAGGACAGCACGCGGTCCAGATCGCGCCAGTCCGGGCGCCCGAGGCTGTCGTACCCGACGTGCTCGGTGTCGGCGATGGTCTCCCGCCAGGTGATGTCGTTGGAGTGGTGCTCCATGCGGCTGCGGATGACCAAGGGGCGCTCGCAGCGGTCCAGGTGCTCCTGGCAGCCCTGGCGGTTGGCGAAGTTGTCCGGGATGCGGATGCCCAGCAGGCCGATGAGCTTGTTGATGGCGCCGGTGGCTCCCGAGCCGGTGAAGATGACCACGTCGTCGTCCTGGGCGTTGAGCACCCGCTTGGCCGTGCGGTGGGCTTCCTCGTACCAGTTGGTCATCAGCCTCGAGCAGCTGTTGGCTTCGGTGTGGGTGTTGGTCATCATCGGCAGCACGCGGTCACGCAGCAGCTGCTCGATGGGGCCGAAGGGCAGGCCGCTGGCCGTCTGGTCGAAGTAGCGCTTGCGGCGGATGCCCACCGAGGTGGGGATGGTGGCGTCGCGCCCGATGACGCCCGCGCGCAGCCAGCGCAGGACGGGGTCGTTGCGGATGTCGAGCTCGGCGTGCTCAGTCGTGGGGGACTGGGTCATGGTCGGGACCTCGGACTCGGTGGAAGAGGGATTCGGCCATAGAGTCGGAACGTGATGTCTCTATCAAGCTCTATCGCTCACGAAGCTGCTCCAGCGCACGCTGGGGTCGGTTGGCGCGGACGCAGGTCGCCCGCGCTGGCGGGGGCGCCACGCAGGTCTCTGGCGAGGACGTTCGGGCCGTGGCCCGGAGGCTGCTAGACGCCCTTCAGGAACTGCCCGAGCAGGTGCGCGAAGGCGTCGGGCTGATCGATGAACGGCCAGTGGCCGCTGGGGGTGACCGTAGACCGTGGGACGCCGGCGGCCTTGAGGGCTTCGACCGACCGGGGGCTGGCGCCGTGGGGCTCTCCCGCCATGTAGCGGCTGGGCATGGGCGTTGCGGCCAGGCGGCGGGCGAGGTCGCCGGCTGCCGACAGGGCGACGAGGTCGCGGGCGTGCTGGTGGAACACCCGGGGATCGGCCAGGCGGAGGCTGGCGTAGTAGCCGCGGTGGGCCGCGTCATCGAGGCCGTCCCGGTAGATCTCCTCGCGCATGTGGTCGAAGCCCGAGGCCAGGAAGTTCTCGAGATCCCAGCGGGCGGCGGCGCCCGAGTAGCGGCAGTCGTCGATGGTGACGTTGCCGTCGACATCCATCAGGGCCCGCACGCAGCTGGGGTGGCGGTCGGCCATGAGCAGGCCGAGGACGCCGCCCATGCTGTGCCCCACGACCACCACGGGGGGCTCCCCGCGGGCGTTGAGCCAGCCGGCGATGTGGCTCGCCTGATCGGGCAGGGAGGCCGGCTTCGAGGGCCAGGCCGAGCGGCCGTAGCCCGGCAGATCCGGGATCAGGTGACGCCAGCCCGAGAGGCTGGCGTGTTGGACGATGCGTTCGAAGCAGAGGCCCGACTCCCCCAGGCCGTGCAGCCAGAGGATGGTGCCGTCGAGGGAGCGGTCGCCGAGGGTGCGCAGGAACATGCCCTGCTCGATCTGGTGGGAGAGTGCGTGCATAGGGGGGTCTCCTTGGACCCCCCTATCTTCCCCGGCGCTCAGTGGCTAAGGGGCGATGTCGTAGGCCGAGCTCGTGGACATGGAGCTGCCGCCGTAGACGGTGCTGTACTGGTAGCCGGCTTCTCCGTTCGCGCCGCCCGCGACGGCCGAGTACAGGCCGGAGGCCTCGTTGAAGTAGCCGCCGCTGACGCTGCTGTAGGTGGACGAGGCGTCGTTGCTCTTGCCCCCCAGGACGGCGGCGTAGGTGCCGCTGGCCAGGTTGGACCGGCCGCCCACGACCACCGCCCCGGACATCTCGGCCACGTTGTCGTAGCCGCCGACGACCACGGCGTTCAGGTATGTGGCCTCGTTGCCGTCGCCGCCCACCACCGCGGTGGTGTCGGCGCTGGTGGCGTTTGCGTTGCCGCCCAGCACCGTGGACCACTCACCGCCGGCGCTGTTGTCGGTGCCACCGAGCACGGAGGCGTAGGGTGCGCTGCTGTCGTTGCTGTAGCCGGCCACGATGCCGCCGTAGGAGGTCCAGCCGTGCAGATCTCCGATGATCAGGTTGTGGGCGCCGCCGCGGTAGCCCATCACCGGGGAGCTGGGCGCCGCGTTGTAGCCGATGATCAGGTTGCCCAGGCCCGTGCTCTCATCCTCGGTGCTGCCGGAGCCGCTGACGATCTGGACGTTGGTGCCCGTGAACACCACGCTGCCCGAGCCGCTGACGCTCATGTAGTCCAGGGGCTCGCTGAGCTCTTCGAGGTCCTCGAGGGCCTGGTCCATGGCGTCGATGGTGCTGTCCAGGCTGGCGACGCTGCTCGCCACGTCCGCCAGGTCGTCGAAGAGCTGGTCGGTGGTGTCCGTCACCCCCGCGATGGAGTCCCCGATGGCGGCGGCGCTGGCCTCGACCGCGCCCACTCGATCGTCCAGGGCGGTGATGGCGGCGCTGTTGTCCGCGATGAGGCCGCTGTGGTCCTCGATCTGGTCCAGTCCGCTGCCCAGCGCGCCGATGTCGGCCTCGGCGAGGGCCACCCGGCTGCCGAGGCTGGCGATGTCGTCGGCGTTGGTGCTGACCGCGTCCTGCAGGTCGGTCAGATCGACGCCACCGGACAGGGCGAGCAGCTCGCCCTGGAGCTCGTCGAGGTCGGCCTGGTGGACCTGCTCCAGCTCGTCGATGCGGTCGTTCAGTGCGGTCAGCTGCAGCTGCAGGGCCTGCAGCTCTGCGCTGTGATCGGTGATCTCGGCGCCGGAGTCGCAGCCGATCCCGAGGGCGATGAGGGCCAGGCTGGTGATGCGTGCGGACATGGATTCCTCCCGGATGGTGTTGGTGTCGGCCGTCAGGGCCACCCAGAGCCATCGCAATCCCCGTGCCGACGATCCGTCGACGGCCTGTCGACGCGCTGGAAGGATCGGCAGGCGCGAGCAAACATCAGGAAGAACGGGGAGAACAGGTGTTGGTGAGTGTGCGCCGCCGCCCGCCTTCGCGCCGCAGGGGGTGTCGAAGTGCGTCTAAGATCGGCTATCTTTCCACACCCGGGGCCGACTCGCTTCGACGATCCGGGCGCCGAGCCCCCCGCGGGTGCGCCGGGCTATGCTCCCGCACGCTTCAGGAGTGATGCATGAGCTACGACCTCGTCCCCGTGTCAGCCCCCCGCACCGCCGGCCTCTCGCTGCGCCTGCTCGTCTCCCTGCTCGAGTGGTCGTCCCCCCGCTCCCTGCTCACCCGGACCCTGCTGCAGAGCGCGGGGGTCTCGGAGCTGCGGGCGCTGTCCGCCGGGGCCCACAGCGCCCTGTTCATGCCGCCGCTGCTGACCGAGCCCCGCCGGCCCCTGGCCGACAGCGAGCAGCTGAGCCCCGCGGCCTACCTCGAGGCCCAGGCTGCCCGCGCCCCCAGCGCCGAGGGCGCCGTCTTCCGCAGCGCCGCGGATCTCACCCGCGCCTTCCGCGACGGCAGCACCACCCCCACCGCCGTGGCCGAGCGCGTGCTCGCGGCGGTCGCCGAGAGCGAGCGAGGCGCCGAGCCCCTGCGCATCTTCATCAGCCAGCGGTCCGAGGACGTGCTGGCCCAGGCCGCCGAGGCCACCGAGCGCTACGCCCGCGGCGAGCCCCTCGGGCCCCTGGACGGCGTGCCCGTGGCGGTGAAGGACGAGATGGACCAGGCCGGCTACCCGACCACCCTGGGCACCGTCATCCACGGCAAGGAGACCGCCGAGGCCGACGCCAGCTGTGTCGCGGGGCTGCGTGCCGCCGGGGCCGTGCTGCTGGGCAAGACCAACATGCACGAGATCGGCATGGGCGTCACCGGCCTCAACCCCCACTACGGCGCCTGCCGCAACCCCTTCGATCCCAGCTGCGTCACCGGCGGGTCGTCATCGGGGCCCGCCGCGGCCGTGGCCGCCGGCCTCTGCCCCGTGTCCGTGGGCGCCGACGGCGGTGGCTCCATCCGCATCCCGGCCGCCATGTGCGGCGTGGTGGGCCTCAAGGCCACCTTCGGGCGGGTGAGCGAGCACGGCGTGGCGCCGGTGTGTTGGTCCGTGGCCCACGCCGGCCCCTTCGGCGCCACCGTCGCGGACTGCGCCCTGGGCTACGCCCTGATGGCTGGCGCCGACCCCCACGATCCCATCAGCCAGATCCAGCCCGCGCCCACGCTGCCGGATCTCGAGGACGGCGACCTGTCCGGCGTGCGCGTCGGCATCTACCAGCCCTGGTTCGACGACGCGGAGCCCGCGGTGGTCGAGGCCTGCCGGGCTGGCGTGGCCCAGCTCGAGGCCGCCGGCGCCGAGCTGGTGGACATCACCATCCCAGAGCTGGCGCCCATCCGGTCGGCGCACCTGATCTCCATCGTCGGCGAGATGGCCGCCGCCCAGATCGCCGAGCTGCAGGATCAGCGCGCCCTGTACGGCCTGGACACCCGCCTCAACATGGCCCTGGCCGGGGCGCTGACGGCCCAGGACTTCGTGCACGCCCAGCGGCACCGCAGCCGGCTGGCGGAGCACTGGAAGACCGTCCTGGCGGAGGTGGACATCATCGCCACCCCCAGCGCCGGCTGCACCGCCCCGGCCTACGCCGCCGACGCCCTGCCCCACGGCGAGTCCAACCTGCCCATGACCCTGACCATCATGCGCTACGCCCAGGCCGCCAACCTCTTCGGCCTGCCCGGCATCTCGGTCCCCTGCGGCTTCGACGAGCGCGGCCTGCCCGTCGGGCTGCAGCTGATGGGGCGCGCATGGGAAGAGGCGCTGCTCCTCAGGATGGCCGCCGTCGTGGAGCGCTGGGCCGAGCCGAGGAAGCCAAAGGCCTGGTGGGACCTGCTGGCCTGAGGCCCGCACCCGCGCTAGCTCAACGCACCCCTGCACCCCTGGAGTCCCCATGGCGAGCCGCCTTCTCCCGATCCTCACCGCCCTGCTCATCGGCTGCAGCGGCAGCTCCGATCCGCAGCCCGCCGCCGACCCGGCGGCCCCGGCGGCCGAAGACCCCACCAAGGTGGCCTTCCTCTACGTCGGCCCCGTGGGTGACGCCGGCTGGTCCTGGGCCCACGACGAGGCCCGCAAGGATCTGGACGAGCACTTCCCCTGGATCGAGAGCACCTACATGGAGAGCGTGCCCGAGGGCGCGGGCGCGGTCCGGGTGCTGACCCAGTTCGCGGAGAAGGGCTACGACCTGATCTTCGCCACCAGCTTCGGCTACATGGACCCGGTGATCGAGGTGGCCGGCAGCTACCCGGACGTCACCTTCATGCACTGCTCCGGCTACAAGCAGGCCGACAACGTGGGCACCTACTTCGGCCGCATGTACCAGCCGAAGTACCTCTCCGGCCTCATCGCCGGGCAGGTCAGCGAGTCCGGCCAGATCGGCTACGTCGCGCCCCACCCCATCCCCGAGGTCATCCGCCACATCAACGCCTTCGCCCTGGGCGTGCAGGTGGTGAACCCCGAGGCCACCGTCCAGGTGGTCTGGACCAACTCGTGGTTCGACCCGGGCAAGGAGAAGGAAGCCGCCGTGGCCATGCTCGACGCCGGCGCCGACGTCATCGCCACCGGCGCCGACTCCGCCGCCCCCATGCAGGCCGCCCAGGAGCGGGGCGCCTACGCCATCGGCTACGACTCCGACGGCCGCCAGTTCGCCCCCGAGGCCTTCCTGACCGCCCCCATCTGGGACTGGACCGTCATCTACCGCGAGGTGGCCCAGCAGGTGAAGGACGGGACCTGGCAGTCCTCGGACTACTGGAACGGTCTCGAGAGCGGCGTCGTCAAGCTCGCCCCCCTGAGCGATCACGTGCCCGCCGAGTCCAAGACCCTGGTGGCCGAGCAGACCCAGGCCATCATCGACGGATCGCTCGTCGTGTTCGGCCAGCCCTTCGAGTGGCAGGACGGCAGCCCCGCCTACGAGGCCTTCCCCCCGACCGACGCCGAGCTCCTGGCCATGAAGCGCTTCGTCAAGGGCGTGCAGGGCACCATCCCGGAGTAGTTGCCGGCTCCAGGCTCCGGGCTCCGGGCTACCTGCCACCAGCCCCGCGTCCTGCTCTGGGCGCGACGTCGCCGGCGAGGGCAGGCCGCGCCAGGGCCAGGGCTGCAGCGGTGTCTCCGGCGCCACCGAGGTTTGCCCTGCCTGCGGGCTGCAGCCAGGGCGCGCCGCGGAAGCCCGGCCCGCCCGGCAGGCCGAAGCGAGCCCCACCCCCGTCGCTCCCCGGGCCCCGGCTCCAGGCTCCGGGGGCGGTGAGGAACCCGCAGCCAGCACGCGGCATGCTGACGCTAGAACTCTTCCGGGATCAGCTGGTCGTAGAGGTCGAGGCCCAGGGTGTCGGCGGCCTGCTGGCCGGCCTTGCGGGCCGAGGCCTCCTTGTAGAAGGTGGCCAGCGGGACCGCGCCGTCCTCTCCGAACAGGGTGATGCGGTAGCGGGGCTCCAGCAGGCGCCAGATGGAGCGGCTCATCATGCCTTTGCGCTGGCTGAAGGGCGCCAGCTTGATGAAGTCGAAGCCGTCGAGGCTCTGCTCCCGCTTGATGATGGGGATGGGGCCCAGGCCCCAGGCCTGCCGCACCGTGCGCGAGGCCGGATCGATGGTCACCGGCATGCGCAGCGCCACCAGCGCCAGACAGCAGAGCGTCGCGCAGGCCGAGAACGCCACCCAGCCCCACGACGAGATCCACCAGCCCAGGGCCAACAAGACGGCGGAGAACAGGAGCAGCGGACCGGCGGTCAGCAGCGCCCAGAGGGAGCTGTGGGCCTGAAAGCGGAGAGGGGGAGGGGAGCTCATGGGTGGGACCTATCCAGGACGGGATAGGAGAGCCCGATGTCCAAGGTGATCGTCGAGCTCAGCGGGATCCGCAAGGTCTTCCCCGGCGTCGTGGCCAACGACGGCGTGGACTTCGCCCTGCGCCAGGGACAGATCCACGCCCTGCTGGGGGAGAACGGCGCCGGCAAGTCGACCCTGATGTCCGTGCTCATGGGGCTGTACACCCCCGACGGCGGGAGCATCCGCGTACGAGGCGAAGAGCGGCGGCTGCGCTCCCCCCGGGACGCCATCGCGCTGGGGCTGGGCATGGTGCACCAGCACTTCGTGCAGTCCGAGCGCCACAGCGCCCTGGACAACATCGTGCTCGGCCACCCTGAGCTGCCCCTGTTCCCGAGCCGTGCGCGGCTGCGGGCCGAGGTGGAGGCCGCGGCTGCGCGCTTCGGGCTGTCTGTCGAGCTGGACGCGCCGGTCCACAGCCTGCCCGTGGGAGAACGCCAGAAGGTCGAGATCCTGCGCGTGCTCTACCACGGGGCCTCGATCCTCATCCTGGACGAGCCCACCGCCGTGCTCTCCCGCCAGGAGACCGTGGCGCTGTTCGAGGTGCTGCGCCGCTTCGCCGCCGACGGGGGGGCGGTGGTGTTCATCTCCCACAAGCTCGACGAGGTGTTGGCCATCGCAGACCACGTCACCGTGCTGCGGCGGGGGCGCAGCGTGGAGAACCGAGCCATCGCGGGGCTGGACGCCGCGGCCCTGGCCCGGATGATGGTGGGCCAGGAGCTCTCCCTCCAGCGCCGGCAGGCCAGCGACGAGCCCGGCCCCGAGATCCTGCGCCTCGAGGCGGTCAGCGCCGCCGGCCCCCGCGGCCTGCCTGCCCTCGACGGCGTCAGCCTCGGCCTGCGGGCGGGGGAGCTGCTGGGCATCGCCGGCGTGTCCGGCAGCGGCCAGGGCGAGCTGGCCGAGCTGATCACTGGTATGCGCCGGCCGAGCGCGGGCTCCCTGTGGGTCCTGGGCGAGGCCCGCCCCCGCACCAGCCCCCGTGCCCTGCGGGACCTGGGGGTGGCCCACGTGCCCGCGGACCGCAACCGCACCGGGGTGGCGGGCTCCCTGTCGGTGCTCGAGAACCTCATCCTCGACAGCTACGCCTCCCGCTTCTCCCGCATGGGCCTGCTGCGCTGGCGCGACGCCCGCGCCTGGGCCGAGCAGCGCATCGCCGCCCTCGACATCCAGTGCCCCGGGCCCGGCGCCCCCACCGCGTCGCTGTCCGGGGGCAACGTGCAGAAGGTCATCCTGGCCCGGGAGCTGGCCGTGCGCCGCGCCGGTGACGACGGCCCGCGCCTGATCGTGGCCGCCTACCCCTGCCGGGGCCTGGACGTCGGCGCGGCGGAGGCCGTGCGAGAGCAGCTGCTGCTGGCCTGCCGAGGCGGCGCCGGCGTGGTGCTCATCTCCGAGGACCTCAACGAGCTGTTCCGGCTCTCCGATCGCATCGGCGTGCTGTTCCGTGGGCGGCTGCTGGGCCCCGAGCCCACCGCCAGCCTGAGCCTCGAGCGGGTGGGCTTGATGATGGGTGGGCAGGACGCCCCGGCCGAGGAGGCGTCATGACGGGGGCCTTCCGGGTCGAGCGCCGCAGCCGGCCGTCCCTGTGGGCGGAGCTGGGGGTGATCCTCGCGGCGGTGCTGATCGCGTCCGCCGCTGGCTGCGGGCTCTTCGCCATCGCGGGCGCGCCCCCCCTCGAGGCGCTGGCGGTGCTGGTGAAGGAGCCCTTCGGCTCCGCCTACGGCATCAGCGAGACCCTGCTGCGGACCGTGCCCCTGGCGTTCTGCGCCCTGGCCGTGGCCCTGGCCTTGAAGATCGACCTGTGGAACATCGGCGCCGAAGGTCAGCTCTACGTCGGTGCCCTGGCCGGCTCCTGGCTGGCCCTGCACGGGCCGGCCATGCCCGGGCCCATCGCCTTGCCAGCCATCCTGCTCGTCGGCGCCTTCGCCGGAGCCCTGTGGGCCGTGGTGCCGGGGCTGTTGAAGGTCTACGGGCGCGTGAACGAGATCATCTCGACCCTGATGCTCAACTACGTGGCCATCGCCTGGGTGGAGCTGATGGTCTATGGCCCCTGGAAGGGCGAGGACGGCTTCCCCTACACCGCGCTGTTCGACGAGGCCTGGCGCCTGCCGCTGCTGTACAAGCGCGTGCACGCGGGGCTGCTGCTGGTCGTGCTGCTGGCCCTGGTGCTCTGGTTCATCGAGCGGCGGACCACCATCGGCTACGAGATCCGGGTGGCCGGGGCGTCACAGCCCGCGGCTCGCTACGGCGGCGTGCCCGTGCTGTCGCGGCTGCTGCTGGTGATGGCCTTCGCCGGAGGTGCGGCGGGCCTGGCCGGGGTCTGCGAGGTCAGCGGGGTCGAGTACCGGCTGCACGCGGGCATCTCCCCCGGCTACGGCTACACCGCCATCATCATCGCCTTCCTGGCCCGGCGGCACCTGCTCGTCTCCCTCGTGGTGGCCTTCCTCTTCGCGGCCCTGGTGGTGGGCGGAGACGGCGTGCAGGTCAGCTTCCCCGGGGTGAGCGCGGCGGTGGTCCAGGTCTTCCAGGGCCTGCTGCTGCTGCTGGTGCTCGCGGGGGGCTGGTTCACCCGCTACCGGCTGGTGCGCCGAGGGGGTGAGCCGTGAACGGGCTCGAGATGGCCGAGGTGATCGGGGCCACGGCGGTGGCCGCGGGCACGCCCATCCTGCTGGCGGGGCTGGGGGAGCTGGTGGCCGAGAAGGCCGGCGTGCTCAACCTGGGGGTCGAGGGCATGATGCTGGTGGGTGCCCTCACCGGCTTCGCCGCCTCCCACGCCACGGGCTCACCCTGGGCGGGGGTGGCCGCTGCGATGGCGGTCACCGGCGCCTTCGCCCTGCTGCACGCCCTGCCCGTGGTGCTGCTGCGGGTGGACCAGGTGGTCTCGGGTCTGGCCATCGTGATCCTGGGGGCGGGGATCGCCTCGAGCTTCGGCCGCGGCTACGTCGGGCAGGTGGCCCCCTCGTTCTCGGATGCGCCCGTGCCCCTGCTCTCCGAGCTGCCCCTGGTGGGGCGGGTGTTCTTCGCCCACGACCCGCTGGTCTACGTCAGCTTCGCGCTGGTGATCGCCGTCGGCCTGTTCATCGGCCGCACCCGGCCCGGGCTCGGGCTGCAGATCTGCGGTGAGAACCCCAAGCTGGCCGACGCCGCCGGGATCCGCGTCGGGCTGGTGCGGGTGCTGGCGGTGGTCTTCGGGGGGATGCTGGCGGGCCTGGGCGGCGCCTACCTGTCCCTGGCGGACACCCCCTCCTGGATGGACGGCATGACCGCCGGCCGTGGCTGGATCGCGGTGGCGATGGTGATCTTCGCCGGCTGGGCGCCGTGGCGGTTGGCGGTGGGCGCCTGGCTCTTCGGGGGCCTGGTGGCGGTGCAGTTCCGCATCCAGGCCTTCGGGCTCGACGCCAACGTCTACCTGCTGAAGATGCTGCCCTATGTGTTCACGCTGGTGGTGCTGGCGGTGGCAGCCCGGGGGCCATGGAGGCACAGGCTGGGGGCGCCGGCGGCGCTGGGGAAGGCGTACGCGCGTGAAGAGCGGGGGTGAGGCTGTCGTTGGTGGTGGGTCGCTGGTCGTGGGAGGTGGGGGGCGAGAGGCCAGTCGCGAGTCGATGAAGCTGGGTCGTGGGAGGTTGAGGAAGGTCGCATGAGGTGGGGCTGTCAAGCCGGGCACGTCGTTTACACTTCAGACCGGGTACCTAGTTGACACTCTG
>CAYZVO010000091.1:0-32903 GCA_964481655.1 uncultured Enterobacterales bacterium | reverse complement strand
CCCGCGCCATACGGCGCGCATAGCGCGCCAAACGCGGGGGGGTGGCCATGACCCGCACCATACGGCGCGCATAGCGCGCCAAACGCGGGGGGGTGGCCATGACCCGCGCCATACGGCGCGCATGGCGCGCCAAACGCGGGGGTTGGCCGTGACCCGCGCCATACGGCGCGCATGGCGCGCCAAACGCGGGGGGTTGGCCATGACCCGCGCCATACGGCGCGCACGGCGCGCCAAACGCGGGGGGTTGGGCGTGACCCGCGCCATACGGCGCGCTCCGGCCGTGACATGTGGCGCGGCCTCGGCTCCTTGACCTCGGCGGCCACACCACGGGCGCCGAAGGAGCGCGTCATGCCCCGTGTCCTGATCGTCGGAGGCGGCCCCGCTGGCCTGGCCGCGGCGGAGACCCTGCTGCGGGAGGGCGCCGGCCGCGTCCAGGTGGAGCTGCTCTGCGAGCGGGCCTACCTGGGGGGCAAGGCCGCCTCGTGGGTCGAGGGCGACGGGCTGGTGGTGGAGAACGGCCAGCACATCACCATGGGCTTCTACGAGGAGCTCCCCGCCCTGCTGGCCCGGGCCGGGGTGAGCCACCCGGAGACCTCGGTCTCGAACGACGGCTGGTTCACAATCTGGGAGGACCGGGACCAGCGGGCCCACGACCTGCACCTGGGGCCCTCCACCCTGCGCACCGTCGTGGAGGGTTTCCGCTACACCGGCTGGACCCTGCGGGAGAAGCTGGGCTTCTGCGCGGTGGTCGCCCGGCTCGCGCCTCGGGTGATCGCCGGGGTGCCCGAGAGCTGGGACGATCTCTGCCTCACGGCCCTGTGTGCCCAGATGGGCTTGCCCGACTCCGTCTTCGCCACCAACGCCTTCCGGGCCACCCGGGACGCCCAGCTGAACTGGCCGGGGGAGATCTCGGCCTACACCATGCTCAAGACCATCCAGCGTGCCGCCCGGGACTACGTCTCGAGCGAGGCCCGCTTCCCAGCTGGAGGCATGAGCCGGGTGTGGTGGGAGCCCATCGCCGCCCACGTGCAGCGCCAGGGCGGCCGCATCCACCGGCTGCACCGGCTGGTGGGGCTCGAGGGCGACGGCCACGGCGTCGACGGGTTGGTCGTCGGCCGCTCCCTGTGCCCCGAGCACGACATGGAGCCCTGCCCCCACGAGCACGCACGCCCCTGGCGTGGCTTCGACGCCACCATCCTGGCCATCCCCCCCGGCGCCCTGGCCGAGCTGCTGGACCACAGCCCCGGCCTGGGGAACCACCCCTTCCTGCAGGGGGCCCGCCGCCTGTTGCCCGTCGCCCCCCTGGGCCTGCACGTCTGGCACCGGGAGCTGGCCCGGCCGAAGCACCGCACGGTGGTGCTGGGCATGGCCCCACCCCTCGAGTTCTGCGTGGACAACAAGCCCATCTACCCCGAGTACCGGGACGATCCCCGCTTCGGGGCCTGCCTGCACTTCGTGGGCCAGGAGACCGGCTACGAGCCCCTGCACGGCCAGCCCCTGCTCGAGCGCGCCATGGCATGCATCCAGCGCATCCCGGGCTACGAACACCTGGACATGGACGGCATCCTGGCCTGGCGCGAGGTCCGCAACCACCTGCCCCACCAGCGCTACTGGAACGGGGAGCCGGGGGCATTGAAACACAAGCCCACCGCCCACACCCCCATCGACAAGCTGTGGCTGGCGGGGGACTGGATCCGGTCCGAGCTCGACTTTCCGTGCATGGAGAGCGCGGTGCACTCAGGGTCGAGGACGGCGGAGTTGGTGCTGGAGGAGCTGGGTCGGCGACGGTCGGAGGTCGTGGCGTGTGGGCCTACAGCCGACAGCTCATAGCCCACAGCCCGGTGACCTCGCGTCCTCAGTCCGCCTCGATGGTCCGGCAGTCCAGGTCGTCGAAGACGGTCGGGTCGAGACCCCAGACCGCGCAGTCGGCGATCTCGGCGTCGGTGTAGACCACCACCCTCCAGGTCATGGTGGCCTCCGTCTTGTCGTTCGCCGCATAGAGCGTGGTCACGCCACCCTCCTGCTTCGCGGGATCGGACACGACCGCGAGGTCCAGCTCCCAGCGATCCCACGATCCATCGTCAGCCCACTCGGTGTTGACCATCCCATGGAGCTCTTCCCAGACGACGACACCATCGTCGGCATGGATCTCGAGGTTCGCCACGGTTCCCCATCCCAGCAGCTCGACGATGTACCGCCAGCTGTCATCGTGGTGAACGTAGGTGATGGTGTCGATCTCGGCGGGTTCAGGCCACCACGTGATGTCGTAGCAGGTCTCGGCGGGCACATAGCAAGTGTCCGACGGGCGCTTCCGGCCCGTGTCCTCCGCCTCCCCGCACCCCGCCAACGACACCAACACCCCACCCAGCCCCAGCTTCACCGCCACCAGCCGCGGATGAGCCCGGCACAGCTCGGTGAGCAACGACACGACGGCGAGCAAGGCGGCGACGGCGCCTCGAAGTCCCGCCAACACCCAGAGCCTCCACCTCATCGAGCCCTCCTGATCGCAGCCTACACCACCCCCGCCCCACCCGCCGCGACGGAGCTGTCGGCTGTCGGCTGTCGGCTGTAGGCCCCCGCGCCCCCACCCGGCTAAGCAGTCGACCCCCTCCCCCACCAGGAGCCAACGATGAGCGACGCCGTCCGCGCCCACTTCGCCGCCAACCGCGCAGAATTCCGCCAGTACATCATCGACGTGCTGACCGAGCTGGTCGCCCAGCGCACCGTCAACGCCGGCAAGGCCCGGCTGGACGAGTGCCCCGGCCAGGAGGTCCCGGGCGAGGAGACTCGCGTCGTCGACGTCCTGAAGCCCCACCTCGAGGACCTGGCCATCCCCTACGAGATCCACGCGCTGCACCCCCGCCGCGCCAACATCATCGCCACCCTGGGCGAGGGCGGGCAGGCCATGGCCGTGGGCGTGCACAGCGACATCGTGCCCCCGGGCGACGGCTGGGCCACCGACCCCTACGCGGTCACCGAGAAGGACGGCATGCTGCTCGGACGCGGCGTGCTGGACAACAAGGGCCCCATCGCCTCCTGCATGGCGGCCATGAAGCTGCTGGTGGAGTGCGGCGTGAAGCTCGACGGTCGGCTGCAGCTCGCGGCCATCTCGAGCGAGGAGTACCACGAGCAGGGCGAGCCGGACCCCGGCATCCATTACCTGCTCGAGCACACCACCTGGAAGCCCGACTTCGCCATCATCCCCGACATCGGCGAGAACATGAAGGGCATCGACATCGCCGAGAAGGGCCGCACCGAGATCCACGTCACCGCCTACGGCAAGCAGGCCCACGGCTCCACCCCGGATCGCGGCGTCAACGCCGTCTACAAGGCCGCCCGGCTCATCACGCTCATCGAGGAGACCACCCTCCCCCACGAGCTCCACCCCATCCTGGGCAAGCCGACCATCAACCTCGGCCTCATCCACGGCGGCGCCGCCTCCAACATCGTGCCCGGCGAGTGCGGCTTCACGCTGGACGTCCGCTACGTGCCGGGCATGAGCGCCGAAGGCGTGGCCGAGCACATCCGCGGCCTCGCTGCGCAGGTCGCCGACGACTTCGCCGTCCGCGTGGGCCACGACGCGCCCCCCCACGCCATCGACGCCGACAACCCGCTGGTGCACGCGGTGCAGCGCAACGCCGAGCCCGTGCTGGGCTTCGTGCCCCAGCCCTTCGGCATGGGCGGCGGCACCTTCGCCAAGGCCTTCAACCTGGGCGGCATCCCCGCGGTGGGCTGGGGCCCAGGCGACGACGAGGCCTTCCACGTGGTGGACGAGTACGTGCCCCTGGAGCAGCTGGTGGACTTCGCCGAGTGCCTGGCCCTGCTGGCCATGGACCTGTTGGGCACGGCCTAGACCCCATCCCGGGACCTCGCCGACCGCTGGCGAAAACGAAAGAGTCGAAAATCCGTCAGGATCGCATCTCTGTGAGATCCAGGCGAGACGACCGGGCTCGGAGGCTGTACGCTGCCTGGCCAACCCCGGGGAAGACCATGTCTCGCAGCACCGTCTTGATCGCCCTCATCCTCGCTGGCTGTCCGGCTCCCGGCGTCTCGCCCGACGACACCGAGAAGCCCCCGGTGGACACCGACGAGACCGACACCGACACCGACACCGACACGGACACCGACACGGACACCGACACGGACGCCGACACCGACACCGCGCCTCCTGACGAAGACTTCTACTGGCTGCAGTGGGAGCTCCACGAGGACATCGAGGCCCTGGTCTGGGTCAGCTGGACCCAGCGGGTCGACGCCACGGTGCACGTGGAGTGGATGTTCGAGGACGAGACGTGGCACTCCACCGCGAGCTGGGAGCTCGAGCCCGGCACCCACACCAAGCTCATCGCCGGCATCCCCTACGAGCAGGACGCCGAGTGGCGCCTGGTGGTCGAGGGCGGAGAGACCCTCGACGGTGAGACCATCACCACCGCGGACATCCCCAGCGGCTGGCCCAGCCCCACCCTGGACGTGGCCGATCCCGACAACTGGCTCCCCACGGGCAACTACCTGCTGACCAGCATCAACCAGGACAGCGGCGGCTGGATGTCCGGCACCTACTGGACCTTCATCGTCGACCGCGAGGGCCGCCCGGTCTGGGCCCAGTCCGCCCCCCAGCGCCACTGGACCCTGTTCGCCCAGGTCTCCGTGACCGGCGACCACTTCCTGTGGGACGAGGCCACCTACTGGTCAAACTGGGACGGCGGCGCCGGCTCCACGGTCCACAAGACCTACCTGGACCAGGAGATCGAGGAGGTCTGGACCCCGGGCCTGCACCACGCCTTCGTCCAGCTCCCCGACCAGACCCTGGCCTGGGGCAGCCAATACCACGGCGGCGAGGAAGCCCTGGTGTACAAGGCCCCCGGCGCGGCCGAGGACGACAGCGGCACCATGCTGTGGACCTGCGAAGAGGACTGGCCCGGCTCCGGCCGCTGCGAGTCCAACGGCCTGCACTACTCGGTGGAGCGCGACAGCTTCCTGTACAGCTTCTACACCAACAACTCGGTGGTCGAGGTCAGCAACAGCACCGGGGAGAGCCTGTGGTGGGCTGGCGAGGTCCGCGGCGGCTACAAGTTCGAGCCGTCCAACTCCCAGTTCTCGTGGCAGCACGGCATCAGCTACACCGACGAGGGCCACCTGCTGGTCTCCACCCACTCCTACTCCGGGAGCTACACCACCCTGGTCCGCGAGTACGAAGTGGACCACGACGCCGAGTCCCTGAACCAGGTCTGGTCCTACGACGCCGGCGTGTTCGCCTCCACCAACGGTGACGCCTGGCGCCTGGACAACGGCAACACCCTGCACCTGCTGGGCAGCGCCGGCGAGATCAAGGAGGTCACCGCCGACGGCACCACGGTGTGGCACCTGGACTGGAACTCCGAGCGCCTGCTGGGTCGCGGCGAGTTCATCGAGGACCTGTACACGTTGGTGTCGCCGGACGCGAAGTAGGCGCGGACGACGACGCGACCCCCGGAGCCGACCCAGAGCTGCCCATGAGCACGACGCCCCTCACCCAGGCCCGCAGGGTCCTGACCGACCACGACCTGCCCGCCAGGCTCCTGCCCGACAACGTCATCGCGGCCACCTGGGACGAGACCACCAGGGTGCTCACCGCGACCCTGGCGCAGCCGGTCCGCGACCGCTTCGACGGCATCCCGGTGCGCTATGCCGAGCGCGTCCGGGCGGTGGTGCAGACAGGCCACATCCCCGAGCTGACGGGGGTCGAGGCCCGCTTCGCGCTGTGGCTGAAGGTCCGCGCGATCCGGCGCGACGGCGAACAGCTGGAGTTCGCCGTGGGACGCCTGTCCAAGCGCCTCCCGCTGGCGGCGTTCCGCTAGAAGCCGAAGCTGAACGAGCGGGTCTGCACCATCTCGATGAGGTAGCGATCGATCTCGTCCTGGCCGTGCATCCAGCGGGCCAGCCGCAGCCCCTGGAGCGCCCGCGCGATGGCGCGGTAGGAGACGTCCTCGCGCACGCGCCGGGCGCGCCTCCCGACGGTCATGCCGCCGGGCCACTCGGTGCGGTAGGGCACGCCGCCGTTGGCCCGACTCTCGGGGGAGTAGGTGTAGCGCTTGAAGGGCTCCTCTTTGGGACGCCGGTTCTGCGGATCGAACATCTCCTTGACGCGGTACTCCACCGCCAGCCCGTCCAGGGCGGCCGAGATGCCCTTCATCACCGGGCTCGGCGGTCCCACCAGGGCTCGATAGCGCTCGTCGGCCTTGCGCACCCGGCGACGCACCACCCCGTTGGGGGCGAAGCGGTCCATGGCTCGCAGCAGCAGCCAGAAGGTGGCCGCGTTCTGCTCGAAGTACTTGGCCCGGTGCTCCCTCAAGATCGGGTTGTCCGAGGCGCGGCAGAAGGCCAGGCCGTTGAGCAGCACATCCAGCCGCCGCAGCAGTGAGGGGCCCCAGGTGCGGTTGAGCAGCGCGTAGCCCTCCTCGGTCAGGTTGAGGGTCTCGTGGGGCTCGAGGTGGGCGTTCTTCTGGGAGCCGCTCCAGAAGTGCACGTCCTCCCACGGCACCTCCATCACCCGCCCCTCGGCCCGCAGCTGCTCCCACAGCGCGGTGCCTGGGAAGGGCGAGAGCCGGGTGAGCTGCTGGTAGGTCGGGCAGAGGGAGACGAAGTAGTTGAGGTCCTCGTGGATGTTGCTGTGGTCGTGCCAGTCCCAGCCGCAGATCCAGGCGCCGATGGTGCGGATGCCCATGTTGTGCAGGCGGGAGAAGACCTCGCGGGCGTCGGCGCCGTCGCGCTTGTCGTAGCCGTGCTCGCCGGCGAACTTGGACTCCACGCCGATGAAGATGCAGCCGATGCCCAGCTCCGCGATGGCCTCCCAGCCGTGCTTCTCCGCGAACTGGGAGATGTGGTCGACCGAGCCGAAGCCGAACCAGTCCACCCGCTCCATCAGCTCGGGCTTCCCCATCCAGTAGCTGCGCAGCCGATCCAGGTAGGCCGGGTGGCGGAAGTGGTCCTCTTCCACCACGAAGACCTGCTTGATCTCCGGGAACTCGCGGTAGTACTCCGCCATGTTCTCCACGAGCTGCTCGGGGCTGAGCAGCTCGATGCGCTTCCGGTTGAACAGGGCGGTGGTGGAGCAGAAGTCGCAGCCGCCGATGCAGCCGAGGCCGGAGACCAGAAACCCCACGGTGCCGCTGGGGAACTGGGTCAGGAAGGGGACCGAGCCACCGGCCTTGGGCATCAGCCGCTGCTTCATGGGCCGGTCCAGGTCCTCGCCCAGGTGTTGCCGCATCCAGCACACGCCCTCACCCTTGACGATGTCGTCCACATAGCGCCGCTTGGTCTGCTCATCGTAGGCCGCGTCGAAGGCCTGGGCGGCGTAGGAGCCGAGCATGATGCGGGTGCCGGGGGAGGCCTCGCGGATGTGGGCGCACATCTTCATCACCGCGTCCAGGTGCACGGGGAACGCCGAGATGCCGATCATCTCGTAGCCCTTGGCCACCTCGGCCTCGAAGTCCTCCCAGCGCGGGTACTCGAGCAGCGTGGCCGGCCGCTCGATGTTCTGGGCCAGGATGTGGTTCGCGAAGCAGTGGGTGTGGGACAGCAACCCGAACATGCCGTCACCCTTGGTGAAGCGCTGCCCGGTCGCGTCGGTGAGGGAGTCGTTGCCCGGCAAGGTCGAGTACGGGCCGGTGGGGGTGGTCAGGAGGATGCCTCGGTCCATGGGTGCCTCGTCGGCTCATGCGCTGGCATGGGCCTGCAGGAAAGGGGTCATCAGTCGCACGAAGGCCTCCGGCCGGTCCTCCTGCCAGAAGTGGCCGCAGAAGGGCACGAGCTCGAAGCGCTCCACGCCGGGGATGTCCTGGGCCAGCCGGTGGCCCCAGGAGGGGGAGATGTAGTGGTCGTCCGCGGCCCACAGCACGATGGTGGGGCGCGCGAACTGTCGCAGGGCTGGCACGACGGCCTGGCTGTAGCGAGGGTCCCCCGCCAGCAGGAAGCGGATGAAGCCCCTGCGCGACGCGCGCCCCCCGTGCAGCGGCCGCAGGTACTCCGCGACCATGTCATTGGACAACCGGGCCCCGTCGAAGACGCCCCGCCTGAACGCCGACAGGGGGCTGTGCGCCTCGCGCAGCAGGAACAGCCGGGTGCGCGCGAGCAGGTCGGACACGACGGGGATCCCCATCACCCGCTGCAGCCGGGCCACCTCGGGCACCGGCCAGTTGTCGTAGCAGACGCAGTTGGTGATGACGAAGCAGCGGATGCGGTCCGGGTGACGGGTGGCCAGGATCTGGGCCGCCGCCCCACCCTGGTCGTGGCAGACCAGTGCGTAGGACTCGTGCCCGAGCGCCTCCATGAACTCCGCGAGCATGGCGGCCTGCGCGTCCATGTGGAATCGATCGGAGCCGGGATCCACCTCGGTGTCACCCAGCCCCATCAGATCAGGCGCGAGGCAGTGGAACCGGTCGGCCAGATCGGACATCACCCTCCGCCACAGCTGGCTGGAGGTGGGGATGCCGTGCACGAACAACACCGTCGGGAGCGCAGGATCTCCCTCTTCGAGGTAGGCGACCCTGGCGCCAGCGAGCTGCACGAAGCGCTTGGCTCTGAGCTGATGGGGCGTTGCTGCGGCCATACAACCATCCTCGACGACTTATCTATCGAGCGGTTGATAATAGCCGGCGCGAAGACGCGCCAGGGATTCCTCTGCACACCCCGCGGCTATCGCGGGATCGTCTACCCCTGGGTCACTTCGATCCGCCGATGTCGTAGGCGATCACGATGGTGGACCCGAAGTCCGGCACGTACTGCCCGTCGAAGTCCACCGAGACGAACTCGTCGTCGTAGATCCAGCCCTGGTCGGGATCGGTCTCGATGGGCTCGTCGTCGATGTAGACCACCAGGGAGTCTTCCACAGGGCGGTGGGTGAGGTAGAAGCTGCGCTGGGGGGCGCCGATGCGGTCACCGATGTCGCCGATGATCTCGCCGAACTCGGCGTCGCAGATGTTGCCGTTGATGCCATCCAGCTCGGTGCCGATGGTCATGTAGCGCTTGCCGGGCCAGCTGGCGTCGCAGCCCTCGGAGACATCAGGCCCCACGATGGTGGAGGCGACCACGCGGCCGCCGATGCCCTTGGCGCCCTGGTAGCGGCGGATGTACTCGGCGGTGGAGACCAGCTTGTCGTTGATGTTGTAGCAGAGGCCCCCCTCCATGTCGTCGGTGAGCCAGTTCTCGTCGGAGCAGTCGTTCTCGTCGGAGACGAAGATCAGCGCCAGCACGGCCTCCTCGCGCAGGAAGCCGTCGGCGTGCTCCAGGGCGTCCGGGTCCGTGAGCGCATGATCGGCCGCCTGCAGGCCCCGCTCCTTGTCCGAGCCGTCCACGCCCACCTGGACCCGCTCCATGAACAGGGGCAGGTAGTCGTCGTCCCGGGTCAGGTAGGGCGGATCACCCACCAGCATGCCGCGGTCCGGGTTCTCCTCGTCCATGTCCGTGGTGGTGACGGCCAGGTGGAAATCCACCTCCTGGGAGGCGAAGCCCATGGCGTTGATGAACTGGTTGAAGCCCTGGGCCACCTTCAGCTGCTCGTTGGCCATGGAGTTCGAGTTGTCGATGACCCACAGGATGTCCACCATGTCGGTGCCGGCCTGGTAGAAGGCGTCCTCGTGGTCGAGCCGCGTGATGGCGTGCTCGGGAGCACAGCCCACAGCGAGGGCGAGGGCAGCGGCGGCTGCGACGGTGGTGGGGATGCGCGACATCGGACCTCCTGCGTGGACACGACCGGCCGGTGATCTCGCAAGAAGCGTACCATGCGTTCCCAGCGACCGCGCAGCCTGGAACGCCCACACCGACGCATTCCCCGCCGTCCCCTGGGGTACCCACACCGGGACATGAGCGTCGCAGCGACACGGGAGGTGGGCCGTCGGGGGCGGGAGGTGGGAAGTGGGAGGCGGGAGGCGAGCCCTATCTCCCCCGACCCTCGACCCTCTCGGGCTTCACCCTCCCCCGGGTCGCGTCCGCCAGCGCTCGCTCCAGCGCGCTCAGGTCCCGCTCGTCCAGCTCCAGCTCGAGGTGCACACCGTCGGCCCGGTAGTCCTCGGCCAGCTTGTCGGCCTCGCGGCGCTCGAGCACGCCGTAGACCGCGCCCAGATCGTCGAAGCGGGCGGCGAGGGCCACGCGGACCCGGTCCCGGACCACGCAGGTCTCGGCGCTGCGCAGGCACTCGGAGGCCGAGCCGCCATAGGCCCGGGCCAGGCCACCTGCGCCCAGCTTGATGCCGCCGTACCAGCGGGTGACCACCACGAGCACGCCGTCCAGCCCGCGGCCCTCGATGGCCGCCAGGATGGGGCGGCCCGCGGTGCCGCCGGGCTCGCCGTCGTCGGAGAAGCGGTAGGCGTCGCCGATCTTGTAGGCGTAGCAGTTGTGGGTGGCGACGCGGTCGGACAGCGCCGCCAGCGCGTCCATCGCGCCCTCGGGGGACTCCACCGGCACGGCCTGGGCCAGGAAGCGGCTCTTCTTGACCAGCAGCTCGAAGCTGTGGGGGCCGCTCAAGCTGCGCCGCTCCTGGGGATCGGGGCTCATGCCCCCCCTCCGCCCAGCAGGCGCCGGGACGCCGCCACCACGGCCGCCGCCGCGGCGTCCACGTCCTGGGCGGTGGTGGCGCTGCCGGTGGAGAACCGCACGGTGCCCAGGGCCAGCGCTTCGGGCACACCCATGGCCCGCAGGGTGGCGGAGACCGTCACGCAGTCGGCGTGGCAGGCCGCGCCCGCGCTGGCCGCGACCCTGTCGGCCACCACGGCGAGCAGATCGGGGGCCCGCAGCCCGGGGAAGGCCAGGCTCAGGGTGTTGGGCAGGCGAAGCTCGGGGTGGCCGTTGAGCACCACCCCGGGCAGCGCCTCGGCGAGGGTCCGGTGCAGCCGGTCCCGCATGGCGGCCATGTGGGCCGCCCGGGGCTCGAGCTGTGACACCAGGGCGGCGGCGGCACCCAACCCGACGATGCCGAGGGTGTTCTCGGTGCCGGGCCGCCGATCCGCCTCGTGGTCCGCACCCTGGAAGACCTTGACGATGGGTGTCCCGGGCCGGATGTAGAGCGCGCCCACGCCCTTGGGGGCGTAGAGCTTGTGGCCGGCCACGGTGTACAGATCCACGCCCAGCTCCCGGACCCACGTCGGGATCTTGCCCACGGCCTGCGCCCCGTCGCAGTGCACGATCACACCGCGCGCCCGGGCGACGGCGGCGACGGCGGCGATGGGCTGGATGGAGCCGACCTCGTTGTTGGCGTGCATCACCGAGACCAGCACCGTGTCGGGCCGCAGGGCCGCCTCGACCTCGGCCGGGTCCACTCGGCAGGCGCCATCCACCCCCACCACGGTGATCTCCCAGCCCAGGCCCTCGAGCCAGCGGGCGACCCGATGCACAGCCGGGTGCTCCACCGCCGAGATGACGATGTGCTGGCCACGGTCACGCCGCGCGTAGGCCACACCCTGGATGGCCATGTTGTTGGACTCGGTCCCACCGCCGGTGAAGACCAGCTCTCCGGGCTCGCAGCCCAGCAGCGCCGAGACCTGCGCCCGCGCCGTGTCGATGGCCTGGCGAGCCCGCCGCCCGTAGGGATGGGACGAGCTGGGGTTGCCCCAGCCCTGCTCGAGGAAGGGCCGCATGGCGGCCGCGACGCTGGGCGCGATGGGCGTGGTGGCGTTGTGGTCCAGGTAGATGGGATCGGACATGGGGGCTCCGCGGAGAGGCCCCTCAGCTATCCGCTCCGGGCGGGGGGCGGCCCGGGGTCAACAAGGAAGCGCGAGAAGACACGATCCAGCTATAGACTGTGTGCTACGCCCCTGGAGAACCGATGACCCGCTTCGCCCTGCCTCTGCTCGCGCTCGCCACCTTCGCCTGCACCCCCGTAGGCGGGCTGTACCTGACCCCCGAGGACAGCGCGGTCCCCGAGGGCGACACGGACACCGACACCGACACCGACACCGACACCGACACCGACGCCGACAGCGACACCGACGCGGACACGGACATCGACACCTACTTCCACCCCGACTACATCGGGCTGCACACCTACATCGGCATCCAGGGCGAAGAGCTGTCGGACTGGGGCTACAACGGCCACGAGCAGCCGCCCTACATCATGCTGATGCTGGCCCAGGAGCTGTACTGGGACACCGGGGCCGACGAGTACGTCTGCTTCATGTACTACGAGCCGGTGGGCGACCCGAGCTCGAGCGACAGCCTGCTGTCCTGGGACGTGGACTGGGTCCACGTCTACGCCACGGACAACTGCTACAACCTCGACCCGCTGTACTACGGCGACTACCCGATGGAGGACATCGGGATCAGCACCGGCTCCGTCTCGGTGGATCCGCTGAACGAGTTCACCGAGGAGCTGCTCGAGGAGTCCTACGGCGACTACTTCGACAGCAACAGCATCGGCGGGGAGATCCACCTGGGCGACCTGGACGGCTTCTTCGAGACCTACTGGGACTACTACCCCGACCTGCAGCTGTACCAGGGCTGGGCCTACGCCATCGACGACGCCGGCAACGCCGACTTCGAGCAGCACGTCAGCCCCTCGGAGCTGGGCCGCGTCGGGGCGGTGCTGGCCCTCAGCTCCCTGTACTACGAGGCCCCGGACGCCTGGATGTAAGCGGGGGAAGACCGCCGACGTTCCGAGGGTCCTGCCCTCGACGCTGGAACCGCGGTCGCGGTGCGGGCGTCCATCACCCCGTCGCCGTCCCGCCGGAGCCCCCATGCGCGCCCTGCCCGTCCTCGCCAGCCTGCTGCTGATCTCCTGCCACCCCCGCCCCGACACGCGGCGCCACAAGGACGCCGACCTGGCGATGTACACCGTGGCCTGGGGGGATCGGCTGGAGTGGATCGCCTGGGACTTCGACGTGGCGGGGGGCTACCCGGCCCTGGCGAAGCTCAACGGCATCCGGGACCCGGACCACATCCGGATGGGGCAGCGACTGCGCATCCCCCGCAACGGCGCCATGACCGAGGGGCTGCCCCCCTGGCCGGGCATGGAGCCCGTGGCCGACGGTCCCCGCGCCTGCCACGCCGAGCGGCTGGAGCCCCCGCGCACCGCGGTCCTGCCCGGCTGCGCCACCGCCGCCTGCGTGCCCCTGGACGGCGGCTGGCAGCGGATCTGCAGCTGCGAGGCCACCCAGGGCACCCCGGGCTTCGTGCTCGTCGAGGGGGGGCGCCCGGTGATCGCCTGGCCCGCGCCGGTGGGGAGCGACCCCGGCGATCCGCCCTACCAGATCATGGGCACCGCCCGGGACTTCGACGTGGTCAAGGCCGATCTGAACGGCGACGGTCGCCGGGAGTACGTGGTGGCCTTCCGGCGGGAACTCAACGACGTGGGCATGTCCCACTGGAACATGGCGGTGCTCGACGGGGCCCACCCCCAGGCTCCGCCGCTGCTGTTCACCGCCGCCAACTACGGCGAGGGCAGCCTGGTGCGCAGCCCCGACGGCGGCTGCGACCTGCTCAGCACCACCTGGGAGCTGGCCTGGGAGCCCCCGAAGACGAACCCGGGCTGGACCCTGCTCGGTCGCCCCATGGCCTACCGAGGCGGCGCCCTGGAGCCCCTGCGGGACGAGCCCATCTTCGCGCGGCGGCTGTACTACAGCTTCGAGCCCGGCTCCCTGCCCCTGCCCGGCGGCCTGGTGGTGGGCACGCCGGCCAAGGACCTCGGACACCACAAGGCGGTGGAGCGCTGGGTCGAGCCCGCCACCCAGCTGTGGCGCCACGGCGAGAGCGCCGTGGCCATCGCGGCGGTGCACCCCAGCCTGGACCCCGAGCTGGGCGTGGTCACAGACCTCGAGCTCGAGCGCGACGGCCACCGCTGGCGGCTGGGCTACCGCGACTGGAGCCAGGGCTACGAGGGCATCGGCGACGCCCACAGCGGCCGGCTCTACCCCCCCGGCTACCGCCCGGGCGACCCCGACTGGCTCCAGGGTCGCGGCGCGAAGCTGGCCAGCTACGCCCGCATCTACGGAGACAGCCTGCAGCTGATCTGGCTGGAGCGCTGACGGGGCTGGCGTATACTCGGGTGACCCCCTGGCCTCCCGGCGCGCTTCGGTGCCGGCCCCACCACGGGGGCCCGAGGTCCCATGCTGCGCGCCCTTCCCCTCATCGTCCTCGCGGTGGCCTGCGAGCCACCTCCCACCGACGACTCGACCCCGCCCGACACCGAGTCCTGTGAGACGGCCATCGAGAGCACCTGGCCCGAGCAGGGGGCGACCGACGCCTACTGGCTGGACAGCATCGAGTTCGTGCTCGACGAGCCCGACGCCAGCGCCACGATCGTGACCGACATCGCGGGGCAGCAGACCGTCTCCGATGACGGGCTCAGCATCACCTACCAGCCGGACGAACCGCTGACCCCGGACACCGCCTACGAGGTCGATCTGGACTACTGCCGCGGGACCGCGTCCATCGGCTTCACCACCTCGAGCTACGGCCAGCCCGTCGATGATCCAGCGGCCCTGCTCGGGCAGACCTGGAGCTACGACCTGCGGGACGCCCGCTTCTACCAGGCCGGCTACCTGGGTGAGCTGCTCCAGACCTTCGCCGAGCGGGTCGGGCTGGTCTCGGTCGTGGGGGTCAGCGGCGGCACGGTCGACCTGCGGCTGGCCGTGGCGGACGACAACGACCCACCGGGCCAGGACTACTGCGCGCGCACCATCGACGTGCCGGGCGTGGACTTCACGGCCGCGCCCTTCCTGGCCTTCGGCCCCACCGCCATCGAGTTCAACGCCTACCTCGGCACCATCGTGCTGCACGAGATGATGGTCGAGACCACCGTCGCCCCCGACGGAGGCTCCCTGGGGGGCATGGTCCTGGAGGCCGTCATCGACGTGCGCAGCGTGGCCGAGGCGGTCGACATGGAGCTCACCGAGCTCTGCGACCTGCTCGAGGTCTACGGCGCCCCCTGCAGCGCCTGCCCCGAGGACGGCGAGCCCTACTGCGCCTCCACCGCGGCCGATCGCCTCGAGGCCCCCGGGGTCTCGGTCACCCTCGAGCCCATCGCCGAGGCCTACGCCGATCCCCGCTGCGAAGAAGAGCCCACCCAGGAGCCCTGATGCGCACCCTGTTCCTGTCCACAGTCCTGCTGATCGGCTGCCCCGCCGATCCCGTCGACCGCATCCCCGACGAGACCGGAGACACCGCCGGCGGCGAGACCACCGACACCGACCCGCTGCCCATCCCCTGGGGCAACCGGATCCTGCTGTACTACGGCCACGGCGCCCCGGACGCCGACGACAGCGGCTTCGCCCGCTTCGACGGGCTCGAGCACCACTGGGAGTCGACCTACGACTGGAACGTGGACTACCGCAGCTACATCCCCGACGAGCTGTCCGATCACCGGGCCATCTTCTTCATCGCCCCCGGCTACACCGGCGAGGCCAGCTTCGACCCGGCCGAGCTGGAGCGCCTGCGGGGGGCGCTGGAGATCGGCGTCCGCATCATCGTGCTGACCGACAAGGACGGCTGCGCCACAGCGACCCCCAGCGAACTGCTCGAGGGGCTGGGCTCCACCATGCGCTTCGGCGGCGACGGGTTGAGCACCTACCAGGTGGCGGAGATCGACCTCATCTCCCCCCACCAGAGCACCACCGGCGTGAGCAGCCTGCACTTCCGGGACCCCTGCTACGTGGACGTGGGCGACGGCGACTACCTGGCTCGGTACAACGACGAGTACATGGTGGGCGTGGAGCGCATCGGCGACGGCGGCGAGGTGATGCTGATCGGCGATGTGGAGTTCATGGACGACTCCGGCCCCATCGCCTGGGGCGACAACGGCACCTTCGCCGACCGCCTGATCGAGATCGACCCGGCGATGGCCGAGTAGGGCGACTCAGCGCCAGCGGCGAAGGCTGCTGGCGGGGAAGTCCCAGGGGCCGATTGACGCGCCGTGCTGCTCATCCCAGGCCCACCAGCCGCGGTGGGGGCCCCGCACGATGTGGAAGCGCTGGGCGGGCATGTAGCCCTGGCCCACCAGCAGGTAGCGCTGCCCCTTGGCGTGGGAGACCGCCAGGATGATCACGGCGTGGCCCGGGGAGCCCGGCAGCACGAGCACGTCACCGGCCACGGGATGCTCGGCCTGCACGGTGTCGTAGCGGAGGGAGCGGGTCCCGGCCCACATGAAGACGGCGCTCAGGTACTGATCCCAGCTCTGGGCAGGGGCCGAGCGCCACCGCAGGCGGTTGTCCTGCTCGTAGGCCTTCTCGCCGTCGCGGTAGCGGGACCAGGGCATGGCGTCGCCCGAGGTGGCGTGGAACATGACCTCGTCGTCGCGGCCCTGGGCCACGAGCCACTCGGCCCGCAGGCGGATGGCGGTGTCGGCGCACTGCTGCAGGTTGCCCGAGACCAAGGGCAGCTTGACGACGTGGAAGTCACCGGGCACCACGTCGCCCCGGTAGGTCGTCACGGGGACGGACGGAGCCTCGAGCTCGAGGGCCTGGAGGTAGGCCCCGAAGCCCTGGACCGGGTAGCGCTCGGCCCCCTGCGGAGGCGGATACGCGCCGGTCACCGTGGAGCTGAGCTCGTAGTGCCCGAGCACCTGCTCATCGGCGCTGACCTCGGGCGCAGCCTGGATGGTGATCAGGCCCAGCAGGGCGCCCGCCAGGAACAGGAGCGGGCGCGAGACGGATCGATGCTGTCGCGGCGTCATGAGCCTTCGGACACGGCGCAGCACGGGCGGTTCCTTCAAATGTTCCAGGGGTAGCCGCCGCCGCAGACCCCCCAGCCCCCGGCGCCGACGTCCTGGGCGTCCAGCACTGCCTGCTCGACCTCGTCACAGCAGGGGTGCTCGGAGAGCCAGTCCTCGAGGGGCAGGGCGTAGCCCTCGCTGGCGATCTCGGCGTTGATCAGGGTGCCCCCGAGCTTCACGTACGCCAGCGCCCGGTCGTAGGTGCCGGTGCACTCACTGGCGAAGTGCAGGGTGACCTCCTGCCCCTCGATGCGCTCGGTGAGCCAGTCCCGGGCCTCGGGCCCGTAGCACTCACCGCCGGACAGCTCAGGCGCGTCCACGCACAGCAGGCGCACCCGATCGACGGTGTCGCCGTCGGGCAGCTCGAGGGCCGGCTCGATGTCGAAGGTGTCGCCGTCGAGCACCGACGTGACCGTGACCGTGGTGGGCGGCAGGCAGGGCTCATCGACGGCGGTCCAGCAGCGATTGCAGCCGTGCAGGGCGAGGGCGGCGAAGATGACGATCCTGGTCACGCCTAGAACCTGAAGTCCACGCCGACCTTGAGCTTGCGCTCAGGGGCCAGATCGTCCTCCGAGAGGTCGGTCTCCAGCTCGGGGAAGAGCACGTGCTCCTGCTCGTAGCGGGCCAGCAGGGTGAGCTTGCCGAACAGCTTGCCCCGGGCCTGGCCGTACACCGACCAGTACTCCTTGCCCAGGGCGTCGAAGGTCATGCGCTCGTCGTAGACCTTGCCCCGCACCGTCAGCTCGACATCGCCGGTGACGTCCCAGATGATCTTGCCCCAGGCGTAGCGGTGCTTCATGTAGATGTCGTCGTAGGTGCCCTGGGGGCTGTTCGAGTCCTCCCAGACCTGCTTGGCGAAGACCTGCAGGATGAGCGGCTCCACCGGCTGGGAGGTGAGCCCGATCCCCAGCGCGTTCTTGCTGCCCGCGGGGTCCTCGTCGTCCTCGTAGCTCTCGATGCGCCCGCTGGTGGAGATGTCCTTGTCGCGCATGTAGGCCACGACGTCCAGCCCGACGTATTCGATGGGGTCGAGATCGAGGCGGCCCTCGACGTAGGCGTGGCTGACGCCCTGGGATGGCACGTGCCACAGGTCGCCCTTGACCCGCATCCGAATCCAGCCGTAGGGATCGAAGACCACCTGGGCCTGGGGCCCGATCTCGTCGCGATCGCGGTAGCCCCCCGAGTCGATGTAGTCGTAGTGCTCCATGGTGTCGTCGTAGCCGTACTGATCGGCCTGGGACTTGCCACGGCTGTGGGGGTTGTCGAAGCCCTGGCCGTAGTAGCGCATGGCCAGCGAGGCCTCGACCATGCCCTGGTCCACCACACTCTCGGCCCGGGCGCCGACCCCGCCGGTGTCGGTGACCGCGACCTCGCCGTACAGATCGAGCATCCCGCGGCCGTAGGCGCCGTCGAGGCCCAGGGCCCCGTAGAAGTCACGGTTGGGGACGGGGGTGTTCTTGAAGGTCAGATCGAAGGACTCGCTGACGTGGCCACCCCAGCCGGTGAAGCCGGCGTGGATGCGCTTGGCCCAGAACAGCGAGGCGTTCAGGCCGATGATGTCCTCGCGGTAGACCCAGGGGAAGGTCACGTGGGAGAGGTCCTGATCCTCGCTGAGGTCCTGGTACTTCTTCCCATCGGAGGTGAGGACACCTGGCTCGAAGTAGTTCTGGTACAGGTCGTGGGGATTGGAGGAGGCGAAGACGGTGAGATCGAAGCGAGGGCCCTCGACCCCGAGGCTGCGCTGGGTGCGAGCCGCGACACCGAGCAGGCGCCGGGAGACCGAGTAGGAGTCGTAGCCCTCGTAGTCCTCGGTGTAGCGGAGGTCCTGGTAGAAGCCGTGGGGCCGCTGCTTGTCGGTGACGTCGAAGGTGAGCCGCTGGCCGAAGCCGGCCTTGTAGTGGCCTACGATCACAGACCAGTCACCCCGGTCGATCTCGGCGTAGATGCGCTCGAGGCTGGCGACCGGCCGCATGCCCTCGACGGTGATGGGCAGCGGGTCGTAGCTCACGCCGTAGGGGCCCTGCTCCTCGGCGATGAGCACCCCGGCCTCGAGCCACTTCTGGTAGCGCACCTTGGCCTTGAGGCTGGCCATGGGGGGCTTGTCGTCCGAGAAGTTGTCGAGGTAGCGCGCGCTGACCACGCCCTTGAGGGGCTCGGGGGGCTCCGGCACCTTCATGGTGGTCACGAAGGGCTTGATCTGGTTGTAGATCGAGCGACCCACCACATCCCGCACCTGGCGCGGGTTGTCGAAGGCCCCCTTGTTCCGCCGCTCGATGATGCGGTCGGCCAAGCCGTAGGTGATCTCGGGCAGCAGCGCGAGATCCTCCCGCGAGACGGTGTTGAGGTCCAGGGGGTTGTCGAAGAGATCGAGCAGCTGATCCCGCATCTCCTCGTCGATCTCACCCGAGTACTCGAGCTCGATGATGTCGGACTCCGACCGCACCAGGATCGGGGTGCCGTAGTCGAAGGCCAGCAGCGAGGGGGCGGTGGCGAGCAGCAGCAGCGGCGCCAAGCGCCGGGGGACGAGGGGGCGCGGCATGACCGGCTACTCGCAGCTGCTGTTGCTGGAGCCCGGGGTGGCCGAGGCCGCCACGCAGAAGTCACTGCCGCTGGCGTCGCTGTCCGAGCCGTCCGGGGTGCGGGCCAGGGCGTCGTCGCTGCCCGGGTCGGGGGCCACGGAGCTGGCCACGCCACCTTCGTCGTAGATGCCGTCGTCGTTGTTGGCCCCGTAGACCACGGCGTCCTCGAGGGTGCCCGCGCAGTCGGTCAGGTGCAGGCCGTCGCCGTCGGTGCCGTTGCCCATGTCGATGCTGGCCACGATGTCGGCGCCGCCGACGCTCTCGTCGCCGATGAGCAGGAAGCCGCCGGCCGGGATGGTGGCGGATGTGACCGCCGCGGAGCCCGAGGACGAGTCCGGGTTGGACTTGAACCAGGAGACCCGCCAGCCGGTGGCGTCCACGCTGCTGTTGCCCGCGTTGTACAGCTCGACCCACTCGTAGCCGGCGTCCGCGCCGGCCGGATCGGCCATGAACTCGTTGATCACCAGCGTGACCGAGCCGGCCTCGTCGCAGGAGCCGCCGCCGCCGCAGCAGGCGTCGTTGGCCGAGCCGGGGGTGCCGCCCTCGATCATGCAGGCCTGGAAGTCCGCGCCGCTCTGGTCGCTGTCCGACCCATCCGGGCAGCGGGCCAGGGAGATGTCGGAGCCCGGGTCCGGCGCGATGGAGGTGGCGGTGCCGTTCTCGTCGAACATGCCGTCTTCGTTGGAGCCCCCGTAGACGATGGTGTCCTCGAGCTGGCCGGTGTGGTCGATGAGGTGGATGGCGTCGCCCTCGTCGCCGTTGCCGAAGGACAGGGAGGCGTAGGCGTCGGGCTCGAAGTCCACGGAGTCTTCCGCGATGAGCAGGCGCCCGCCGGCGGGGATGCTCATGCCCACGGGCAGGACCTTCTCGGTGCCGTCGGTGGGGTCGGACTTGAAGACGTGCAGCTCCCACAGGTCGAGGCAGGCGTCCTCGGAGCCGACGTTGAGCAGCTCGATCCACTCGAAGCCGCCGTCGGAGCCGGCGGGATCGACCATGGCCTCGTTGATCACGATGCGCACGTCCGACGCCATGGACTCGCAGGGGCAGACGTTGGCCTGACCCGGGGTGATGGAGGCCTCGTCCATGACGATGAAGTCGGCGCCCGGGTCGTCGCTGTCCACGCCGTCGACCCCGTCGCTGCAGCGAGCCAGGGACTCGCCGGAGCCCGGCTTGTCGGCGAAGCTGACGGCCTTGCCGCCGGTCTCGTCGGTGATGGCGTCGTCGTTGGAGTCGCCGTAGACCACCGCGTCGAGCACCTCGCCGCAGGCGTTGTAGATGAACACGCCGTCACCGCCCGTGCCCTGGCCCAGGTCCAGATCGACCTCGACGTGGGTCTCGGGGACCTCGACGCCGCCCACCAGCAGGTACTGGCCGGACTCGAGGATGGTGCCCTCGGGGAAGCCGACGGTCTCGCCGGTGGAGGACTCGGACTTCATCCAGCCGATGTAGGCGTAGCCCAGGTCCACGTCGTCGCCGCCGACGTTGAGGATCTCCACCCACTCGAAGCCCTCGTCGGAGCCGGGGGCGTCGACCAGCACCTCGTTGATGACGACCTGCATGGCGTCGCAGTCGCCCGGGCCTTGGCCGGGGTCGGGCTCGCAGGCGGTGAGCAGCAGGAGCAGCGCGGGGGACAGGCGGAGCATCGGGACCTCCCGGAGGGTGTGCTGACAGACCGTGGCGCACGGGCCCGCGGGCCCGCGTTCCGCGGCCTCTCTACACCGTGGGAGGCCGGTCGGCTACTGCGGGGTGAACGTGCCCGAACCCTGAGCACACTTGACCGCCACCGAGTGGATCTGGTGGTTCTTGGTCATGAAGTCGCCCTGGGGATCCTTGAAGCGCTGGCCCATGATGCCTTCGTGCTGACCCGCGGCCAGGGAGGGCATGTAGTAGGACCACTCGCCGTTGAGGGTGACGGTGCACTTGCTCCAGTCGAAGCCGTTGTTGTTCACGATCCCGATGCGGCGCGCCGGGCCGATGCCCGCGGAGACGGTGGTGGTGGCCTGCAGGGCGCTGCCGCCGGTCGCGGCGGGGGCCGCCGAGGTCTTGGTGGTGGTGGCGGGGGCCGCGGCCGGCGCGGCGGCCGGCTCCGGGGCGGGCTCGGCCGCGACGGCCGGGGCCATGGTCTCGCAGTTGCCCTCGAACACGGTGACGCTGCCGCCTGCGGCCAGCTCGGCCACGGTGCAGGCGGGGGAGCCATCCACCAGCACGGTCATGCCGGTCCAGGCTTCACCGCTGGTGTTCGTGACCACCACCTTCTGGCTCACCGGCTCGGCCGGGGCCTGGGCGTCGGCGGCGTCTTCGCCGCAGGCGATGATCACGCCGGCGATGAGGGCGGTGGGGATGAGATAGCGAAGGGTGATCTGCTTGATCATCGGGATTCCTCCGGGGTGGGTGAACTTGCACTAGCACGCCCCTCGCGCGGGGGCATGCGCGGTATGACCCCGCGTCGACCCCCCGGGGGCCGGGAGCCGCGGGTAGGGGTGAAAGGACTGGAACATCGCCGTCGTTCCGCGTGTCCAAGCCGCGACCCCACGCTCCGGAGCCACCATGTCGTCCCCCGAACGCTCGCCCCTCGCCCGCTCGACCTGGCTGTTGCCCGTCCTGGCCGTCCTGGCCGCCCTCGGCGCCCTGGCCACCCTGCTGCTGCCCAAGCTGGCCCACGCGGGCGGGATGGACTTCGCCGACGAGGCCGAGCGGCGCATGAAGCTGGACTTCGATCTCGACGCGGTGGAGAGCCAGCTCGAGGCCCCGGCGCCAGCCGCCCGCATGGCCGAGCAGGCCGCCATGCTGCAGGCCCTGGGCTACGCCCAGGACTACGGCAACGCCTACCAGGCCGGCTACTACGTGCCGCCCCCCAGCCTGCCCCTGGAGCCCAACTCCAGCATGGAGGCGGTGACGGTCTTCCGCGATCGCGCCCTGGTGACCCGCAGCCTGGACGCCAAGCTGGGGAAAGGCAGCGGCTCGGTGACCTTCGAGGGCCTGCCCCTGAACCTCGACGCCCAGAGCCTCGAGGCCTCGGTGGAGGGCGGCAAGGCCCGCATCGTGGGTGTGGAGCTGGTCTCGGGGACCGGTGAGGTCGAAGACAGCGAGCGCATCGACGCCATCCGCGACGACGCCAAGGAGCTCGCCGAGGAGCTCGGCCAGATCCGCGACCGCATCGAGGCCCTGCTCATGCAGCGGGCCTACCTGCGCAACACCCTGCTGGACACCACGACCGGCGACGCCCCCCCGCCCAGCCTCGAGACGGTCAAGGGCACCCTGACCTTCGTGGGCGAGGCGGAGCGCTCCATCGCCGCTCAGCTGCGCACCGAGGAAGAGCAGGCCGAGGAGCTCGGCGAGGAGCTCCAGCCCCTGCTCATCAAGCTCGACAACCCCCTGGCTACCGGCAACAAGGTGCGCGTGGAGCTGCTGGCCGACGCCGCGAGCGCGGTGGACGTCAGCCTGCGCTACGCCGTCTACGGCGCCGGCTGGTGGCCGGCCTACAACGCCCGCCTGGACGAGGCCTCGAGCCATGTGGCCCTGGAGTACTACGGCATCGTGGCCCAGAGCACCGGCGAAGACTGGACCGACGTGAAGCTCCAGCTCTCCACCGCCAACCCCGCCGCCGCCGGCACCCTGCCCACCCTGCCCACCTGGTACCTGGGCCGCGACGCCTACTACGGCGACTACAGCGTGGTAGACAACCTCATGGGTGGCCGCGGCCACTACCAGGACCCCGCCCAGGCTGCCGTGGCCCCCGGCGCCGAAACCGGCACCGAGGCCCTGGTCCAGAGCGAGATGACCGCCGGTGTGCGCGGCTCGGGTGCCGTGGTCTTCGACATCCCCGGTGAGCGCACCGTGGCCGGTGACGGCAGCCAGCAGCGCCTGCCCATGGGCAGCCAGACCTTCGCGGCCACCATGGAGCTGGCGAGCGTGCCCAAGCTGGTCCCGTCGGTCTACCGTCAGGCCCGCTTCGAGTACCAGGGTGGCGTGCCCATGCTGCCCGGCGCCGTCTCCACCTACGAGGGCGGCGACTTCCTGGGCTCGGGCACCGTGGACTCGGTGCTACCCGGCGAGGAGCTGCAGCTGTCCTTCGGCACCGACGACTCCATCGAGATCCGGCGCCAGCTCGTCTCCCGGGAGCAGGAGCACCTGGGCATGGGCAAGAAGACCGTGCGCTGGACCTTCCACTTCCGCATCGCCGTGACCAACTACGGCGACGCCGCCCGCACCGTGCGCATCTCCGACCAGCTGCCGGTCTCCGAGGTGGACGACGTCAAGGTCAAGCTCGAAGAGACCACCCCCACGGACCTCCCCGACGACAGCGACGGCCCCGGCCTGCTGCGCTGGACCACCGAGCTCCAGCCCGGCCAGGAGCACACCATCGACCTCCGCTTCTCCGTCACCGCGCCCAATGACGCCGCGGCGGCGAACATGGCGCAGTACCTGTTCTAGGAGCTGTCAGCTGTCAGCTGTCAGCTGTCAGCCTCGTCACAGCGGGTGGCTGTGGCGGCGGTAGGCCCGCGGTGTCGGTGCTTCGATGAACGTTGGCGTTCCTGCCCGCCACAGTGTTCTCGCCGGAGGATCGACGTTCGCACCATCACAACGTGCAGGAGCAGGCGGCGATTGCAGCGGCGCGACTGAGCTGACAGCTGAAGGCTGATAGCTGACAGCTACACCCTCCCCTCCTGCACCAGCTTCGCGAAGGCCTCGAAGCTGCGCTCCCAGGTCTTCTCGACATCCGGCGGGAAGAAGCAGCCGGGGAGCTGGCGCTTGGCCTTGTGGCGGTGGAGGCAGTCGCAGCAGATCGCGTGGTGCTTGCAGCCTGGGTAGGTGCAGGTGCAGCGGGACTCGTTGAGGGCCTGCTTGCATTCCATGGGGTCGGTCTCCGGGGTCGGCAGGGTCCCCTGCCCTATCACGCGGCGGGGCGATACAGCCCTCACCTCCCCCCCTTCGGAGCCCTCCCATGAAGCCCTACCGCTCCAGCGGCGAGACCGACGACGGTGCCCTCCTCGCCCTGCTGGTCACGGTGCTGGTCACCGCGCTGGTGGTGGGCGTCGTGGCCAACTTCATCGGCCAGTGGATCCGCCTGCTGATCGTCTTCCCGGCCGCCATGGGCGGGCTGGTGGGGGCCGCGGCGCTGCAGGTGGCCCTGTTCAAGAAGATGCGCACCCCGCTGCTGGTGATCGGGGTGGCGGCCTTCGGCGGCCTGCTCTGCTGGTTCACCGACTTCGGGATCGAATACTGGCGCACCCGCGGTGACATCCGAAGCGGGGTGGCCTGGGTCGCGGCGGAGGTGGAGGCCCAGGGCCTGGGCGTCCCCGACGAGGCTGCCATCGAGCGCACCATCGACGTGGTCCTGCAGTACGGGGCCAAGGAGTGGGAGGTCACCGACCTGGTGATCGCGGTCCACCTGCTGGACGAGCCCCTGAGCGACGCGACCGGGGCCTTCCTGGAGCCCTCTCCGGATCCCGACGCCTGGGAGGCGTTCGTCGCCTACGTGCAGAGCCAGGCCGCCATGGGCACCACGATCTCGGACGTGGGGCGCGCGGACGAGGGGAACAACATCGGCGCCATCGGCACCTACCTGCTGTGGATCCTGGAGCTGCTGATCGTCATCGCCGTGGCCGGCGGCCTCGCCTGGGAGCAGGTGCGCCAGCCCTTCTGCGAGCGCTGCAAGGGCTGGTTCGACCGCAAGGAGCGGATCGTGGCCGTGGCCCACGGCAGCCAGGCGGCCGAGGTGGTGGGCGCCATGGAGGCCGGGCGCACCGACGGGCTCGCCAGGGCCTGGAAGCCCTTCGACGCCGACGGCCCCTTCATCGCCGTCGGCATCCGCGCCTGCCCCAAGTGCAGCTCGGGGCCCCGCTACGTGGACATCGTGCGCATGAAGATCAAGGGCGGCAAGGCCAAGCGCAAGAGCCTGCGCAAGGGCCTGGTGGAGGCCGGCAAGCTCGAGGCCCAGCTCGAGGCCCTGACCGCCCACGCCGCCGAGGCCCTGGCCTCCGAGCCGACGATCCAGAACCCCTAGCCCGGACGGGTCCCCACCAGCGCCACACCCCGCTCCACCGGGATGCGCTCGAGATCCTCGAGCCCGGAGGCGAGCATCCAGCCCTCGATCTGAGCGCCGGTGAAGGCGCCGCCCCTGGGGGTCGTGATGAGCATCCCCACGGCGAAGACCGCCGCGTCGAGGGCCCTGGCCGGCTCGGGGTCGTCCAGCAGCAGCTCCCGGATCACCAGGCGACCTCCCGGGACCAGGCAGCGGGCCGCGCGTCCCACCATGACCGCCGCGGTGGCGGCGTCGTAGGCGTGGATGACGGCGCTCGAGATGGCGAGATCGTAGCGTCCTTCCTCGGGGGACCAGGAGCGGAGATCCGCCTCGCAGGGCAGGACCCGCGTGCCCCACAGCGCCGGGGGCACCCGCTCGGCCGCGATGGCGATGGTGGCCGGCCGATCCACCAGGGTGACCACCGCATCGGGCAGGGCGCGGGCAAGGGCGAGGGCGATGGTGCCCGGGCCGCCCCCCAGGTCGATGACCCGACGCACGCCCTCGAGGGGGATAGGCAGCAGCGCGTCGAGGCCGTACTGGACCTTGCCTTGATCCATGGCCTGCACGAAGTCCCGGTGGACCCGCGCGGGCTGGTTGTGACGCGGGAGCGGCCGCCCGCTGCGGATCACATCGCTGAGCTGGGACCAGCGCCGCCACTGGTGCAGGTAGTGCGACACCATGCCGAGCAGGGGCTCGGGGCTGTCCGTGGCGAGATGCCGCGCCGCCAGCGGGCCACAGGCGAAGCCGCCCTCCCGGCGCTCGAGCAGCCCCATGGAGGCCAGGGCCTCGAGCATCACCCCCGTGGCCCGCGGATCGGTGCCGCGGGCGCCCGCCACGGCCTCGATGCTCGCGGGCCCGGGGTGGCAGGGGGTGAACAGATCGAGCTCGGCCGCGCTCAGGACGATGCGCGCCGCATAGGGTTGGCGCAGCAGGGCCCGCAGCGCTCCGGGATCACGGACGCTCACGCCGACTCCGCCAGCAGCTCCCGGAGCCGGACCAGGGCCTGGTCCCGGAGGTCCAGCCGCTCGGCGCGGCCCTGGAAGCGACCGCGGGCGCCGCCGCCCCGGCCCACCACCATGGAGATCAGCTCGGGCCCCAGCCTCGCCACCGGCTCCACCGGCCCCACGAGCAGGAAGGAGCCCTGGGGCTCACCGCTGGTGAGCAGGGCCACGGTCTGGGGGCGCCGGGTCGTGATGCCGCGGGCCACGGCCTGCAGCAGCGTCAGGTCGTCCACGTCCCGATGGAGGTGGGCCAGCCCGTCGCTGGCGCCCGAGAGGGTCATCACGGCGAGCAGCTCGGCCAGCTCGGCGCGGGTCGAGCGGCGCTCCCGGGCCGCTTCTTTCAGCTCGGAGCCCATGCGCAGCACCGCCGCGAGGTGCTCGGCCGGTGGGCAGCTGAGGGCGCGGGTGAGCGCGTCCTGCCGAGCCAGACCGGCGGACAGCAGCCCCAGGGCCCGCAGGCCAGCGGCGTAGTGCAGGCGGGTGACACCACCGCGGATGCGCTCGGTGCCGAGGAAGGCCACCAGCTGCAGCTCTGAAGTGTTGTTGACGTGTGTGCCCCCGCAGGTGTTGCGGTCGAGGCCCTCGATCTCCACCAGGCGCACATCGCCGCGATGTCCCTCGGGCAGGCCCCGGCTCCGCACCCCCAGGTCCTCGAGCTGATCGGGCTTCACCCAGCGGCTCCGGATGGGGATGGCCCCCCGGATCTCCGCGCCCACCAGCGCGTCCAGTTCATCGAGCACCTCCGGCTCGATGCTCTCCGCGTCCAGATCGATGCTGGAGCGCTCGGCCCCCAGGTGGAAGGCCACCGTCGCCAGGCCTAGCTGCTCGGCCGCCAGGGCGGTGATGAGGTGCTGGGCGCTGTGCTGCTGCATGTGATCGTAGCGCCGGGTCCAGTCCAGCTCCATGGTGAGCTCGCCCACCGGGACAGGCCCCGCCAGCGCGTGCACCCAGCCGCGGTCTCCGTCGGGGCTCACCGAGAGCACCTGCTGGCCTCCCAGCGTGGCCCGGTCGGGGGGCTGTCCGCCGCCGCCGGGGAAGACGAGGGTGTCCTCGGTGATGGCGACGGTGCCGTCGCCCTGAGCGCGGCAGGCGAGCACGCGGGTGCGCAGCTGTCGGCGGTAGGCATCGCGGAGGTAGGTGGGGTGGTGCATGGGACGCTCGCGTCAGGATCACCACGCTCCTAATCCGGTCGCTGACCGGGCACTTCCGGCGTGCTACCTTCACGGAACCCACGGAGCCCCACGGTGGCCTCGGGGACAGACACAGAGGTGAGCAGATGAGCCAACAGGGCACCCGCATCGGCCCGTACGCCCTGCAAGTCCAGGTGGGCCGGACCGCTGGCTGCACCGTGTGGCACGCCGCCCGAGCCGACGGCAAGTCGCGCGGCCCGAGCAAGGTCGCGGTGCGCTTGCTGGACGACCCCGGCGACCACGAGGCCCAGGGCCGCCTCGAGCTCGAGTACCACCGCCTCAAGGCCATGGACGGCGTGGGCGCCCCCCTGCCCGTGGCTCACTACGCCGGGTTCGGCGCCCTGGTCATGGAGCAGCGCCTGGGCTCGACCCTCCGCGCCCTGCTCGACGCCAGCATGGCCGCCACCCTCGATCTCGATCCGGCCACCGCCCTCGAGATCGCCCTGGGCGCCGCCCGCACCCTGCGCCACGCCCACCAGCTGCCCGACGGCCTGGTCCACGGCCGCCTGGCGCCCGCCGACATCCTGCTGGGTCGCGACAGCACCGTCACCTTGATGGGCTGGGGTGGCTGGAGCCCCCAGGCCTGGTCCCCGGGCGTGGCCCCCGAGGTCATGCGCGGCCAGGCCCCCAGCGCCTACGCCGACATGTACGGCCTCGGCGCGATCCTCTGCACCATGCTGGAGCCCCGGCTGACCCAGTCCCAGGGCCTGCAGGCCGCGGTCCATCGCGTGGTGCGCGGCTGGCCCGCGGCCGGTCGCCTGCTGCAGAACCTGCTGGGCTCGGACCCCGGCGGCCGCTACCCGGACATGGGCCCCATCATCCACGAGCTGCTGGCGCTGCAGCGCCACCACGGCGGCGTGGCCCGGGTAGGCGAGCTGGCCGAGCGCTGCGGCTCCTTCCGCCGGGGCGGCGGCAGCGCGATCGCCAACCTCAACGCCACCCAGGGTCCCGCGGCCCCCGTGAAGCCCAAGCTGCCCCCCGTGATGCCGCCGCCGGTGGTGCCCACGCCGGCTCCCGCCGAGACGCCCGCCACCCCGGCGAAGACCGAACCCCCGCCGGTGGAAGCGAACGCTCCCGAGCCGCCGTCACCCGCGCCCACCGGGCTGCCCGAGCCGGTCCCCCCCGAGCCGGTGCCCGCGGCGACGCCCGAGGCCGACCAGCCAGCCCCCGCCCCGGAGGCGGCCCAGCCGCCGCCAGCGGAGACCGCAGAACCTCCGCCCGCGGAGCCCGAGCCCGAGAAGACCGAACCGATCGTCGAAGCCCCCCCGCCCCCCGACAGGGCGCTCACCGGGTACGAGCACGACGACGATCACCCCGAAGACGACCCGGACGACGGCGCCTCCATGCAGCTCATCGAGCGTGTCGCGCTGGCCGTCGTGGGCTTGCTGGGGCTGCTCCTGCTGGCCTGGCTCGGACGCGCCTGTATCGGCGGCTGATCCCGATTACATCCGCGCCGGTTCACACCCTGGATGACGTCCAGGTCGGATACACAGGGTGCTCCACCCAGGGAGCAGCCCATGGACGCCACACCCATCCGCCTGACCTACGGCAGCGACGCCCTCGACCTGAGCGTCCCCAGCGCCTTCCTCGCCGGCCCGGTCATCCGCCCCCGGGCCCTGCCCTCCATGGACGAGGCCGCGATCCTCGCGGCCATGCGCGGCGCCCTCGCGTCCCCCATCGACCGCCCCCTGCTCCGGGAGCTGGTCCAGGGTGAGCGGGTGGCTGTGGTGGTCTCCGACGAGTTCCGCGCCGGCCAGCAGGAGAACATCATCCGGGTGCTCTGCGAGGAGATCGCCGCGGGCGCGCCCGCCCACGTCACCTTCCTCTGCGCCACCGGCACCCACGAGCCCTCGGTCTACGCCGCGGGCATCGGCGCCATGGTGCAGCGCTGGTCCGAGGCCGTCGGCCTGGACGCCCAGTTCGTGGCCCACAGCTGCGACGACCCCGCCCTGGTGGACGTCGGCCTGAGCCCCATGGGCACCCCCGTGCGCATCGAGCCGGCCTACCTCCGCGCGACCGTGCGGGTCTACGGCCACGAGTCCAAGCACCACTACATGAACGGCTACAGCCTGGTGGACAAGCAGGTGGTGCCGGGCATCTGCGCCCGCGCCACGGTCGCGGCCAACCACAAGCGCTCCCTCTCCCCCGACTCCGGGCCCGGGCGCAACCCCTGGCACAGCGACCCGGCGCGCCAGGCCAACCCCTTCGGCGAGGACTCCCGGGACGTGCGCCGCATGGTCGAGCGCCTCCACCTGGACGGCGACGGCGCCATCGTGGAGCGGCCGGCGAAGACCTTCGGCCTGGACATGATCTCCGACAAGAGCTCCCTGTTCTGGGTGGCCGCCGGCTGCCCCGACGCCCTGTGCGCACAGGCCGTCGAGAACGCCGACGAGCAGGCCCAGTTCACCGTGGCCCGCAGCCGCTACGTGCTGGTCTCCCCCGGAGGCCCCCCCGCCAGCCAGGCCATGTACGGCGTGCAGAACTGCTTCGACATGGCCATGAAGGGTGCCGTCGAGCCCGGAGGCGAGGTGCTGGTCTGCGCCCCCTGCGAGGGCCGCCCGGATCTGCCGCCCCAGGTGCGCGGCTTCGCCACCTCGGAGAAGTCCCTCGAGCTGTTCTGGAAGAACCTGGTCACCCTGCGCCACCAGCCCCTGGACGAGGCCTACCGCTGGATCGACGACAACTTCCAGCTCTACCTGTGGAAGACCTGGCGCGTGCTGCGCAACTTCGGCCACGACCGTCTGAAGATCCACGTGCACTGCCAGCTGCCGGACGAGGCCCTGCGCGAGGCTGGGTTCATCCCGGTGGCCGATCCCCAGGCCTGGATCGACGAGCGCGCCGCCCGCGGTGATGGCCAGCTGAACGTCATCGACAACGGCAACAAGCTGCTGGTGCTCGGCGCCTGAGGCGATACGCTGGAGCCATGCCCCGGCTCGTCCCCGTGCCCATCGCCCTCATCGCGGGGCTGGGGTGCGCCTGCGAGCCGCCGCCGGAGCCCGCGCCGCCGCCGCCCCCCGACATCCTGCTGGTGGTGCTGGACACCGTCCGCAAGGACCGCCTGAGCTGCTACGGCTACGAGCGGGACACCAGCCCTCGCCTCGACGACCTGGCCCGCAGGGGCGCTGTCTTCGAGGACGTCACCGCCTCGGGCACCTGGACCTGGCCCGCCCACGCGTCCCTGTTCACCGGCGAGCTGCCCTGGCGCCACGGCGCACACTTCACCAGCCTCGAGCAGGCCGCCTTCAGCTCCGAAGCCGCCAGCGTCTCGGTGGCCGCGCTGGACCCCACCCTCCCCACCCTCGCCGAGCAGCTGGGCGCCCGGGGCTACCGGACCGTCTCCCTGAGCTCGAACTCCCTGCTGCAGCCCGAGCTGGGGCTGACCCGGGGCTTCGACGAGGCTCGCTACCTCCACCACGCCAGCCTGCTCGAGCGGGACAAGGCCGCCACCGCCGACGCCGTCGAGCAGATGGAGCGGCCGGGGGATCAGCCCCTGTTCCTGTTCGTGAACCTGCTGTCGGCCCACGCTCCCTTCGTGGTCACCCCCGCGCCGTGGATCGAGCCTCTGCCCACCGAGCTCACCACCGAGCCCCTCCCCGTCTGGTTCGAGCTGATGCGCAACCGCGACGCGCCGGGCCTCAACATCTACAACACCGAGGCCGACAGCGGTCACCGGGTCCGCGACCTCTACGCCGCCGGCCAGCTCGAGCTGCCCCCCGACGGGCTGGCGCTGCTGTCGGATCTGTACGACGGGAACGTGCGCCTGGTGGACTACCTGCTCGGGGAGCTGCTGGACGGCTGGCAGCGCACTCACCCCGACGGCATCGTCGCGGTGGTCTCCGATCACGGCGAGCTGCTGGGGGAGCATGGGCTGCTGGACCACGGCCGCTCCGTCTGGCCCCAGCTCACCGACGTGCCCGTCGTGCTCTACGCACCGGACCACACCATCCCCGGTCAGCGCATCGAAACGCCGCGGCAGCTGGCGGACCTGCAGCCCACCCTGCTGGCCATGGCCACGGGGGAGCCCAGCGCGCGATCGATGCTGGCGGAGAGCCAGCCGGGTCCCATCCGGGCCATGGCCTGGCCCGACCACTTCGCCGCGGCCTCGGGCGCCGAGGCCTACCAGCACGGCTGGCAGCAGTACCGCGAAGACGGCTGGGCCCTGGTCCTGCGCAGCGACGGCGCCCCCCCGCAGCTGTTCGACGTCGAGGCCGATCCCGGGATGCTCGCCGATCAGGCGGCCGACCAGCCTGAGCTCCTGGCCAGGCTGCAAGCCGCGGCCGCCACCGCCTTCCCGGAACGCGCCCCTGTGGCGGTGAATCCGGTGGAGCTGCCCGAGGACGTACAGCGATCCCTCGAGGCCCTCGGCTATGTGGATCCCCGGTCGCCGGCGCGGGAGCCCGGACAGCCACCGTCCGAGTGACGATCCCCTGACCCCGCAGGTCGGCTGGCCGGTTAGGGGGCCACAGGTGACCGGAGGAAAGCATGGACCGCGGCTACCCGTTCGGGCCCCATCGCTACATCGTCGTCGAAGGCCCGATCGGCGTCGGTAAGACCACCCTGGTCCACCGCCTCGCCGAGCACGCCCGCGCGCGCCTGGTGCTCGAGATCTTCGAAGAGAACCCCTTCCTGGCCGACTTCTACCAGGACCGGGGCAAGTACGCGTTCCAGACCGAGCTGTTCTTCCTGCTGTCGCGCTTCCGCCAGCAGCAGTCCGTCACCCAGCAGGACCTCTTCACCGAGGCCACCATCTCGGACTACCTCTTCCACAAGAACCTCATCTTCTCCGGGCTCACCCTCGCCGACGCCGAATGGCAGCTGTACCTGGACGTGTTCGAGGCGCTCTCCCCCCGGGTGCTGACCCCGGATCTGGTCGTGGTGCTCGACGCGCCGCTGGACAGCCTGCTGGCCCGCATCGAGAAGCGCGGCCGCAACTACGAGAAGAACTTCGACGCCGGCTACCTCGAGGATCTCGTCCTGCGCTACCGGCGCGAGTTCCAGCTCTACGACAAGGCCCCCGTGCTGGTGGTCAAGACCGGCGAGATCGACTTCTCCCGCGACGAAGAAGCCGTGCAGTGGCTGGTCGAAGAGATCTCCATGCACACCGAAGGCCGCAACGTGGTGGGTGGGTAGCCGACGCTCCACCCGGTCCGGGCACAACCCGCAGCCGAGCCAGAGGCGACACCAGGGCTGTTCCAACCTCGCGGGGGGTGAGCGTCACCCTCGGCCCAGCTGAAACGCGGGGGCGCCAGCGGTTTCAACCTCGGGGGGGGGTGAGCGGCACCCTCGGCCCAGCTGAAACGCGGGGGGCGCCAGCGGTTTCAACCTCGCGGGGGGTGAGCGTCACCCTCGGCCCAGCTGGAACGCGGGGGCCGCCAGCTGTTCCAACCTCGGGGAGGGTGAGCGTCACCCTCGGCCCAGCTGGAACGCGGGGGC
>CAYZVO010000090.1:300-33071 GCA_964481655.1 uncultured Enterobacterales bacterium | reverse complement strand
CCGTCAACCCGGCGGCCAGCGAGATCTGCGACAGCATCGACAACGACTGCGACGGCGACATCGACGACGACGACGCCAACCTGGACGCCAGCACCGGCAGCACCTGGTACGACGACGGCGACGGCGACGGCTACGGCGATGCCGCTGACACCGCGCTGACCTGCGACGTCCCCTCCGGCCACGTCGCCAACGACGACGACTGCGACGACACCGACGGCGCCATCAAGCCGGGAGCGACCGAGGTCTGCGACGACGTGGACAACGACTGCGACGGCGACATCGACGACGCCGACGCGGGCCTGGACACCTCCACGGCCGACACCTGGTACGTGGACTCCGACGGCGACGGTCAGGGGTCCAGCAGCAGCAGCACGCTCGCTTGTGACCAGCCCTCCGGCTACGCGGCCACCGACACCGACTGCGATGACTCCGCGGAGTTGGTCTACCTGGGCGCCACCGAGTACTGCGGCACCATCGACTTCGACTGCGACAGCCTCATCGGCAACCTCGACAGCGACGCGTCGGACGCCACCACCTGGTACGGCGACCTGGACGGCGACGGCTACGGCGATCCGGCCGAGGCCTTGGACGCCTGCCTGCAGCCCACCTACTACGTCAGCGACTCCAGCGACTGCCTGGACACCGACGAGGACGTCTACCCCGGCGCCCTCGAGGTCTGCGACGACGGCGTCATCAACGACTGCAACGAGACCGGCGGTGGCACCGCGGGCAACACCTGCCCGGCGGTGGGCGATCTGGTCATCAACGAGGTCATGTGCGACACCGCGCTGGTCGTAGACACCGCTGGTGAGTGGATCGAGATCTACAACGCCACCGGCGCCGACATCGATCTCGAGGGCTTGATGCTGCTGGACGACGGCAGCGACAGCCACCAGATCACCAGCTCCGTGGTGGTCCCGGCCGGCGACTACGCCGTGCTGGCCATCGACGCCGACGCCTCCCCCGTCGTGGACTACGTCTACTCGGGCTACACCCTGGCCAACAGCGTCGATGAGGTCATCATCGCCACCTACGGCACCGATGGCACCGACGGCACCGAGATCGACCGGGTCGACTACGGCTCCACCTGGCCCAACAACGACGGCAACGCCATGGCGCTGGACGTCGGCGCCCAGAACGCGACCGACAACGACGATGTCGGCAACTGGGCCGCGGCCGAGTGCGTCTACGACCTCGACAACTCCGTCGATCCCGTCGAGTTCGAGCAGGGCAGCCCTGGCGACGACAACGATCTGGCCTGCCCCGCGATCGCCCAGGTCGATCCCTCCGAGATCGAGCTGGCTGGCGGTGACACCGTCACCATCACCGGCTCCGACTTCGACTACGGCAGCGGCTCCGTGATGGTCACCGTGGGCGTGTGGGGCGTGGACTCCGAGATCACGCCGAGCTCCACCGCCAGCACCGAGGTGGAGTTCACCGCGCCTGGCTCCAGTGACGCCGGCAGTGACTTCGTCGTCCTCGACAACGGCAAGTACCTCTCCTGGCTCGAGGACGGCCTGAACTGGGTCGAGACCGACGTCGCCTACATCTGGTGGCCGATCCCCAGCACCCACGCCACCTACGGCCGGGACTATGTCGAGGACTCCGGCGGTGGCACCAGCCTCGAGGCCGGTGAGACCACCGAGGACATCTACGGCCGCTTCTACCATGTGGGCGTCGGCGACTGCACCACCGAGCCCACCGACTACACGGTTGAGCTCGGCTACGGCGACCAGGACAGCGACCCGCGCTACGACGGCAGCTGGACCTGGCTCTCGACCACCTTCAACGGCTCCCCCATGAGCTGCACCACCGGGCACAGCGAGTACTACGCGAGCATCGGCTCCCTGGTCGCTGGGGACTACTCCTTCACCTTCCGCTACAGCTACGACGGCGGCCCCTGGGTCTACGGCGAGTTCCGCGGCGACTACCCCTTCACCGACACCCAGGGTCCCAGCGGCTACGCGCCGGGGGAGATCCTCGACATCGGCCAGATGGGCAGCTTCACGGTGAACTAGCCGATGCTTCTCTCCCTCCTGCTCGCCAGCGCCGTGGCCGGGGCCCAGTGTCCCGCGTCCATGGACCAGCTTCGGGCGGCCGCCGAGGGTGGCATCGGGGCGTTCGAGGACATGGACGCCACCCTGTTCCAGGACGCCATCCACGCCGTGCAGGAGCAGATCGCCTGCCCCGAGGCGGCGGTGGACAGCGAGCTGGCGCTGCAGCTACACCTGCTGATGGCGCTGGACGCCTACACCGATCAGCAGCTCGAGCGGGCGCAGCAGGCCTTCCGCGCGGTGCTCGCGGCGGATCCCACCTGGCGTCCACCGACCAGCCTGGCCCCCCGGGGCAACCCCCTGCGGCAGGTCTACGACGCCGCGGTCAAGGACCAGGCGGCGCCCCCGGCCGACCTGGCCGAGCCCACAGAGGGCTCGTTCTACGTGGACGGGCTGCCGTCCACCACGCGGCCCTCGGATCGGCCCTTCGTGCTGCAGTGGATCGATGACCACGGCAACGTGCAGTGGTCCGACTGGCTCCCGGCGGGGGCCCACCTCCCCATCGAGGTGCTGGCCGCCATGCACGAAGAAGACTCCATGTCGGTCTACACCACCGCCCCGCCCCCGCCCACCTCCACCGGCCCGGTGATCACCGTCCCGGACGACGAGCCCGGCAAGGGAGCGAGCGTGGCCCTGCTGGCTGGCGCTGGCGGTGCCGCGGTGGCCTCGGGCGGGCTGCTCGTGGCGGCCCTGGTGAGCCGTGGCCAGTGGCAGGACGCCGTGGACGAGTGCGTCACCTGGGGCGGCTGTCAGGACGCGCCCGACACGGCGCTCTCCGATCACGACCAGCTCGCGCAGCGGGCGCGCACCATGGGCTACGCGGCCCAGGGCACCGCGGGGCTCGCCCTCGGGCTCGGCATCGTCGGGGGGATCACGCTGGTATGGTGATGGCAGGCCGCCGCTACGAGATCGATACCCCGCTGGGCAAGGGCGGGTTCGGCACCGTCTACCGCGCGCGGTACGTCGGCGAGGGCGGCTTCTCCAAGGTCGTGGCCCTCAAGGTCCTCAACGAGAACATGGCCGACCTCGACGAGGTCCTGGCCCGTCTGCGCGACGAAGCCCGCTTGCTGGGCATGCTCCGGCACAGGGCCATCGTGCGCGCGGATCGCCTGGTGCGCCTGGCCAACCGCTGGGCGGTGGTCATGGAGTACATCGAGGGCGCCGATCTCAAGCGCATCCTCGCGGACACCACCGTGCCCCCGGGGGCCGCGGTGGAGATCATCGGCGAGGTCGCCGGCGCCCTGCACTCGGCCTGGAAAGCGCCGGGTCCCGATGGCAAGCAGCTCTCCCTCATCCACCGGGACATCAAGCCCTCGAACATCGTCCTCACCTCCTACGGAGAGGTGAAGGTGCTGGACTTCGGCATCGCGCGGGCCGACTTCGGGGCGCGTGAGGCTGAGACCCAGGCCTACGGCATGGGCTCGCTGCCCTACATGGCGCCGGAACGGCTCGACTTCCGGGACACCGCCGCTGCCGACGTCTACGCCCTGGGCGTGGTCTTCTTCGAGCTGGTCACCGGGCGCGCCTTCGGGCGGGCGTCGGCCGTCCCGGAGCGGCACACCAAGCACGTGGACGCCGCCCTGCGCTTCATCGTGGAGCAGGGCCACGGCAGCCGCGACGTGCTGCTCTTCCTGGGCAGCCTGCTGGCCTACGATCCCGACGACCGGCCCTCGGCCGGCCAGCTCGAGCGCATGTGCGTCAACCTGCGCCGGCGCTTCGACGACGAGCCGCTGCGGTACTGGGCCGAACAGGCCGTGCCCAGCATCATGGCCAAGATCGACAAGCTGCCGCCGGACAAGCTCACCGGATCCGCCCTGGTGGAGCAGACCGAGGGCACCTTCGCCAAGCTCCCCATCGGGCCCACCCCCACCGTCTCGGGGGCGTTCTCCAAGCCCGTTGCGGGGGTCCGCTCGGACAGCCAGGCCAGCGGCTCGGGCAGCTTCAGCAAGCCGGTCGCGGCGGCTGGCATGGGCTCCACCGGCTCCGGCCAGTTCAGCAAGCCGGTGGCCCGCAGTCGCACCGGATCCACCGGCACCGCCAGCCGCGAGATCCCGCCGCCGCCACCACCGCCCCCGTCCGCCTCCGGCGCCTACCCCAAGCCTCCCGACCGCTCGGGTGAGCTGGGCCCGATGATCAACCCCGAGGAGCGGGAGCAGCCCACCACCGAGCCCGTGTCCGCGGAGCCTGCGCCGGCCTCGGGCGGCTCGCCCATGCGCTGGGTGGTGCTCGGGGGACTCATCATGCTGCTCGTGGTCACCGCCGGGGTGGCCGTCAGCGTGGTGCTGCTGCGTCAGCTGCAGGAACCGGTGCCCCCGCCGGTGCAGACCACCATCCAGCCTCCTCCGCAGCCCGAGGCCCCGGTCGACCTACCGGACGACCCCGCGCCGTCGCCCGAGCTCGAGGCGGCGCCTCCGCAGCCCGAGCCTGTCGTGGAGGCCCCCGAGCCCGAACCCACGGCACCCGAGCCTCGGCCCGCCGCGACCAGCGGGGCGCAGCCGGCGTCCTCGACGGCCCCGGCGTCGTCGGGCACCAGCGCCGCGCCGGCGGACCCTGCATCCGAGCCCGAGCCCGAGGCCGCGGCTCCCAAGGGGCGCGTGGAGCTGGCCGGAGACGCCGACAAGGTCGTCCTCGTAGGGCCCGCTGGCTCGTTCGCGCTGCCCGCTTCGGTGCCCGAGGGCTCCTACACCATCCGCGCCACCTTCTCCGGTCGTGACCCCATGGTCGCGGGCCGGGTGAGCGTCCACCGCGGCACCACCACCACCGTCCGCTGCAGCTCCGGCTTCACCCGCTGCAAGGCGGAGTGAGGGACCATCGTGCGAATCGCCGTGCTGTTGCCCTTGCTGGCCCTTGCGGCCTGCAACCTCGTGCCTCCCGATCTCGAGGACGCCGCCTACGACCCTGACGGAGACGGCGTACCCTGGCCTGAGGACTGCGACAGCGGCTCCGCCGACGTCTACCCCGGGGCGGATGAGATCTGGTACGACGGTGTGGACCAGGACTGCGGCGGCGACGACGACTTCGATCAGGACGGCGACGGCTTCGTGCCGGCCGAGTACGAGGGCGTGGTCACCGAGGGCGTGCCCGGCAGCGGCACGCTGCCCGCTGGAGACTGCGACGATCTCGAGGCCGCGGTCAACCCGGACGCCATCGAGGTCTGGTACGACGGGGTGGACCAGGACTGCGACGAGGCCTCGGACTACGACGCCGACGGCGACGGCTACGACGCTGAGGCCTTCGGCGGGGGCGGTGAGCTGGACTGCGACGACGCGGACCCCGCCATCAACCCGGAGGCCACCGAGGTCTGGTACGACTGGGTGGACCAGGACTGCGACGACTACGACTGCGACCAGGACGGCGACGGTCTGGACGCCGATCCCGACGGCGACGGCGACGGCTACTGCGATCAGGTCGACTGCGACGACGAAGACCCCGAGGTCGGGGGGACCGAGGTCTGGTACGACGGCGTGGACCAGGACTGCGACGGCAACGACGGTGATCAGGACGGCGACGGCTACTGGGCCGCCGACTACGAGCAGCTCGTGTCCGACGCCGGCGGCACCCCCATGGCCGTGCCCACCGGCTTCGACGGCGACTGCTGGGACGTGCCCTACGACGTCGGCGGATACCCCGCGGACTACGTCGTCATCAATGGCTATCCCTCGCTGGACGCCCACGAGGTCTACCCCGGCGCCGACGACAGCTACTACGACGCGGTGGATCAGGACTGCGCCGGCGACGGCGACTTCGATCAGGACGGCGACGGCGCAGCGGCCGACGACGTGGCCGACCGCGACGGCATCACGGGCACCGACTGCGACGACAGCGACCCGGGCATCGGCCCCGGCTCCATCGAGACCTGGTACGACGGTGTCGATCAGACCTGCGACGGCAACGACGGCGACCAGGACCGGGACGCCTTCTGGGCCTCGGACTACGACGAGCGGGTCCTGGCCGCGGGGGGCACACCCCTGAGCATCCCCTCGGGCTACGAGGGCGACTGCGACGACTTCGACAGCTCGATCTTCCCCGGCGCGCCGGAGTATTGCGACGCCGTCGACAGCGACTGCGACGGCTCCACGGACGACGACGACGCCGTCGACACCTCCACCTGGTACGCCGACCTGGACGGTGACGGCTGGGGGGATCCCGCCAGCGCCACCATCGAGTGCCTGCAGCCCACCGGCTACGTCTCCGACAGCAGCGACTGCGACGACGCCAACGCGGCGGTCAACCCCGGCGCGTTGGAAGTCTGCGACGGCATCGACGACGACTGCGACAGCCTGGTGGATCACGACGATCCCGACATCCTCGACGCCTTGCTGTGGTACCCGGACAGCGACGTGGACGGGTTCGGCGACGCCTCGGACGCTGGGACCCTGTACTGCAGTGGATCCGAGCCCCTGGGCTGGACCATGGACAGCAGCGACTGCGACGACGGCGACCCCGCCCAGTACCCGAGCGCCGTGGAGCTGTGCAACGGCGAGGACGATGACTGCGACGGCACCAGCGACGAGGACGACGCGGCGGATGTGGTCACCTGGTACGCCGACACCGACATGGACGGCTACGGCGACCCCGCGGTGACCGATGTGGACTGCAGCCAGCCCCCCGGCTTCGTGGCCGTCGAGCTGGCCACCGACTGTGACGACGCCGATCCGGGGGTGTACCCCGGCGCCATCGAGCTGGTCGCGGACGGAGTGGACAGCGACTGCGACGGCCAGGAGCTCTGCTACGAGGACCTCGACGCCGACAGCTACGGCACCAGCACCACGGTGGGTTCCAGCGATCTGGCCTGCGATGCCAGCGGCGAAGCCGCGGTGGCCACCGACTGCGACGACAGCGACGCCTCGGTCAACCCCGGGGCCACCGACCTCGTCGCCGATGGCGTGGACAGCGACTGCGACGGCTTCGAGGCCTGCTACGAGGATCTCGACGGCGACAGCTTCGGCAGCACTTCCACGATCTCGTCCCCCCGCGCGGACTGCAGCGGCAGCGGCGAGTCCCTGCTGAGCACCGACTGCGACGACGCGGATCCCGGGGTGTACCCCGGGGCCAGCGAGCAGGTGGGCGACGGCGTGGACAGCGACTGCGACGGGCTCGAGCTCTGCTACGAGGATCTCGACGGCGACGCCGTGGGCTCCAGCGCCACGGTCTCGACCTCCACCATCGCCTGCAGCGACAGCGGCCAGGCCACCAGCACCGGTGACTGCGACGACAGCGACGCCTCCATCTGGCCCGGCGCGCCGGAGACCATCGCCGACGGTGTCGATCAGGACTGCGACGGCGGCGACACCTGCTACGAGGACCTGGACGTCGACGGCTACGGCAGCAGCGCGACGGTCAGCAGCGCCGATCTGGCCTGCGACGCCAGCGGCGAGTCCTCCCTGTCCAGCGACTGCGACGACGGCTCGGCCGCGGTGAACCCAGGCGCCACCGACACCGTGGCCGACGGGGTCGACGGCGACTGCGACGGGGTCGAGCTCTGCTACGCCGACAGCGACGGCGACGGCTACGGCACCAGCTCCACCACCACCAGCGTCGACCTGGACTGCAGCGACGCGGGGGAGTCCGCCTACGACAGCGACTGCGACGACGGCGACGGGGCCCAGTTCCCGGGCGCGGACGAGTACTGCAACAGCGAGGACGACGACTGCGACGGCACCACCGACGAGTCCGACGCGGTGGACGCACCGACCTGGTACGTCGACGGTGACAGCGACGGCTGGGGCCTCGACGCGCTGAGCGCGGTGCAGTGCGAGCAGCCCAGCGGCTACGTGGCCGACGGCGGCGACTGCGACGACACCCTCTCCTCGATCAACCCCGACGCCACGGAGACCGTGGCGGACGGCGTCGACCAGGACTGCGACGGCGGGGACAGCTGCTACGTCGACAGCGACGGTGACAGCTACGGCGTCAGCAGCACCGTGGGCAGCACGGATCTCGACTGCGCCGACGCGGGCGAGGCCGGCAACGACAGCGACTGCGACGACACGAGCGGCACCATCAACCCAGGCAGCCCCGAGCTGTGCAACGGGGCGGACGATGACTGCGATGGCACCACGGATGAAGACGACGCCGTCGACGCCACGCTCTGGGCCCTGGACGCGGACCTCGACGGCTACGGCTCGAGCGCGACCTCCACCACCAGCTGCGCCGCCCCCGCCGGCTACGTGGACGCGGCGCTCGGCGAGGACTGCGACGACGCCGACTCGAGCATCAACCCCGGCGAGACCGAGCTCTGCAACAGCGTGGACGACGACTGCGACGGCACCGTGGACGAGGACGACGCCGCGGACGCCCCCACCTGGTACCTGGACCTCGACGCCGACGGCTACGGGCTCGACGACAGCAGCACCGCCGCCTGCACCCAGCCCAGCGGCTACGCGGCGGTCGGGGCGGACTGCGACGACGACGCCGCCGCCGTGAACCCCGGCGCGGTGGAGATCTGCAGCAACGGCATCGACGATGACTGCGACGACGCGGCGGTGGGCTGCACCCCCAGCGGTGATCTCGACATCACCGCGGCCGATCACAGCTTCTGGGGCGAAGACACCGCCGATCTCGCCGGCTACGGGGTCGCCTGGGCGGGCGACGTCGACGGTGACGGGAGCAGCGACCTGCTGGTCGCCGCCCGGGAGAGCGACGCGGCGGGCATCTACGCCGGATCGGTCTACCTGGTCCTGGGTCCCAGCCCTGGCGACGACACGCTGGACGGCGCGGAGCTGATCCTGCGCGGCGAGTCCTACGGGGACTATGCCGGCGCTTCGGTCACCGGGGCCGGGGATGTGGACGGCGACGGCTACGAGGACATCTTCGTGGGCGCCTCGGGCAACGACAGCGGCGGTGGCAACGCTGGGGCCGCCTACCTGGTCTACGGGCCGAGCAGCGGTGAGCAGAGCCTGTCGAGCGCGGACGCCCGCTTCACGGGCGAAGACTCGGGTGACCAGGCCGGCTGGTCGGTCTCCGCGGCCGGCGACGTCGACGGCGACGGCAACGAGGATCTGCTCGTCGGCGCCTTCGGCAGCGACGCTGCTGGCAACAACGCCGGCGCGGCCTTCGTGATCCGGGGGCCCGTCACCGGCGACGCCAGCCTGACCAGCTCATCCGCGCGGCTCATCGGTGAGACCGCCGGTGACTACGCCGGGCGCTCGGTGTCGGGCGTGGGCGATGTCGATGGTGACGGGCTCGACGATCTGCTCGTCGGCGCGCCCTACAACGCCACCGGCGGCACCGACGCCGGCGCGGCCTACCTGGTGCTCGACTCCGTCAGCGGTGATCTGGGCCTCGGCTCGGCGGACGCCCGCCTCATCGGCGACGCCTCCGACGAAGCCGGCGCCGCGGTGGCCGGGGCGGGCGACGTGAACGGGGACGGGCTCGACGACATGCTGGTGGGTGCCCCCAGCAGCGACACGGCCGCCACCGACGCCGGCGCGGCGTACCTGGTGCTCGGCCCGGTCCTGGGCGACTACTACCTGAGCGGCGCCGACGCGAGGCTGCTGGGCGACGACGCTGGCGACGAGGCCGGCGGCGCGGTGTGCGGCGACGGCGACGTGGACGACGACGGCTACGCGGACATGCTCGTGGGCGCCACGAGCGACAGCACCGCGGCCAGCGCGGGCGGCGCGGCCTACCTCGTGCTGGGACCCCTGAGCGGCGATCACTCCCTGAGCGACGCCGACGCCCGCATCCTGGGCTCGACCGCGGGGACCGGCGTGGGCTCGTCGCTGGCCCTGGGTGGGGACGTGAACGGCGACGCCTACGACGACATCCTCCTGGGCGCCTCCCTGGACGACACCACCGGCACCGACGCCGGCGCGGCCTTCGTCTTCCTGGGCGGCGGACTGTAGATCAGTCCTCCTTCAGCATCCTCAGGATCTCCTCGGTCACCGAGTCGTTCTCGTCGAGATCGAGGGAGGACAGCAGGTCCTCCTTGAAGACGTCGAAGGCCTGGTCCTCGCCGATGCTGTCGGGGAAGAGCCCGGGCCAGTGCTCGCGCAGGGCCTCGAGCTCAGCGTCCTGGAGGGCGCGGCCTTCGATGCTCGGAGAGGCCTCCATGACGCACTCGCCGCGCAGCCAGGCGGAGAAGCCGCGGCGGGGGGCCACCGGCTCTTCGGCCACCTGTGGGTCGCGACCAGATGAGAAGAAGATGGTGCAGCGCAGCAGGGTCCCGGCGCGGATGGTCGTGGGGCCCTGGACCCGGGCGTGCAGCTCCACGTAGTCGGAGATCTCGCCGGCCACCGGGAGGACCACCGCCGGGCCGAGCTGGCGCCCGGTGCCGTCGTTCAGCGCCACGGTGGCGCCGTCGATGTAGACCGAGCCGTCGCTGGGGCGCAGGCCGACGCGCACGCGCCAGCGCTCGCCTTCCTCGCCCTCGAGGGCCAGGTCGATGCGGAGGGGGGCCTCGGGGGGGGAGGGCTCGACGGTGGGGGGTGTGCTCATGGTGGTGCCGGGATCGGGGCTCGCGGGGTCACCGCTGCAGGGAGGGATGATACAACGGAGTGTCCGAGCTGCCTATGGAGGGCCGCGCATGTACCGGCTGACACTGCTCTGCTCCTTCCTCATCGCCTGCGATCCGGTGGCCACGGTGCCGGTGCCGACGCAGCCCCTCGAGTCCGAGGGCCTGGGACCGCAGCCCGCCGCTGAGGTTCCTCCGGAAGACACCGGCACCAAGCCCATCATCGACGGCAACCGCGCCCCGGTCATCACCGCGATCTCCATGGAGCCGGCTACCCCTACCACCAGCGACGACATCACGGTCACCGTCGAAGCCGAGGACCCCGACCGCGACCACGTGCGCTTCGAGTATCTCTGGACGGTGGACGAGGTCGAGATCCGGGGCCAGCGACAGCGCACCCTGCCCCACACCTACTTCGAGAAGGGCGACATGGTGCAGCTCAAGGTGATCGCCACCGATCGGGATCTCGAGACCGAGGGCTACTCGCCCATCATCTTCGTGCGCAACACGCCCCCCCGGATCGTCACCAGCCCCGGGGCGCTGCGGAGCGTCGACGGCTTCCGGGTGGAAGCGGAGGACATCGACCACGACAAGCTGAGCTGGCGCCTCGATGGGGAACCCGAGGGTATGAGCATCGACGCCTCGAGCGGCACCCTGTCCTACAAGGGGTCGGAGACCGCCAAGGCCGGGGACTACCAGGTGCAGGTCATCGTCGAGGACCCCGACGGCGGCAGCGCCAAGTGGGCCTTCGGCATCAGCGTGGCGGCGGGCAAGGAGGGCGGCCCGGCCGCCGAGCCCACCGAGGCCGAGCAACGCGCCGAGAAGCACCGCGAGCGCGGCTACAAGCCCAAGGACGAGGCCGAGGCCGAGGACGAGTACAACGGGCTGTAGCGACTAGCCCAGCCGCGCCCGGATCGCGGCGGCCAGCCGCTCGGTCTCGGCCTCCAGGCAGGCCTCGCCGTCGAGCACCAGATCGGCGCGCTCCCAGCAGGGCGCGACATACTCGAGGTGCATCGGGCGCACCGTGGTCTCGTACTGGCGCAGCACGGAGTCCACCGAGCGGGCGCGCTCCACCGCGTCGCGTCGGATGCGGCGCATGAGGCGGATGTCGTCGGCGGCGTGCACGTAGACCTCGAGGTGGAAGCGCCTGCGCAGGCGGGGGTCGGCCAGGACCAGGATGCCTTCCACCAGCACCACCCTGGCGGGCTCGAGGCGCTTGGTGCGCTCGAGGCGGGTGTGGGTCGCGAAGTCGTAGCAGGGGAGCTCGGCGGGCTGGCCGGCCAGCAGCTGATCCAGGTTGTCGCACAGCAGGGCCGAGTCCAGCGCGGAGGGGTGGTCGTAGTTGTGGCGGCTGGGGTCGGGGACCGTGTGGTAGTAGCGATCGTGGGCGATGTAGATCACATCGGGCATGGCCTCGACCAGCTTGCGCGCGATGGTGGTCTTGCCGGAGGCTGTGCCGCCCGCCAGGCCGACGAGGAGGGTCTGCTGCTCGGTCATGGCGATCCTCTTGGGGGGCGCCTCTCCTATCAAGCTGGTTCCCGCCCCAAGCTCGAGATTCCTGACGTGGATCGGGTTTGTCGGGGCTTGCGGGTCCTGGGCAGCACCGTCGGTTGAGACGGGGGAGGGGGACCGATAAGTGCCCGTCCCGGCACGGCCTTCGGTGCATGCCCCACGGCCTCCGGTGCTTTTCCTCAGGAGTGGTCGATGGGCGAGCGCATCCGCATCTTCGTCGGAGCCTACGGCAGCGGCAAGACCGAAGTCGCGCTCAACTGGGCCTTCGCCCGGGCCGCCGAGGGCCTGAAGGTCGCCATCGCGGACCTGGATCTGGTCAACCCCTTCTTCCGCTCCCGGGAGCTGCGCCAGGAGCTCGAGGCTGCCGGCATCCGCGTGCTGGCGCCGGAAGGCGAGCTGGCCGAGGCCGACCTGCCCATCGTGGTGCCCGCGGTGCGCGGCGCCATCGAAGACCCCGACACCCACCTCATCCTGGATGTGGGCGGCGACGACGCCGGCGCCCGGGCCCTGGCCCGCTTCGCGCCCTTCATCGCCACGCGGCCCCACCAGGTCTACATGGTGCTCAACGATCGCCGCCCCTGGACCGGCCACACCCAGGGCATCGGCGAGACCATCGAGCGGGTGCAGCAGAGCGCGCGCCTGCCGGTCACGGCCCTGATCTCGAACCCCAACCTGGGGGGCGAGACCACCCCCGCGGTCATCAAGGCCGGACACCAGACCGTGATCGACGCCGGCGCCCAGCTCGAGCTGCCCGTGGCCTACCTGGCCGTCATGGGCGAGCTGGCCGAACAGCTGCTCCCCGACACCGCTGGCGGCGTGCCCGTCATGCCCATCCAGCGTCATCTCTTTCCCCCCTGGTACGAAGACCCCACCCGCTTCGCGCCGCCGCGCGACCAGCGCAGCCGGGTGATGCGCGAGCAGATCCGCGCACGCCAGGCCGCTCCGCTCGGTCGGCCAAAGCAGAACTGACCCACCCCACAGGAGGAGGCTATCCCCCATGGGAAACAGGATCGAAGTCGATCGTGACCGCTGCAAGGGCTGTGGCCTGTGCGTGGTCACTTGCCCCCGACAGATCGTCGAGCTGGGCAAGGACATCAACCTCAAGGGCTATCACTACGCCGTGCAGACCGATGCCGAACGCTGCATCGCCTGCCAGATGTGCGCGGTGACCTGCCCCGACGTCGCCATCACCGTCTACCGCAAGCCGCGCAAGCCGCGGAAGGCCGCGGGCTAGGAGGAATCATGGCAGAGAAGCTCCTCATGAAGGGCGCGGAGGCCATCTCCGAGGCCGCCGTGCGCGTCGGCTGCAAGCTCTTCTTCGGCTACCCCATCACCCCCCAGAACGAGATCCCCGAGTACATGTCCAAGCGGCTGTACGAAGTCGGGGGCCACTTCGTGCAGGCCGAGTCCGAGGTCGCCGCCTCGAACATGATCTACGGCGCCGCCGCCGTGGGGGCCCGCGTGATGACCTCGTCCTCGTCGCCGGGCATCTCGCTCAAGCAGGAAGGCCTGTCCTACTGCGCGGGCGCAGAGCTCCCCATCGTCTGCGTCAACATCATGCGCGGCGGCCCGGGCCTGGGCGGCATCCAGCCCTCCCAGTCGGACTACTTCCAGTCCACCCGCCCCGGCCACGGCGACTTCCGCTACATCGTCATCGCGCCCTCCTCCATCCAGGAGGCCGCCGACCTGGTGATGCTCGCCTTCGACCTGGCCGACGAGTACCGCAACCCGGTCATGATCCTGGGCGACGGCCTCATCGGTCAGATGATGGAGCCGGTCATCTTCAAGGACTACGAGCCCAAGGAGTACGACCGCTCCTGGTGCACCACGGGCTGCGAAGGCCGTGAGAAGAACATCGTGAACTCCCTGTACCTCGAGCCCTCCCTGCTCGAGGAGCACAACCACCACCTCTTCCGCAAGTACAAGCGCTGCGAAGAGAAGGAAGTGCGGGTCGAGGAGTACCTGATGGACGACGCCGAGGTGTGCATCGCCGCCTACGGCACCACCGCCCGCATCTGCAAGACCGCCATCGCGATCCTGCGCGCCGAGGGCATCAAGGTCGGCCTCATCCGCCCCATCACCCTCTGGCCCTTCCCCTACGACACCTTCGACGCGTGGGCGCCCAAGGTCAAGATGATCCTCAACGTCGAGATGTCCATGGGACAGATGGTCGAGGACGTCAAGATCGCGGTCGGCAAGCAGGCCCCCGTCGAGTTCTACGGCCGCGTCGGCGGCATGGTCCCCACCCCTGGCGAGATCGCGGACAAGGTCCGCGAGCTGGTCGGCTAGGAGGCACCCATGAGCGAAACCGAAGCCAAGGTCGTCTTCGACTACCCGAAGTCCCTCACCCCCATGCCCACCCACTACTGCCCGGGCTGCCTCCACGGCGTCGGGCATCGGCTGGTGGCCGAAGCGCTGGACGAGCTCCAGATCCGCGAGAAGACCGTGGGCGTCTGCCCTGTGGGCTGCTCCGTGCTGGCGTACAAGTACTTCAACTGCGACATGATCGAGGCCTCCCACGGCCGCGCTCCCGCGGTGGCCACGGGCGTCAAGCGCGCCCGGCCGGACCTGTACAGCTTCACCTACCAGGGTGACGGCGACCTCGCGTCCATCGGCATGGCCGAGATCATCCACGCCGCCAACCGCGGCGAGAAGTTCACGGTCATCTTCTACAACAACGCGATCTACGGCATGACCGGCGGTCAGATGGCCCCCACCACCCTGGTGGGTATGAAGACCACCACCTCGCCCACCGGCCGCGATCCCGGCCACCGGGGTGCGGGCTTCCCCATCAAGGTCAGCGAGATGATCGCCGGCCTCGAGGCCCCCATCTTCGTGGCTCGCTACTCGCTGCTGACGGCCAAGGACATCATCAAGGCCAAGCGCGGCGTGAAGAAGGCCTTCCAGTACCAGCAGAAGGGCTTCACCTTCGTCGAGCTCGTCGGCACCTGCCCCACCAACTGGGGCATGGCCGCCGTGGAGTCCAACGAGTGGGCCCGTCAGAACATGATCCCGGCCTTCCCCCCAGGCATCTTCGTGGACAAGACCGCCGAGCTGGAGGACTAGACATGCAGTACGAAGTCATCATCGCTGGGTTCGGTGGCCAGGGCGTCATGCTCATCGGCCAGCTGCTGTCCAACGCCGCCATGATGCAGGGCTCCACCACCTCCTGGATGCCCAGCTACGGTCCCGAGATGCGCGGTGGCACCGCCAACTGCACGGTCATCGTCTCCGACGGCGAGATCGGCTCCCCCGTGGTGCCCAACCCGTCGGCGGCCATCGTCATGAACCGGCCCTCCATGGACAAGTTCGAGCCGCTGATCAAGCCCGGTGGCCTGCTCATCGTCAACAGCTCGCTCATCGACCGCGAGGCCGTGCGCGAGGACATCGACGTGCTGTACGTGCCGGCCAACCACCTGGCCGAGTCCGAGGTCGGCACCGGCAAGTCCGCCAACATGGTGGTGCTGGGTGCCTACATCGGCTTCACAGGTGCGGCGACCGACGAGATCGTCAAGTACGCCATGGAGAAGAAGATGGTCGGCAAGGAGCGCTTCCTGCCCGCCAACCGCGCCGCGCTGGACATCGGCATCAAGATGGCCGTGGAGTACAAGGCGGCCAACGCGTAGCGAACCGTCAGCTGTCAGCTTCGCCGGTGGCGGGGAGCACCTCGAGGCTCCCCGCTTCGTGCTTCAGGTCCCCCACCCGCCACGTCGACGGCGAAGCCCCGCCGAGATGGCGGGGCTGCGAGACGAAGCTGAAGGCTGACAGCTGAGAGCTGACAGCTCGTCTAGACGACCTGCTCTTCCCGGTGGCCGGGGGACCACTCGGCGACCTCTTCGGTGCGGGTCTCGAGGAAGCGGGCGAGCTTGTGGAAGTCGCTGCCGGGCTCGATGAAGCGCACGGTGGTCTTGAGGGTCTTCTTGTCGATGAGCTTGGCGAAGGGCACGTAGTGCAGGTCCAGCTGGCCGCTGACCGAGACCATGTGCGCCGTGAGGCCTTCCTCGACGAGCGCGCGGTAGGCGCCGATGCCCAGCTGAGAGCCGAGCATCACGTCGTAGGCGTGGGGGGCAGCGCAGCGGCTCTCGTAGCCCAGCTGCACCGAGGTGATCTTCTTCTTGCGGCCGGTGCGGCGGTTGTACTCGTCCTTCACCGCCTGAGCGACCATGCGACCGAGGTCCAGCTTGCCCAGCGGGATCAGGCCGTGGGGGTCGCGGTCGATGTTCTCGAGCACGGAGGACGGCAGGTGCTCGGCCAGGCCTTCGGCGACCACCAGGGTGCCGTGGTGCTTGTTGGCGCGCTTCTCGCGCTGGACCATCAGGTCCACGACCTTGTTGGCCAGCTTGTGGATGTCGAGCTTGGGCTCGCTGGTCTTGGCTCCGGTCTTGGGATCGACCCGCTCTTCGATGGTGGTGATCTCCTCGTCCAGATCCTCGGTGCCGATGACCATGTTGGCTTCGCCCGCGATGGCCACCCCGTAGGCCAGCCAGCCGGCCTTCCGGCCCATGCTCTCCACCACGAACCAGCTCGAGGAGCTCTCGGCGTCGGCGCGCAGGTTCAACAGCTCCTTGGCCATCACGTCCACGGAGGTGAAGAAGCCGAAGGTGAAGTCGATGCCCTTGTAGTCGTTGTCGATGGTCTTGGGCAGGTGGACGATCTTGACCCTTGGGGCGTCGGCCGGGAGGGTCTCCTGGTACATCTGGAACAGGTTGGCGGTCTTGAGCGTGTCGTCGCCGCCGATGCTGATCAGGGCGTCGATCTGCAGGTCGATGAGCGCGGTGTAGACGTTGCGCAGCTTGGCGGCCTTCTCGCGATTCTTGAGATCGGCCTTGGTCTCGATCTTGCTGCAGGGGTTGGCGCGGGCGGTGCCGATGATGATGCCGCGGCGGTTGCGGAGGCCCAGCACGTCCTTCTCCTGGAACACGCGGTAGTGGGTGTCGGGCAGCAGCCGATGGGAGATGGGGTGGTACTCCTCGAGGTTGCTGTAGCCGTGGAAGAAGCCGATGACCTCGCGGTTGTCGTCGATCAACGAGATGGCGGCGGCGGCGATGACCGAGTTGGCTGCGGGGGCGGGGCCGCCCGAGAACACGATGCCGACGCGCTTGATGTTGTCGCCCTTCTTGGGGGTGTTGCCGTTGCGCTGCATGGGGTCTCCTGTAGGAGGTTGAGCAGGCGCCGATGGTAACTCAAAATCGAGTCACGCCAAGGCGCCAGGCGCAAAAATTCACACCCCGCAGCGTTAGCTCACACCGCGCTGCGGTCAGCCCTCGAAGCGGAGGACGGTGAGCCGCCGCACGCGACCCTCGATGCGGTAGTCGTGGTGGCCCTCGAGGGTGAAGCCGGGGGGAGGCTCGACGGCTTCCTTGGCGAGCATGAAGGCCAGGCGCCCGCCCGCCACCAGCAGCCGGCGGGCGTGCTCGAGCACCGCCGGCGGGTTGGCGAAGGCCCGGGACACCAGCCCGTCCCAGGCGGCGCTCTCCAGCTGCTCCACGCGGCCGTGGAACACCGCCGCGTTGGGCAGGGCGGTCTTGCGCACGGCGCGCTCGAGGAAGGCCGCGCGCTTGGAGCGGCTCTCCACCAACGTGACCTCGGCGTCCGGGTTCCAGGCGGCCAGGGCGATCCCCGGGAAGCCGGCGCCGGAGCCGAGATCCGCCCAGCGGCCCCGGGCCTCGAGGGCCTGGGCCACCGCGCGGCTGTCGTCGAAGTGGGGATCGCTGGGCCCGGGGCCCACCAGGTTCATGGCGACCCGCCAGCGCTCCAGGAGCTCCTGGTGCGTGCGCTCGACCTGCGCGGCGTCGGGGTGGTCCATCAGGGCTCCGGGTGCGTGGGGGAGAGGGGACTGGCGGCCGCGGCGGCCTCCCGCCGCGCCAGGTGCACGGTCAGCACGTGGATGGCCGCGGGGGTCACCCCGGGCAGGCGGGCGGCCTCGGCCAGGGTGTCGGGCCGGGCCTCGCGCAGGCGCTGGCGCACCTCGAAGGACAGCCCCGGCAGGTCCTGCTCCAGCAGCTCGAGGGGGAGCCGCTGGTGGGCCATGCGCTCGGCCTCCGCGGCCCGCTTGGCGTCCCGCTCGATGTAGCCGGCGTACTTGATGTCGGTGACCACCTGCTGTGCGACCTCGGCGGGCATGTCGGCGAGGGTGGGCTCGAGGGCGGCGATGGCGTCCCAGCCCACGCCGGGCCGCCGCAGCAGGGCCGTGAGGCTGTGGGGGCGATCGATGGGCTCGACGCCCGCCCCCGCGAGGCGCGTGTTGCTGTCTTCGCCGGGCCGCAGGCGGATGGCGTCGAGGCTGGCGCGCGCCGTCTCGATGGCGGCCTCCTTGCGCTCCAGTCGTCGCTGGGCCTCCGCGCCCACCAGGTTCAGCTGCGCTCCGATGGGCCCCAAGCGGCGATCGGCGTTGTCCTCGCGCAGGGTGAGGCGGTACTCGGCGCGGCTGGTGAACATGCGGTAGGGCTCGCCCCCCACGCCGCGGGTGACCAGGTCGTCGATGAGCACACCGATGTAGGCCTGGTGGCGAGCGAGCACGAAGGGCTCCCCCCGGGCGGCGGAGACACCGGCGACCAGGCCCTGGGCGGCAGCTTCTTCGTAGCCGGAGGTGCCGCAGACCTGGCCCGCCAGGTACAGCCCCGGCAGGCCGCGCAGCTGCAGGTCGTGGCCCAGCTGGCGGGGGTCCGCGTAGTCGTACTCCACGGCGTAGCCGTACTGCAGGATGCGGGCGTCTTCGAGGCCGGGGATCGTGGCCACGACCCGATCCTGCACATCCCGGGGCAGGGAGGTCGGCAGGCCGTTGACGTAGACGCGGGGGGTGTCGAGGCTCTCGGGCTCCAGGAAGATCAGGTGGCGTTCCCGCTCGGGAAAGCGCACCACCTTGTCTTCGATGCTGGGGCAGTAGCGGGGCCCCTGGCCGCTGATGGCGCCGGTGAACAGGGGGGCGCGATCCAGGCTCCCCCGGATGATGGCGTGGGCCTCGGGGGTGGTGGCCGTGAGGAAGCAGTCGAGCTGCGGCAGCCGCTCGCCGGGGGGCTCGAAGGAGAAGTGGCCATCGGGCCAGGTGTCGGCCTGGCGGTGGCAGGACCCCCAGCGCACGGTGTCGGCGTCCACCCGCGGGGTGGTGCCCGTCTTGAGGCGCCCCAGCTCCACGCCGTGGGCCCGCAGGTCGGCGCTCAGGGCGCCGGCGGCGTGGTCGCCCACCCGGCCGCCTTCGGCGCGTTCGTCGCCGCAGTGCATCACCGCCGCCAGGAAGGTCCCGGTCGTGAGGATCACCGCCTCCGCCTCGAGCCTGCGCCCGTCGGCCAGGCGGACCCCGGCGACGCGGCCCCCTGACCTGAGCAGGCCGGTGACCTCGGCCTCGATGAGCCGGAGCCCCGGGAGCTCGGCCAGGGCGGCGGCCATGGCTGCCGGGTAGCGCAGAATGTCCACCTGGGCCCGGCTGGCCTGGACCGCGAGGCCCCGGCGTGTGTTCAGCCTGCGGAACTGGATGGTGGTGGCGTCGGCCACCCGGGCCATCAGCCCACCCAGGGCGTCGACCTCCCGCACCAGGTGGCCCTTTCCGAGCCCGCCGATGGCGGGGTTGCAGGACAGGGCGGCCACGCCGTCGAGGCGCAGGGTGACCAGGGCGACGGAGCGCCCCAGGCGCGCCGCGGCGGCCGCGGCCTCGCAGCCGGCGTGGCCAGCGCCGACGACGATGATGTCGGTGCGGGTGGACATGGCGCGGGGTCTAACGCGGTCCCGCTAGGGCAGGCTGGGCTCGAACTCCTGGCAGGTGGGGCGGGTCTCCGGGGGCAGATCGCCGAGGGCGCCCGCGTCGCAGCAGTGCAGGGTGGGTTGACCGGTGGCGGTCACCTCGACCAACTCCTGGGGGTGGGCGGTCGGCCTCGAGAAGAGGTGGCTCCGTGGAGTTGGTGTCCCGGACGGCGCTCATGGGACCTCCGGGGCTGGAATCCACCGCAGTCGAGACGCCCCTTCAGTCCCTGGTGGTGCTAAGGATCGTGCATGGCGAAGCGCCCCTCCATCGCCGCATCCTCCGACACGCCCTGGCGTCGCGCCGTCTGGGTGGTGGCGGTCCTGGGCGTGCTGCTGACCTGGGCGTCCACCTGGCACCGCACGCCGACCTCCGACGAGCCCCGCCACCTGCAGATGGGGCGGCAGATCATCGTGGACGGGGACTGGTCCCGCTTCGACAACTCCAAGATGCCCGTCAGCGCGCTCAACGCGCTGCCCACTGTGCTCACGGGTCCACCCCGGGACGAGGGCCCCGAGATCACGCACCGGGACTGGTTCTGGCCCCGGGTGCCCCAGGCGCTGTGGCTGTTCGGATCCATCCTGATCGCGGCGGCCTGGGCGCGCCGGCTCTGGGGGGCTCGGGCGGGCCTGGTGGCGGCCAGCTTCGTCGCCCTCGATCCGAACCTCAGGGCCCACGCGGGCCTGGTGACCACCGACGCGCCCATCGTCTTCTTCGTGCTGGCCTGCGGCTACACCGCGTGGCGGGCCATCGAACAGCCGGACTGGCCCAACTGGATCATCGCGGGGGCCACCTTCGGGGCCGCTCAGGCCGCCAAGTTCACCGCGGCCTTCCTGGTGCCCATCCTCGGGCTGGCCATCCCCGCGGCCCTGATCTGGAAGCGCGTGAGCAGCGGACGCTGGAGCGCGCGCATCGGCCGGCCCCTGGCCTACCTGGCCGCCGCCTGGCTCGTGCTGAACCTGTCCTACGGCTTCCAGGGCAGCTTCACCCCCGCCTCGGAGATCGCCTGGCGATCGAACATGATGGGCCCCCTGGCCGAGCTGTCCGTGCCCCTGCCCGTGCCCCGGCCCTGGGTCGAGGGGCTCGACTGGGTGCGCTCGGACGACGAGCACGGCTCGGGCAACATCTACGCCGACGGTGAGTTCACGGCTCACGGCCAGGCGGATCACTACCTGCGGGCCGCCACCCGGAAGATGACCCTGCCCCTGCTGGCGCTGGGCCTCGCGGGCCTGCTTTGGCCCCGCAAGCGCGGGCGGGAGCTGCTGTTCATCGCCTGGCCCGCGGTCTTCCTGGTGGGCTGGTTCAGCCTGGCCTTCAACTTCCAGATCGGCACCCGCTACCTGCTCCCGGTGATCCCGCTGCTGGCGGTCGCGGCGGCGCGCCTGCCGTGGAAGCTGGGCCTGGCGGGGGCGGCCCTGGCGGCGCTGTCGGGGCTGTCGTGGTTCCCCCACGGTCTCTGCTACCAGAACGAGCGGCTGCTGGACCGGGCCGACGCCTGGCGCCACGTCGCCGACAGCGATCTGGACTGGGATCAGCACGGAATCGAGGCCCAGGAGTGGCTCGCCGCGCACCCCGGCGGCATCGCGGACGCCGACGTCCCGGCGGTCGGGCCGATGCTGGTGGGCGCCAACCGCCTGGTCGGGGTCTGGGGCGACCCGGGCCGCTTCCCCTGTCTGCGGGAGCACTACCCCCCCACCGAGCACCTGGCCTACTCCTGGTACCCCTACGATCTGAGCGCCGAGGAGCTCGAGCGCTGCTTCCCGCGCCAGGCCTACCAGCCGGGCGAGGGGACGTGGACCTTCCAGCACGACGGGGGCGCGGTGCTCATCGCGGCCCGCGTGCGCGGCGACGCCAGCCTGCAGGTGGGCGCGGGTGAGCACCTGCGCGTCGAAGCCCCCGGCCACCAGCAGAACCTGCTGGCGGTCGTGGTCGATGCCCCGGCGGGGCCCATCGGCGTGAACGTGGTCGGCCGCTTGCAAGGCTTGTACGCCGACGGGCATCCCCACCCCGACGCCCCCTACGAGGACCGCTGATGCCCCCCTGGCTGCGCCGCTGGGGCCCGGAGGTGCTGGGTGTGCTCGGCATCCTGGCGCTGGCCTGGCTCGCCTGGTGGCAGTTCCGCTGGATGGGAACGGACCTTCACACGCCCATCTCCCACGGCATCAACGAGGACTGGGACTGGCAGCTGGGCTTCTACGAAGCCTGCCGCATCGCACTGCTCGACCACGGGCAGCTCCCCGCCTGGAACCCGTACGTCCAGGGCGGCGTGCCCCTGTTGGCCAACCCCGAGTCGCCCTTCCTCTACCCCCCCTTCGTGCTGGTGATGATCTTCGGCTCGAGCGCCGGGCTCAAGCTGTGGGTGCTGTTCCACCTCGCGGCCCTGGCTGGTGCCTGCTGGTGGGCCGGCCGCGCCCAGGGCCTGGGGCCCATCGAGGCCCACGCCGCGGGCATCCTGGCCATCTGCTCGGCGCAGCTGCCGGCACAGACAGCCATGGGCCACATCATGTACCTGCCCCTGTGCTGGCTTCCGCTGGCCTGGATCGCGTCCCGCGCGGGGCGCTGGCGGCTGGCTGGGCTGTGCCTGGCGATGCCCATCCTGGCGGGGGCCCACCACGTCTTCATCTACGCCCTGCTCCTGCTGGGCCTGGACGCCCTGTTCCGGATGCTCGATCCCAAGCGGGCCTGGGTGCTGGGCGCCTGGCTGCTGGTGAACCTGCTGCTGGTGGGTCACGGCTGGGCGCTGTGGCCGATGCTGGCGCTGGGCGTGGTCGCCATCGGCTGGCAGCGGCCCCACCCCGACGGCCTGCCGTGGCGCAGCCTGGTGCACGTGGCCTTCGCCGTGGTCCTCGCGTCGCTGCTCTGTGGCCCCAAGCTCGCCACGGTCTCCACCCTCTGGGCGCGGGCGGAGCGGCTCGCCCCTCAGCTCACCTTCTCCGTCGCGGACCAGCTGACCGGCTGGCAGGCGCTGCAGGTGCTCACGGGGCTCGTCGATCGCCCCAGCGCGCACAACGGGCACAACGTGCTGTACTCGCCGGTGCCCCTGGTGCTCGCCCTCATCGGCCTGATCTGGGTGCTCCGGCGCAAGCCCGCGGTGGCGCTGGTGGGGCTGGTGTTCCTGAACTTCGGCTGGGGTGGGCTGACGCCGGTGAACCTGCTCGAGGGCCTGCACCGCATCCCCCCCTGGGATCACATCCGGGTGGTGGAGCGCTACGGCGCGGTGTGGACCCTCTTCGTCGGCTGGTTCGCGGCCTGGGGAATCTGGGGGCTGTGGCGGCTGAAGCGCTGGCCCTGGCTGCGCTGGGTGCTGGGGCCGGCGGCGCTGGTCGCGCTGGCCTGGCACGTCTGGACCGCGGCGCCCGCGGCCGCCTGGCACTACCACATCGGCCCCGGGCAGCCCCACGAGATCCCCGCGGCCGGGGACTTCGTGCAGGTGGACGACGAGCTGACCACCTGGGAGTCCATGCGCGCCAACCGCGGCAAGCCCCGCTGCTGGACCACCGCCTGGCTCGCGGATCCCGGGCCGGTGCTCGCCCGCGAGGACGAGGGCTACCGGGGCGAGGTCTTCATGGCCGACGGCACCCCCGTGCCGGCGGTGCTGACCCCGGGTCGCATCGAGCTGGACGCGCCCCACGCCGGGACCGTGGTCGTCAACCAGAACGCCTTCGAGGGCTGGCACATCGACGGCGAGCCCGCGGGCTCCCGCGACGGGCTCCTCGCGGCCGAGGTGAACGCCGGGCCGGCTGTCTTCGCCTACCGCCCCCCCGGCCTGCTCCTGGGCCTGCTGATGACCCTCGCCGGGCTCGTGCTCGTCGCCTTGCCGGCGCGCGGTACGGTCCGGCGCAGGTCGGGATGACGGCGGGCCCACCACACGCTAGGCTCTCCGTTCGCCCATTCGCCCGTCCGTGAGGACCATGATGAGCAACCAGGACTCCAGTCCGTCCGCCGACCGCCGCTATGCGGGCCAGCGTCTCCGCCAAGAGGTCCTCGACGGAGTCGACCTGGCCGGGGCCGACATGGCCCGCAGCGAACTGGACCAGGTCTCGCTGCGGGGGGCCGACCTGCGCGGTGCTTGCCTCTGCGGCGCGAAGCTCAGCCGCGTGGATCTCACCGGCGCGAAGCTCGACGGGGCCGACCTCCGGGGCGCCCGTCTCGACCGCGTCGTGCTCGACGACGCCTCCATGAACGATGTCGACGCCCGCGGCGTCGTCGTCACCCAGTCCAACATCGAAGGCGTCCAGGCCAGCGACGCCCGCTTGGCCGGCGCCGAGCTCACCAAGGTCACCCTCTCCAACGTCACCCTGGATCGCTGCGTCCTCGACGGCGCCCGGCTGGACGACGTCGCGATCTCCTCCTGCACCCTGCGCGAGCTGTCCATGGTGGGCCTGTGGGCGGCGGGCTGTGCCCTCATCGGCAGCAGCCTCACCGGCTGTGATCTGTCCGGCGCTACCTTCGAGGACTGCGAGCTCAAGGAGCTGTCCATGGAGGACTGCGAGCTGCGGGCCGTGGGGTTGCAGGGCAGCCGTGTGGCCAAGCTGAGCAGCGATGACAGCCGCTGGCAGGGCGCGGTGCTCGAGGGCTGCCGCGGCCTGTCCCGCGAGACCGAGGAACAGCTGGTGGGCGCCGGCGCGGCCCTGGTCCATCCCCCTGCTGTGCGCGCGCTGCGCCTGCTGCGCTCCAGCCGCAAGCTGCAGATCGCCGTGGTGGTGGCGCTGGTGCTGCTGGTCCTCGCGGTGGTGGTGCTCCTGCGCAGCCCGGGGTTGTGGCCCAGCTCCGTGCTGTTGTCGCGCTTCCAGGCCCTCGAGAGCCGCAGCGACGTGGCTCGATGCGAGCCCCTGATTCGCGTGGCCGACGTGCTCGCCGAGCGGGACGGGGTCGAGCGCAGCCAGCGCTACCGCGTGCTGGAGCGCGCCTCCACCTGCGAGCTCGAGCTCGAGCGCCCCGAGCGGGCCCGGGCCGCGCTGGACCGCTACGTCGCCCTGGCCAGCGAGCGCCCCGGCGACGAGCTGCAGGCGCTGGTGGCCCTGGGCGGCTTCCTGCTGCTGACCGATGATCTGACCGCCGCCGAGCAGACCGCACAGGACCTCTACGAGGCCGCCGACGGTCCCACCGAGCGCCTGGCGGTCCTGCGGTACCACGCGCGCGTCCTGGACGCCCGCGGCGAGCGCAGCGGCCCCGCGGCCCCCGCGGACGAGCCGGTGGCCGACGATCCCTGGAGGTCGCTTCAGCTCGACATGAGCGACGCGCTGATGGGCCTGACCGCGCTGGCCCCCCACCAGCTCGAAGAGACCCCCATCGAGCTGTTCGTGCTGGGGGAGTGGGACCGGGCCGAGCAGCTGCTGAGCGCGGTCAACGAGCCGCCCATCGCTGCCTCGGATCGCTGGCAGCACCAACGGCGCGCCGCCGAGCGCCTGGTGGACGAAGGCCGGGTCGATCTGGCCTCGGCCATGCTCGAGGCCGTCTCCGTGGACAGCGGCCTGGCGGATCTGGTGGACGTGGAGCGCCTGGCGCTGCGCATGAGCCTGCTGCGGCGCCTCGAGCAGGTGGAGCAGGCCCAGGCCCTGCTCGACGGCCTGCCGCCCACCGACGACCCCAGGATGCTGCTGGAGCTGTCCCTGGTGCGCGCGCGCTTCACGATGGACCTGGGGGAGCCGGCCGAGGCCCGGGCCATGCTCGAACAGTCCCCACCGGATCCCGCGCTGCCCTACGACGTGCTGGCTCGCTACGGCTGGCTGCTGGCCGATGCGCGCCTGGCCAGCGGAGACGAGGCCGCGGCCGTGGACGCCCTCGAGCCGCTGTTGGTGGCGGTCCCCGATCCCGAGCCCGCCCAGAACCTCCTGCGGGAGCTGGCCACCTGGATGGAGCAGCTCGAGGAGCCGGCGCGCATCATGGCGCTGCTGGAGCGGGTCGACAACCCCCTGCTGGACAAGGCGGGCCAGGGCCAGGAGCTGGCCCTGACCAGCCTGCGGGCTCAGGCGCGCGAGGGGCCCATACCACCCGATGATCCAACCCTGCTCGACGTGCTCTCCCGGGGCACGCCCGAGCAGGTGACCGAGGCGGCGGCGATCCTCCTGCAGGGCGCTCGCAGCAGCGGCACGGTGGCCGACGCCATCACCGCCCTGCTGCCACACGCCCGCAAGCTGGCCGACACCCGGGCGCGGGAGGGGCTCGGGCTGATGCTCGCCGAGGCGGCGGTCGGGGAGGGCGACTACGCTGTGGCGCTGGACGTCCTCGACGACCTCCGCATCCTCGACAGCGACGCCGTGGACATCCGCAGCCGCGGCCTGGCCCTGACCATCAACGTGGCGCTGCAGCGCGGCCAGCTGGACGACGCCGTGGCCCAGCTGCAGGCCGCCGCCGCCCGCCCCGGCGAGCTCGAGGACTGGCTGGCCCGGGACATGGGCCGGCGGGTGGTGGACGCCCTGCAGCAGGCGGGCCGCTACGACGAGGCCCTGGCCCACGCCCGGGCCCTGCACCAGGCCGAGCCCGAGATGGGCGAGGGCTGGTTCGAGGCCCTGAGCAGCCTGGTGGCCCTGGGGGACGAGGCGGGCTTCGCCAGCGAGCGCGAGGCCGCTCAGGCCGCCCTGGGACCCTGCCGGGGGCTCGTGGTGGCGGCCAGGGCCCAGCAGGATCACGGGCGCACTCCGACGGAGCTCAGCGCGCTGGAGCAGGCATGTTCCAGCGCCGCGAGCTCCCTCGATGACGCCCACGTCGCCCCCACCGTCCTCGGTCAGGCCGGACGCCCCCAGGCGGCCCTGGCGCTGGTCGATGGTCTGATCGATCGGGATCTCGAGCCGCGCCAGCGCGCGCTGGTGGATCGCGAGCGGGCCAACTGGCTGGCGGCCACCGGCGACCGGGACGGCGCCGTCGGCCTGCTCGAGGGCAGCTACGCCGAGCTGGGCGAAGCCCCGCTGCGTCAGCAGGCCACCGCGGCCCTCATCGGCCACCTGGCCGGCCGCGGGGAGCCCGATCCCATCATCGAGGCCTACCTGCGCTTCGTCGCGGATCACCCCGACCACCAGGAGCCCAACCTCTGGAAGCAGGCGGCCCTGGCCCTCATCCAGCTCGGGAGCGCGGATCGCGTCGGCGAGCTGCAGGGACCACCGGGGTGGATGCGCCACATCAGCCGCGAGGCCGAGCGCGCCCGGCTCCGGGACCTCATCGAGGCGGGGGACCACGAGGCCGCGTGGGACTGGCTCGATCAGGCCCTGGGGACCTCCCCTGCGGCGGACCAGCGGGTCGAGCTGCTCTACGCGGCCTCGGGCCTGGCGGACCGCAGCGGCGATCCCACCCGGCTGCTGGCCTGGCTCGACGGCCTGGACGCCGTCTGCGAGCCTGGCACGGAGCTGTACCAGCGCGCCCGCCTGCACCGGGCCCGCGCCCTGGCGAGCCTCGACGACAGCGCGGGGGCCCTCGAGGTGCTCGCCCCCCTGGTCACCCAGGACATGGAGCCGGGGCTGCGGAGCGAGGCCCTCGAGCGCTACGGCCGCGGCATGGGTGACGCCTGGGAGCCCGAGGCCATCAAGGCGGAGATCGACGTCCACCTCGCCAAGGGCGGCATCCAGGAGGCCCACGCCGGGATCCTCCGGCTGCGGGCCGCCGAGAAGCTGCTGGCCCGCGGCGAGGCCGAGGGCGCCTGGACCGTCATCGCCGACGCCCCGCAGCGCAGCCTCGAGCCAAACCTGGCCGAACCGAGCTGGGACGTCATGGCCCGGGCCTGCCTGGCGCGGGGGCGCAGCGACGACGCCCTGACCATCCCCCAGCGCTTCCCGTCCGCTGAAGGCAGCTGTGGCGCCTGGCTGGCCGTGTTGACCCACCTCCCGGGCGAGGCCCCCGAGCTGTCCCAGGTTCGGGACGGAGCCCTGGCCGCCTGCGATCCCACGGCGCTCCCCGTGCACCGGGCCCGGGTCCTGGCCAGCGCCCTGAGTCGATCCGATCCCGCCCGTGCGCTGACGATGCTCGAGCAGGTGCGACAGGGCGCCGAACGCACCGACGGTGAGCGGGCGGAGCTCGATCTCGAGCGCGCGCGCCTCCTGGCGGAGCAGGGCGAGCACGCCGCGGCCGGCGCCCTGCTCGAGGCCGTGCTGGACGCCGGGGTCTCCCCGGGCCTGTCGTCTCGCGCCACCGTTCAGCTCATGCAGATCGCCGTGGCTCACGGCGATGGAGGCGTGGAGGACGTGGAGCGGCTGGCCGAGGCCGGCCTGGTCGCCGTACAGGGCGATCCCGCCGCGACCCGGGACATCGTCCGCGAGGCCGTGGGGACCCTGCGCCAGCAGCAGGCCTGGGAGCTCGCCATCGCCTGGCAGCTGCGGTTGGTGGAGCTGCACGCAAACCCGGACGAGGGCCGCGGCTACACGCTGCTGCAGCTGGTCCACCTGCACCTCGACGCCAGCGATCAGGTGCCGGCGGCGGCCGATGACGCCTGGCTCGAGGCGCTGGCCGAAGCCCAGACCCTGGCCCCCCCGGGCGGCCACCTCGACACCGAGCTCGCCACCCTGGCGGTGGCCTGGGAGCTGGTCTCCGCGGGCTCCGAGGCCCGCATTCTCGCCGTCCTGCGGCGCGCGGCGGCGGAGCGCTCCGACCCCGGTGGCTTCGCCAACGCCGTGGCCGCGCGCCTCGATCGCTGGACGCAGGACGAGACCGCGTCCGTGGTCCGCGCAGAGCGCGAGCGCATGATCGCCGAGTAGGGATCAGGGCGCGGTGAGCGCCTCCACCAGCGCGGCGGGGTCGTCTCCGGTGGCCGCGGCGTTGGCGTAGAGGGGCTCGAGGCCCCCCCACCAGCCACCGGGGAGGTGGACCCAGGCCGGGTCGCGTTCCGGATCGATGTCCCCGATGCTGCGGGGCGGCGCGCGGCCGACCCAGCGCACGCCGGACGCGGCGGCCGCCACGGACCAGGCGCCCACTGCATAGATCGGCGCGCCCCCCAGCTCGGCCGAGAGGGAGGCCAGCGCAGAGGCCGGTCGATCGACCAGGGCGTGACCGCTGGTCAGGGCCTGGGGCTCCCAGGTCTCGAGGGGAGGCAAGCGGACGTCGCACGGGGCCAGGCCCGCGTCCTTCAGGGCCATCAGATCCGGCAGCCCGACCCCGACCGCGAGCACGGGCGGGTCGTCGGTGGTGCAGGTGGCCGTCGCGCCGTGGTCCACGTCGAGTCGGGGGCTCCAGGCGGTCGGGCCGCCCAGCGACGACGCCAGCTCCAGGATGGTCATGGCTCCCTGGTCTGTGGACGAGCGCAGGGCCTCCCCGGGGGTGTGCGGGGGCTGGGCGAGCGCCGCCGCTGCCGAGGCCGGGTCCGAGGGGCTGTGGCCCAGCTGTTCGTCGAGCCAGGGCAGGGCGATGGCGGCCATGGCCGGGGTGTAGGAGTGGGGTCCCTCCACCACCTCCCAGCGGGCGTTCGCCGGCAGCCCGTCCGGCGCGGGGCGGTCCAGCTCACTCAGCCACAGGCTGGGCTGCTGCAGCGCTGCGCTGAGAGTCGGGGCCGGCCCTGGCAGGCCGGGGAGCACATCGCAGAAGCAGCCGCCGCTCGTGCCGTCCCGGGGGATCCCCACGGGGGAGGCCAGGGCCACCGCGCGAACCCGTGGGTCCACCAGCGCCAGGTAGAAGGCCAGCACGCCCCCGCCGGACGCCCCCGTGGCCGCCACCCGGTCCACCGGCGCCTGCTCCAACAGCGCGTCGAGCCCCCGCTGGGCCAGGGTGATCTGCAGACCCAGGGCCGAGGCGCCCGCCGCGTGCATGGCGGCGCGGTTGTGGGCGCCCTGCTCGAAGTGCAGCTGGCGCCCCGGGCTGTCCCACTCCTCGACCCCCGGCATGTCCACCGCCAGGGCGACCACACCCCGCGCGGCCAGGCCGTGGGCCACCCCCTGGCACTCCCCCGAGGCCTTGCCCTCACCGAAGTGTCCGGGCAGGACCAGCACCCCGGGAAACGGGCCCTCTCCGTCGGGTCGCCACAGCGCGGCGGAGCTGCGGAAGCCCGGCCACGGCTCGAAGGACAGGGGGCGCACCGTGTAGCCCTCGTAGCTGCTGGCGGGGCCGAGCTCGACGGCGAGGGGTGTGTCGGAGGCCAGCCGCTCCAGGCCGAGGGCCCTCTCCAGATCGAACCCCGCCTCGGGCTGGACAGGGGCGGGGGGCGTGCCCGGGCTGGGCTCCGGCGCGGGGCTGCACGCCAGCGCTGCGCCGGCGAGCAGGGTCGGTGCCAGGGTGGGTGCTCGCGCCATGCGGGCCATGGTAGCATTCGTGACCCACCGGACCTCATCGTCACGGAGATTCCATGATCGGCACCCTCGTTCTGCTGTCCTCCCTCGCCATCGCCGGGCCTCGCACCGAGGTCGGCGCAGGCAAGAACTTCGGCATCGGTGTGGAGCTTGGCTGGCCCAACAGCTTCACCGGCAAGTACTTCTTCGGCGACAACGCCGGCGTGGCGTTCCATGTCGGCGGCTCGATGGTGGGCGCCGGCGGCTACAGCGACGGGCGGGTGCAGTACGAAGGCCGTGTGGTCGAGTTCGGAGACTGGTCCTTCGCCGATCTGGGGGGCTACTGGAACGCCGGCGTGGCCATGCGCTACTGGCTGGTGAGCGGCTGGAGCGACGCTCTGCAGCTGGGCCCCACCGGGGGCTTCGGCGCCGAGATGCGCTTCAAGGACGTGCCAGCCGCGGTCTACGCGGAGCTCGACGCGCGCCTGTACCTGCTCGGGCCCGACACGGGGACCTACGTCGGCGTGCGGCAGTTTGGAGGTACCTCCACAGTGGGCGGGCGCTGGTACTTCTGATCGAATAGAATCCAGGGGTTTCACCCCCTGGAGTCACACATGACCGGCGACGAGATCCGCGCAAAGCACAGCGAGTACCTGTTCCCCGCCACCCTCAACTACTACGCGGAGCCCATCGCGGTGGATCGCGCCGAAGGCTGTACGGTCTACGACGCCGACGGCCGCGACTATCTGGACTTCTTCGGTGGCATCCTGACCGTGTCCATGGGTCACTGCGAGCCCCGGATCACCGCCGCCATCAAGGCCCAGGCCGACAAGCTCCACCACATCTCCACGCTCTACCCCACGGCCCAGACCGTGCAGCTGGCCGAGCGCCTCTCCGCCTCCGCCCCCGGCGGTCCCATGCAGAGCTTCTTCGTGGGCACCGGCACGGAAGCCGACGAGATGGCCGTGATGTTGGCCATGTGCCACACCGGCAACAACGAGCTCATCGCCCTGCGCAACGGCTACTCGGGCCGCTCCATGCTGGCGCAGACCCTCACCGCCCACAGCAACTGGCGCGTCCTCCCCACCCAGATCCCCGGCATCAAGCACGCCCACGCGCCCTACTGCTACCGCTGCGACCTGGGCCTGAAGTACCCCTCCTGCGACATGGCCTGCGCCCGGGACATCGAGAAGCTCATCCAGTACACCACCACCGGCAGCATCGCCGGCATGCTGGCCGAGCCCGTGCAGGGTGTCGGCGGCTTCATGGTCCCCCCCAAGGAGTACTTCCAGGTCGCCGCCGAGATCGTGCGCAACTACGGCGGCCTGTTCATCTCCGACGAGGTCCAGACCGGCTTCGGCCGCACCGGCACCCACATGTGGGGCATCCAGCACTTCGGCGTGGAGCCCGACATCATGACCATGGCCAAGGGCATCGCCAACGGCCTGCCCGCCGCCAACTGCATGGCCAAGCCCGAGATCGCGTCCAGCATCCCGCGCCTGACCATCTCCACCTTCGGCGCCAACCCCCTCCCCATGGCCGCCGCCAACGCCGTGATGGACGTCATCGAGGCCGAGGACATCCCCGCGCGCTCCGCGCGCCTGGGGGCGCAGCTGCACGAAGGCCTGCTGGCCCTGCAGGAGCGCTTCCCCGCCTCCATCGGTGACGTGCGCGGCCTCGGCCTGATGCAGGCCGTGGAGATCGTCGTGGACGAGACCGCCGGCGATCGCACCCCCGACGGCGCCCTGACCGGGCGCATCTTCGAGGAGGCCAAGTCCGGTGGGCTGCTGCTGGGCAAGGGCGGCCGCTGGGGCAACGTCTTCCGCATCGCGCCGCCGATGCTGATCGACGCCGAGGAGATCGACCGTGGACTGGTCGCTTTCGGCCAGGCCCTCGAGGTCGCCGGCGCCCGCTGACGGCCCCTGCACTTTTGACTTGGATCGCCGCGGGGTGTCGGCTATACCGTCGCGGCAAGCCCTACATTCATTCCGGATCATCGGAGGAGACCACCATGACCCGCACCCTTCCCATCTTCGCCATTCTCGGCCTGTCCCTCTCCCTCGCCATCGGCTGTCCCACGACCGTCGAGGACACCGACGCTCCCGAGGGCGACACCGACACCGACACCGACGCCGACACTGACACCGACACCGACACCGACACCGACGCCGACACCGACAGCGGCACCACCTGCGCCGATGTCCAGAACTACGACGGCAACTCCGAGGGCGACGTCGTCACCCTGACCGGTGTCTGCGTGACCTCCCCCGTGGCCCTGAACGGCATGGGCTTCTTCGTCCAGGACGATGGCGGCGGCGAGTACAGCGGCATGTTCATCTACCTCGGCTCCGTCGAAGCCTCCGTGGCCGTCGGCGACCTGATCACCGCCACCGGCGAGGTCACCGAGTACTACGACCTCACCGAGGTCTCCGTGATGGACGCTGGCGACATCGAAGTCACCGGCACCTGCACCCCCACCGCCACCACCCTGCAGGCCGCCCCCTCGGACTTCGAGCCCTACGAGTCCGTGCTGATCACCGCCCTGAGCGTCAACGTCACCAGCGACGCCGACGAGTACGGCCAGCACAGCACCGACTTCGGCGGCATGGCCATCGACGACATGTTCTGGACCTACGAGGGCGGCAACGGCGACGCGCTCACCAGCATCACCGGCCCCCTGAACTTCTCCTACGACGAGTACAAGATCGAGCCCCGCAGCTCCGACGACGTCGCGATGTAGCGAAGACGACATGCGGGCATAGGCCCGCTTCGCGCCCCCCATTAACCCCCATTAAAGGGTTAGGCCGGCGCGCAGGCGGTTAGGGGCGTTT
>CAYZVO010000090.1:0-290 GCA_964481655.1 uncultured Enterobacterales bacterium | reverse complement strand
CCCCACCCCCACTGGGGGGATTCGCCGGGCGGCGCCCCCGCGTTCCCCCTTTTTGGCGGGGTGGGGGGGGCGCGCTGCCGTTTCGGGGCTTGATCCTTGCGGCAGGGTTGCTATGGGAGGGGCGCGCCCGGAGAAGATCCCCCCCGGGCCAGAGGAGAACCATGAGGAACATCTTCCTGCTCAGCCTGCTCGCTCTCGGCCTGTCCATCGGCTGCGGCGACAAGGATGACACCGCTCCGCCCGAGGGCGACACCGACACCGACACCGACGCGGACACCGACTCCGACACC
>CAYZVO010000089.1:22579-33325 GCA_964481655.1 uncultured Enterobacterales bacterium | reverse complement strand
ACAGCCTGACAGAGACGGGGCCGTAGACCTATGTGCCCCGTTTCCGAACAGCGGCGGACCTATCCCAGTTGGATCCGATCACCTGGGGCCAGATCCGAGCCAGATCGGACCTCCAGAGAGCCGAAACGCCCCCAAATGGACCCGTTTGGCACCCCATGGAGGCAGAAGTGATCGGATCCAACCGACATAGGTCGGCGCGTGTTCGGATTTCAGGCACATAGGTCCCTCCGGCGGGCCCACCGCTTGGCCCGGAGGTAGCGCTCGTAGGCCTCCCACATGCCGGTGAGCCGCAGATCGCCGGACAGCAGCCCAGGGAACCTGTCGTCGGTGAGCACACGGTCCACGATCCGGACCAGCTCGTTCCATTGCTGTGGCACGGCGCTCACGGTGCTGGGGGACACCCCCAGCTCCCGCGCGATCTCTCGCACCCCCAGCTCCGTCAGGCAGCGCAGGCAGCGGATCAGCCGCTTCCTGTGCCGCGGCTCGGCCTGGAGCTGCAGCAGCGGCGTGCGCGTCACCGCGCTGACCGCATCGGCCACCTGCTCGACACGGGGTGAGGCCAGGTACAGCCCGTGGTTGGGAAGGTCCGTGCCCGTGGGGTTCAGATCCCGATCCCGGGTCACGTAGCCGTGGAACTCCAGGGGATCCCCCACCAGCTTCCGTGCTCGGGGCCAAGCCAGCCCCACCGCGTCGCGGTGGGTCGACCAGGGCCACGCCAGGGGGTCGTGCACCATCCCCCCCCGGCACGGGTTGAGCAGGATGTACCGGCGGGTGCGCTGCAGGTGCTCTGGGTTGGTGATGGGCTTCGGCTCGACGTAGCCCCTCCACAGCCGCAACCCGGGCTCGTCCCGCCGATGGGCCACCCAGCGGCTGTGGCCGCTCATGGCGCCCTGCAGCCGCTGGGGCTCCACCGCCCGCGTGAGCAGGTGCAGGTGGTCGGGCATGAGGCAGAGGTGGTGGACGGGACCCAGCGCCACGATGCGTTCCCAGAGAGCGGACGCCTCGTGGTGATCGTGGAACAGCCAGAGACCAGGACGGGTGTGAAGGGCGACGTGCAGCATGGCCAACACCACTGCAAGCGCCAGGCCAACGGAGCGACGCCACACAAGACTCACCAACTACAGCCGTCAAACGCCGTATACCCGCCATCATCCCCACGGGCGGGGTGTCGAAAATCGTCGACGATCGTCGAAGATTCGACACCCCCGTTCGACAGCTACCAGACGATCTCCCCCACCAGGTGGGGGTGGTCCTTCTTCGCGTGGCGGACCTCGAAGGCCCAGCCGCCGTCGATCTCCCGCTGCCTGAGCGTCACCGAGCCTGGCATCAGCAGGGGCTTCTTGAACGCGGCCTCGACTCGATGCGCCTCGGGGAGCTCGGGCAGCCCGGCCTCGACCCAGGCGAGCGCGCGGCCCAGGGTCCACATGCCGTGGGCGATGGGCTTGCGGAAGCCGAACAGCTTGGCCAGGACCCCGTAGAGGTGGAAGGGGTTGTAGTCGCCGCTGACCTTGGCGTAGCGGCGGCCGGTGTCCCCGGCGACCTCGAGGGGGGTCGGCTCGCCCCAGCCGTCCAGGTCGTCGACCGCCGGCGGCCTGGCCGCCCGGGTCTTGCCCGAGCGGGTGGCCTTGCCCCGGGAGATGAGCCCAGCGGTGCCCTCCCAGACGGCGGCGCCGTCCTGCTCGGCGAGCATGGCGATCTGCACCTCGAAGCCCCGCTTGGTCTCCTGGACCTCGTCCAGGGAGCAGGTCAGATCGAGCACGGCGTCGGGGGCCACGGCCCGGTGCTGGGTCATGGCCTGGGACAGGTGGATGACCCCGAAGGGGCTGAACGGGAAGCTCGGGGCGAGCACGATCTCCACCATCAGGCCCTGGAACAGGGTCTCCATGAAGCTCGTGGGCACGGCCTCGCCGGCACCATAGCCGCAGACCTCGCGGTAGCTGGCCACCACCGCCGACTCCAGCGCGCGCGCCGCATGCTCCACCACGATGGGGCCGAGGGCTTCGCGCGCGGCGGCGTCCATCGCGCCCTGAGGCCGGCCCGCCAGGGTCGCCGCCCGCAGGTATTGGCTCGGGATGGAGATGGGGGCGGTGACGGCCTGCCGGTGCTCGGGGCCGTCCAGGGGGATCACGCGGGGACGCTCGGCATCGCTCATGGCGCGCTCCTATCGGATGAACTGCCAGCTCAGCTTGGAGAAGACCTGCCAGCCGGTGGTGTCGTCGAGGAAGCCGTGGCGGTCGGCGTCCTGGTCCAGGCCGCCGCCGAGGTACACGGCCCGACCCGGGGAGGGTTCCCAGGCCAGCAGCAGCTGGCCGGCGTGCACGTCGTCGAGGCTCGAGCGGTCGAAGACCAGCCGCGCCCACAGGGACCGGGTCGCGAACAGCTCGAGCTTGGCCCGGCCCACCCAGCCGGCGTACAGCTCGGCTTGCTCGGTGGCCATGCGCTCCCAGGCGCCCTCGACGCTGAAGGCGGCGCGGCGACCGGGGACGACCCGGAATCCGCCGTAGACCTGGGCGTAGCGGCCGACGATGGCCTCGGCGTAGTAGGGCCCCTCGCCGCCCTCGGTGCCGGCCTCGACCCGCAGCCAGCGGGTGGGGGCGCCCTCGGCTTCGATCTGGAACTGGTCGTAGACCAGCATGGTCTCGTCGTACAGCTCCCACTCCCGCTCGACTTCGGCGCTGACGTGCAGGGCGTTGCTGAAGTACAGGGAGACGGTGGGCTCGACCTCGAGGTTGCGCAGGGCGCCGTCGCTGGGGCGCCAGGCCGCGCCGGTGCTGATGGGCATGATGGTGACCCGTCGCAGGGGGCCCTTGTCGGGGTAGAGGCGCAGCCCGCCCCAGGCGCCGTTGTACCAGGCGTCGGCGTAGACCTGGTAGCCGTTCTCGGCGCGGAACTCGTCGTCGACGTAGACGGACTCGAGCCCACCCACCAGCCGACGGCTCTCGTGCTCCACGCCGATGGCGGCGGCGGGAGCCAGCTCGGTCTCGCCGTCGGCATAGTCGGTGAGCGATCCGATGACCGCGGCCTCCACCGCGGTGGCGTCCCCGATGCGGGCGCGGCCGTCCACCGCCAGCACCCGGTTGGCCAGCCAGGAGCCGGTGACGGTCTTGTCCGAGTACAGCAGCCCGATGTAGCCGTCGCGCCCCAGGGCCTTGCGGGCCCGCAGGGCGGTGTCGAGGGTGGGGCTGCGGTCGCCTTCGGGGCCCAGCTCGTCCTCGCCCCAGCCGCCGCCCTCGGAGACCGAGTCGGTGGGGGCAGTGTCCATGACGTGCAGGGCGGCCACGGTCCAGCCGTCGGCCTCGACGGTGGCCCGGGCGCCGTACAGCGGGGTGGTCATGGAGCGGGTGTAGACCAGCGACCCGTAGGGACCGTCGAACCACTCGCGGCCTTCGGTGAAGAAGGGGCGCTTCTCGCGGTAGTGCAGGGCGTAGCGGCGGTTGATCTCGAGCTGGAACGCGTCGGCCTCGACCTGGGAGAAGTCGGGGTTCAGGGTGATGAGTCCCGCCACCGCGGATCCTGGATCGAAGCGCGCCGTGAGCCCGGGCGCCACGCCGTAGGCCCCCCAGCGCTCCTGGGCGGGGCCGCTGTCGGTCCAGCCGAAGACCAGGCTGGGGGTGACGGACAGCCCCAGGCCCTGGTCCACCTCGCCGGGGCCCCGCAGCAGGTTCTCCTGGACCAGGATGCCGGAGACGTCGGGATCGCGCACGGGCCAGGAGGCCCGCTCGCCGGTGCGGCCCGAGGAGCGCAGCAGGCTGACGCCCACGTTCCCAAGCTCCGCTGGGTGGCGCACGGTGCGCCAGGGGATGCGGATCTCGACCTGGAAGCCGGTGTCGGTCAGCTCGCCGTGGCTCTGCCAGGTGCCGTCCCAGGACATGGAGTCGTCCTGGCCCGCCATGCGGGTGGCGTCGGCCTGGACCCCCAGGGGGTTGACCAGGAACATGTAGGCCCGCTGGGCCTCGCCGGCGGGGTCCAGGTAGATGCCGCACCAGTCGTCGCCCCAGAAGCCGTCCCGGCGGGTGAGCCGGGCGCGCACCTTGTCGGGCTCGGGGTCGGTGACGGTGTAGTGCAGGTACAGGGCGTCGCGGTCCACCATCAGCCGCGCCACAGCGTGCACCTCGGGGGTGCCTTCAGCCGACGGAAAGTAGACGGTCCAGTCGTCGATCTCCATGGCCTGCTTCCACGCAGGCTCGCTCGCCTGAGCGTCGATGACGATCTGGGCATCCTCCACAAAGGGAAGATCGACGTCCAGGACCATGGGCATAGGGTCTCTCCAGCAGGCCTCCCCTCTATCGCGCGGGGCCCGTGCAGGTGCACGCCGAGGGCCCGAGGACCGATAGGGTTGGTATACTCACCGGCCACCACGCCCTCGCGCGGACCCGACCCATGAACGCCTACTGCATCAACTGCCTGGGGGACCATCCACCAGCGCTCTGCCCCGACGAGGTCGGCGAGCACATCAAGCAGGCGATCTGGGTCACCCAGGAGATCAACCTCGAGGCCCTGGCCCACAAGCGCCAGACGCCCCAAGCCATGGGCTGGCGGGCCCGGCTGACCCGCGAGGATCAGGATCCTGGCGCCCGCGCCGAGCCGGTGTCCAACACGGCGTTGCTGGAGCAGCTCAGCCACCGCTTCACCCTGCGCCACGCCCGCGCCATCGAGGAGCGCCACGGGGGCGCCTTGGCCCGGGCCCGCAAGCAGCGTCGGCTGCGCCCCGAGGTCTCCCAGCGGGTCGACGAGCTGCTGGGCCAGGCCGAGGCGGTGCTGGGCACCAGCGCCCGCGACCGCATGGAGCGCGCGCGCCGCTTCCTCGAGGCCGCGGTGGACCTGGACCCCCTGGACCCCCGCATCCACCTGCGCCTGGGCTTCGTGCTGGCCCGCGACGGCCGCCGGGCCCAGGCCGCCGAGGCGTTCCACCAGGCCGCCGCGGTGCTCCCCGAGGGGATCGCCCCCGGCTACGGCGGTAACGCCCGGCTCATGGCCTCCCGGGCCGCCTTCCTGGCCGAGCAGTACAAGGACGCCTGGGAGCACGCGACCGCCGCCGAGCAGGCCATCTCCAACGACGGCGGGGTGCACTATCAGAAGGCGCTGGTGGCCTCCCGCTACCCCCAGGCGGGCCGCTCCGTGAAGCTCTGCCTGCGCCGGGCGGTGGATCTGGACCCGCTCTACTTCACGCTGGCCGCCCTGGATGTCGCCTTCGACCAGGGCACCTGGGCCGCCGCGGTCAAGCCCCTGCTGCAGGAGGTCGAGGACGAGAGCGTCCAGGGTCTCATCGAGCGCCGGGACATCTGCCAGGAGCTGTTCACCGAGCTCGACGCCATCGCCGGCTCCCCCAGCTTCGCCAAGCTGCCCTCCACCATCGGCGGCGCCGCCGAGGCGGGGCACGACGCCCACGCCGAGACCCGCAGCGTGCTGTCCTGGAGCCGCGAGCTGCTGGGGGGCGTGACGGCCACCTTCACCCAGGGCCCCGCGGCGCGCTCTGCGGTCGAGGGCATGCTGACCCAGGCCCAGCAGCGCCTCAAGCACTGGATCCTCGCCTGGCAGAAGGCCCTGCACGCCCACCTCCAGGGCCTGGCGGCTCGGGCCGTCCCGCCAGAGGGCAAGCCCCTGCCCCGCGGCGCGGGCAAAGCCATCGAGCGCCTGACCGAGCTGGTCACCGAGCTCGAGACCTTCGACCCCGGCACGGGCCGCAGCACCGACCTGCTGGAGCTCGAGCGCCGGGTGGCCCGCGAGGCCCACGCCCTGGCCCAGCTCGCCAAGCCCAAGCCCAAGCCCAAGTCCAAGGGACCCTCGAAGCTCTCCCAGACCATGGGCCAGGTGGGGTTCTACCTGAGCGTGGCCACCGCCGTGCTCGCGGCGCTGGGCGCCGATCTGCTGGTGCTGCACAGCGCCAGCTACGTGGACCACCCCTTCTGGGCCACCTTCGGCGCCGCGGCGTTCACCGTCTACCTGCCCGAGCTGGTCGCCCGCCTCACCAGCCCCAAGAGCCCCGAGGCCGGCTTCCGCCTGCACGAGCTGGCCTTCCTGCCCGCCTACCTGCTCTTCCCGGTGCTGCCGGCCGCGGCGGTGGTCCACGCCTTCCCCTCCACCGGCATGTACATGCTGATGATGGGGGTCTGCGCCCTGATGAGCATCCTGCTGATCGTGGGCTTCACCGGCCGGCGCTAGGCGCGATGGCCCGGCTCCACCGCGCCGCGGCGCTGTGTGCGCTGCTGGTGGGCTGTCCGGGGCCGGGGGACAGCGCGGACTCCGCGGCGACCCAGGCCATCACCGTGGGGCCCTACCTCAGCGCCATCGACCACGGCGGCGCCACGGCGGTGGTCCGCCTGGCCGCGCCCGACGCCGTGCAGTGCCGGGCCTGGACCGAGGACGGCTCGGCCGACGACCCGGTGGCCACCGTCACCGCCGAGGCCAGCGAAGACGGCGATCTCTGCGCCCACTGCCGCTTCGACGAGCTCGAGCCCGCCACCCGCTACCGCTACGGCGCGTGGGTCGACGGCGAGCCCATGGCGCCGCCGAGCGAGCGCAGCTTCACCACCGCCCCCAGCCCCGATGAGCGGGTGAGCCTCACCATCGGCTTGCTCGCCGACGCCGACGGGAAGGACGGCGTGGACACTCCGGCCTACGCCGCGCTGGCGGCCGAGGATCCCGCGATCGTGCTGCAGCTGGGCGACCTGGACCACCGGGACCCGGGCACGGCCGAGGACCCGACGGTGGAGGTCTGGCGCAAGATGCACCGGCAGCAGCTGGCGGAGCACAGCCAGGGCCAGCAGCTCGACCGGGCACTGCTGGCCTCGGTGCCCTTCCTGCACACCTGGGACGACCACGACTACGGCGCCAACAACGCCGATCGCACCGCCAGCTTCCGGGACCTGGCCACCCAGGCCTTCCACGAGTACTTCCCGCTCCCGCCGGACGCGCCGGATCCCGATCACGGCCTGTGGTACGCGCAGCGTTGGGGCCAGGTCGAGATCTACATGCTCGACGGGCGCAGCCAGCGGGACCCCGACGACACCCCCGACGGCGGCGGCAAGTCGCTGCTGGCGGGGGAGCCCGAGATCGCCGATCAGTACACCTGGCTGCTCGGTCAGCTGGCGGCCAGCAGCGCCACCTGGAAGATCCTGGTCACCGGTTCCTGCTTCAACCCCCACGCCAAGCAGGTGGACTCCTGGGCCCTGTACCCCGACGAGCAGTACGCCTTGCTGAGCTTCATCGAGGACAACGGCGTCACCGGGGTGGTGGTGGTCTCCGGCGATCTGCACTCCGCCGGCGGCATCGACGACGGCAGCTTCGCCGGCCTGCCCGAGCTGTCCGTGCCCACCACCAACCTCGCCCCGCCCGACTGCACCGGCGGCCCCTGCGGCAGCTGGAGCCACGGCATCGACGTGCACGAGGACGCCGCCGGCTACGGCCTGCTGCGGGTGGCCTGGGAGCCCGAGACCGAGCGCCACACCCTCACCATGGAGGCCCGGGGGTCCGACGGCGAGCTTCGACGCTCCCTCACCCTCGAGCCCCAGGACGCCCTACCGAACCCGGACGTGGTGGGCGCCCGATAGGCGACGTTCCGTCGGCGGGCGGCTACACTCGCCCCTGCCATGGGACTCCGCACCACCACACCCTGGTTCCTCTGCTTGCTGGCCGTCTGCGCCTGCAAGAAGGACCCGGTGGTCACCCCCGACGGCACCGCCCTGATGCTGGTGATGGACGGGGTGCGCATCGGGGAGTCCCTGGGGGATGACCCCTCCCTGGCCACCGGCGAGCTGCCCTCGGAGTTCCTGCCCACGGTCTGGGACGAGCGCCTGGGCACCGGGGTGCGCTCCACCGACGCCTGGAGCCTGGCGGCCACCACCACCGTGCCCGCCCACGCCGCCCTGGTCACCGGCCGGCGCGTGCCCCTGGCCAACTACGCCGTGGGCGACGTGCCCGGGGTGTACCGGGTGCCCATCCCCACCATGGGCGAGCTGATCCGCAAGGCCCAGGGCGAGGTCGAGTCCGCCGACACCGTGCTGCTGGGCAACACCAAGCTGCCCCGCGCCGTGGACCACAGCCTCTGGCCGGGCCTGGGGGAGACCCACAGCGCCGACTTCCTGTTCGTCTCCCAGGGCGAGGAAGGCGACAAGACCTCCACGGTCGACAGCGACGTGCTCGACTGGCTGCAGCAGCAGATGACCGACCACCCGGTGCGCTTCGGCCTGGCCAACCTGCACCAGGTGGACCGCTCGGGGCACTACGGCGACGGCGACGAGCACCTGGACAAGGTCCGGGGCCTGGACAAGCCCCTGACCGGCTTCTGGGACTGGGTCGACGACCACGAGGGCTACGCCGACGACACCTGGGTGCTGCTCACCGCCGACCACGGGCGCCACGACAACGCCGCCAGCGACCCGCCCTGGCGCCACCACGGCGACGCCTGCAACGGCTGCCGGCGGGTGCCCTTCCTGCTGAGCGGACCGGGGGTGGCCCAGGGCACCGACGCCGACGGCCCGGTGCTGATCGTGGACTACGCCCCCACCCTGGCGGCGCTGATGGGCGTGCAGATGCCCTTCGCCGACGGCCTGGTGCGGGACGACCTGCTCACCGAGCCCACCGGGCTGCCCTCCCGCTCGGGGCTGGCCGACATCGCCGTGGCCGGCGAGCTGCAGGCCGAGATCCGCTACACCGACGACCCGGCCCACCGCAGCGAGCTGTGGATCGAAGGCCAGCTGCTGTCGGATCCCGACGCCATCGCCGTCGAGGGCGCGGCCATGACCACCGACGGCGATCACAGCTGGCTGTGCTTCCGCGAGGTGGTGCTGACCCCCGACGCCGACGAGACCGGCTGGGTGCCCCGCTGCCTGCAGAGCGACGACGGCGGTGACAGCTGGGACAGCATCGGCTTCCCTGTGGGGCGGGTCGGCCCCTACTGGCGGCCCGCCATGGCCGCGGGGGTGGGCGGCGTGCTGATGGTGGCCTGGGCCCACGATCCCAACGGGCTGGCCACCGAGAGCTGGGCCACCGAAGAGTCGGACATGAGCGCGGACATCGCCCGCTGGGACGGCAGCGCCTGGGAGCGCGCCTCGGCCGGCGGGATCCATTCCTTCCCCACCGACGCCGCGCTGCTGCCGGACGCCGGAGGCGCCTGGGTCGCCATCGGCGCCTCGGGCACCACCGAAGACGCCCGCCACAACCGCGACGTGCACATGGGCTTCGCCGAGATCGGCGCCGGCGGCATCCACTGGAACGCGGTGGACCCGGTGGAGCTCGACGCCCTGGCCGGTGACCACACCCACTGGCGCCTCGAGTACCCCGCCCTGGCCGCCGGACCGTCGGGCCTGGTGCAGCTCGCCGCCAGCGGCTTCGTCGAGGACGGCTCCGTGGCCGTGCTCGCCGCCACCCGCGATGGGCGGACCTTCGACGAGGCCGGTGAGGTCGCGCTGCCCTACCGGCTGATGCCCCACATCGGGCCGGTCTGGCTCGGGCAGGCTCCGGTCTGGCCGGCGCTGGACCCCGAAGAACAGCAGGCCTACCTCTGCACCGGGACCCTCGACACCCCGGCCGTCTGCACCGACACCGGCAGCCCCCGCATCCTGTGGATGGTCGGCGACCAGGGCGTGGTGCACGCCCTGCTGGACATGGGCGTGGGCGAGTGGGAGCTGCGGAGCTTCGACGCCGAGGAGCTGGGCATCGCCACCGGAGCCCCGTGATGCCAAAGCGGGCGCTCCTGGTCCTGGCCGCCGGCCTGGCGTTGGCCTGCGATCCGGTCGAGCCCGGCTCGACCGCGACCCCGGAGCTGCCCGCGGATCCCACCGTGCTGGTGGTGGTCATCGACGGCGCCCGCACCCAGGAGACCCTGGGTGACAACGCCGCGAGCGCCACCGGGCTGCCGCCGTGGGCCATGATGCCCACCGTCTGGGACGAGCTGGTGCCCCGGGGCGTGCGGGCCACCGCGGCCTGGGCCCTGGCCTCGACCACAACCGTGCCCACTCACGCCGCCATGATCAGCGGGCGGCGGGACCCGCCCGTGGCCAACTACCCGCCGGGGGTCGGCCCGGGCGCCTACCTGCCCCAGCTGCCCAGCATCACCCACGAGCTGCTCGGGGCGCGCCCGGAGCTGGGGCCCGAGGCGGCGGTGACCGCGGCCAACACCGAGCTGCTGGAGGTGCTCGCCGCGACCCAGTGGCCGGGAGCGGCCACGCTCGGGGACGACGCCTACCTGTTCGTGGAGGGCAGCGACGGCGGCACGAGCCACGATGACCGCGACGTGCTGGACGCCGTGGCACAGGCCCTGGACGGCGGCGCGCTGCGGCTGGCGCTGGCCAACCTGCACCAGGTGGACCGCTCCGGCCACAACGGCGAGACGGACGCCTACCCGAACGACATCCAGGCCCTCGACCGGCCCCTCGTGGAGCTGTGGCGGAGCGTGCAGGAGCACCCCGACTACGGTGATCGCAGCTACCTGTTGCTGGTGAGCGACCACGGTCGGCACAACGCCTCGAGCAGCGAGCCCCCCTGGCGGCACCACGGCTGCGCCTGCAGCGGCTGCCGGCGGGTGCCCTTCCTGCTGCTGGGTCCAGGGGTGCGGGCGGGGGAAGATCTGGACACGCCCCTGCTGCTGGTGGACGTGGCCCCCACCCTGGGCGCGCTGCTGGGGGTGTCGCTGCCCTGGGCCGACGGGCTGGTGCGGGACGACCTGCTGGTCGCAGAGACCGGCTTCCCGTCACGGCGAGGCCTGGCGGGCCTCGCCGTGGCCGGCGGCCACCGGGCCGAGCTGCG
>CAYZVO010000089.1:0-22569 GCA_964481655.1 uncultured Enterobacterales bacterium | reverse complement strand
GGGTGTGGTATTTTCGGGTTTCCCTGTCGGGGGTGGGGGGGGGGGGCGGCGCGGTGGCCGGCGGCCACCGGGCCGAGCTGCGCTACCGCCAGGACCCCGGCCACCGCACAGCGCTGTGGGTCGATGGCCAGCGGCTGTCGGACCCCGGGGCCCTGGTGGTGGAGGCCCCCGCGCTGGCGGCCGAGGGCGAGCGGGCCTGGGCCTGCTGGCGGGAGCTCTCGGCCCGCGTGGGGGAGACCCGCGCTCCCTGGCTGCATCACTGTGCCGCGATGGACGACGGTGGGAGCTGGAGCGCCATCGCAGCCCCCGTGGACGAGGCAGGCCCCTACGGGCGCATATGGCTCGAGGCGGTGGACGGCGAGCTCGTCGCGGCCTGGGTCCACAGCCCCAACGGCTCCACCTCCGGCGGCGGCACCGACCCCGACGACGAGGGATCGACGGTCTCCCTGCGGGTGGCCCGCTGGGATGGCCACAGCTGGACCGAGACCCAAGCAGCCACCGTGCCCAGCTTCCCCACGGACCTGGCCGTGGCCCGCGACGGCGACGCACTGCACATCGCCGTGGGCGCCGCCGATCCCGAGGCCGACGAGGATCTGCGCCAGACCCGGCGGATCTGGCTGGCGGGTGTGGACGGTGAGGGACAGTGGGCCGAGCCGGTGGAGGTGGACCTGGACGCGCTGCGACCCGGCGACCCCTCGTGGCGGATCGAGGCGCCCGCCCTGAGCGTGACGGACGACGGCCGCCTGATGCTGGCCGCCACCGGCTTCGGCTCCGCGGGCAGCAGCCAGGCCATCGTGGCCGCCAGCGACGACGGCGGCGCGAGCTTCGCGACACAGCGGCTCGTCGCGCTGCCCGGCCCCCTGCTGCCCCTGCCCCGCCCGGTGTGGCTGGGGGAACGGGCCGTGTTCCCGGCCCTGGTTGACGGGGAGGTCCAGCTCTGCGCGGCGGGTGTGGACGAGGACGCGAGTTGCCTCGCCACCGGCAGTTCCCGCGCGCTGCAGCTCGAGGCGGCTGGTGGGACCCTCCACGCCATCCTGGATGCGGATGTGGGGGACTGGGAGCGCCGGCAATGGAAGGCCAGCGCGTTCTAGGGGACCTATGTCCCCGAATTCCGAACAGCGGCCGACCTATGTGGGTTGGATCCGAACACTCGGCCTCGGATCCGCCTCGAAACAGGCCGTTCCGACCCCGTTTCGAGCCTCGACCCCCCCTCCAAGCCCCGGGATCCGACCGAAGTGTTCGGATCCAACTGGCATAGGTCTGGAAGTGTTCGGAAAACCGGGGCATAGGTACCCCCCGACGCCTCCGAGTCCGAAGGAACCACCATGCTGAGCATCGATCCCCACCCCGCCCTGGACCTCCGCGCCTTCGTCACCACCTGGCCCGCCCCCCTGGGCGAGCTCGACAGCCCCGACTGGCTGTCGGCCATGGCCAGCCTCGAGACCGAGGTCCCGTTCTCGCCCTTCGACGACGGCATCAAGAAGGCCGTGCGCGACCTGCTGCGCCACGGGGGCTTCAAGCCCGCCGGGCGCTCCAAGCCCTGCAACGAGTACATCCGTGGCGTGGCCGCCAAGGGCCGCTTCCCCATCATCAACGCCGCGGTGGACGCCACCAACCTGGCGGCCCTGCACGGCTGCCTGCCGGTCTCCACCGTGGACCTCGACAAGCTCGCCGAGCCCCTGCGGGTGGGCATCGCGGCCCAGGGCGAGCGCTACGTCTTCAACATGGGCGGCCAGGAGATCAACGTCTCCGGCCTCATCTGCCTGCACGACGCCGACGGCCCCTGCGCCAACGCGGTCAAGGACTCCCAGCGCGCCAAGACCAACGAGGCCAGCACCCGCACCATCACCATCATCTGGGGCACCACCGAGCTGCCGGGCCGCGCCCAGGCCCTGCTGGACTGGCACGTCGAGCTCAACGAGAAGCTGGGTGGGAGCTGCGAGCGGGTCTGATCCCCGGGGGCCTCAGTGCCCGTGCACCCCGTACCAGTAGCGCCACTCGAAGCTCGCCCCGAGGTTCGCCCCCGCGGCCTGGTAGCAGGCGATGCGGTCCGCGATCTCCGCCGCGTCGCCGTCGTGGATGCCGTGGGCGTCGATGGTGAAGTACTCGACGTTCAGCTGGACCGAGGCCAGGTGAGGCCCAGCGTCCTCGACCACCTCGAGCCAGCCCAGGGCGTCGTAGCAGTCCCAGCTGGGATCCGCGCCGACGTGGTCCTGGATCAACATCCAGGTGATCCCCGGCACCCCCGCCAGCAGGTCCGCGATGGCCGCCTGCACCGATGAGGTGTTGGCCGCCCCCGGCGTCACCCAGAAGGTCGGCGACCAGGCCTGGGCCATGCCCGGGTTCAGCGCGTCCATGTCCTGGGTGTGCTGCAACAGCAGAGCCTCGTAGGCGGCCCGGTAGCTGGTGTCGGTCATGGCCTCGAGGTGGGCCTCGTAGCTGACGTAGCCGTGCCAGGCGCGGCCCGGGGCGTTGGCGTCCAGCCAGGCGTCCAGATCGGCGCCCACGCGCTGGGCCGCCCACAGCCAGGTCCAGCGATCATCGGCGTTCTCGATGGTGGACGCGTCGTACGGATCGTCCAGGATCACCTCCGGGATGGTCCCGAAGAAGACGTTGTCCCAGCAGTCCCAGTACTCCACCACCAGCTGCAGCACGTCGGTGTTCAAGGTCTCGCTGGGCTCACCGTCCACCTGCAAGACCACGTCGGTGAGCACCAGATCCCGCAGGGTGCCCTCGCCCCCGTGGCGGTGGTCCTCGCAGGCGTGGTCCAGGGCCCGCTCGAGGGCGCACAGGTCGGTGGAGGTGTGGGCCTGGATCATCAGGCCCTGGGGCCCCGCGATCGGCCCCGAGCCGTGCAGCTCGTCCCCGCAGGCGTCGGTGTCGGCGTCGGTGTCAGCGTCGGCGTCCGCGTCGGCGTCCGCGTCTGCGTCGGCGTCCGCATCGGCGTCGCTGTCAGCGTCCGCGTCGGCGTCGGTGTCGGTGTCCGCGTCGGTGTCCGTGTCCGCGTCCACCTCGGGCGCGGTGTCCACCGGCGGATCGGGATCCGGCTCGCAGGCGATGGTGAGACACGGGAGAAACAGGAGAGCGATGCGGGTCATGCCCGCAGCTTACTCCCCTTCGCTCATGTTCACCTGGACCCGGAAGGCGCCGTCGGTGATCTCCACCGTCTCGGCCGCGCCCTCGCAGCCCATCCAGCAGGACAGGGTGCCCTCGAAGCCGCCCTCGGCGTAGCCGATGCGCGTGTCGAACTCGTTGCCGGGGTCGTGCTCGTTCCACACGTCGATGGCGATGCTGCCGGAGGACGAGACATAGGTGGCGCCACCCACCGCGTACTGCAGCCAGGTGCAGTCGGTCTCGCAGGCCTCTTCGAAGACGGTGGCCCAGGAGCCGGTCTCGCCGGGCTCCCAACCGTAGATGCTGCCCTGCAGCGCGTCCGAGGGGAACATCAGCAGCCAGCCGGGGTCGCCGTCGAACAGGTGGGCGCCGCCGACGCTGCCCTCGTACAGCTCACCGTCGATGGTGGCGGTCACGAAGTAGTCGTCGTCGACGGCGTCGAAGCAGGCGGGGAGGATCAGGAACGATGCGAGGATGAGGCGCTTCACAGGGGACTCCGGGGCAGGGGAAGGATCGTGCCGGGCGCTCGACGTGTGCAGCGCAGCTTAATTCGACTGCGCAAAAAGTTTGCAGTCGCGAGTTGACAGGCTCGCGTGACTCACCATAGAGTTACTACATCGAAGCCCACACCACCACCCGTGGGGCCGTTGGAGTCTATCGTGCACGAGATCATCATTGCCAAGTTCATGGAGCTGGGGCTGACCCGCAACGAGGCGCTGGCCTACGTCACCCTGCTCGAAGACCACGAGACCGACGGCCTGACCGGCTACGAAGTCGCCGCCCGCTCGGGCATCCCCCGCTCGGCGGTCTACACCGTGCTGCGCAAGCTGCAGGACGCCGGCGCCACCTTCTGCCTCGGCACCGAGCCCGCCCGCTACGCCGCCACCGACCCCAACACCTTCATCGACAACATGCGGCGGGGCATGATCACCAAGCTGGACAGCCTGAGCGACAGCCTGGGCAAGCTCCCCAAGCGCGACCGGCCCGAGCCGGTGTGGATCCTCCACCGCTACGAAGACGTCATGGCCCGGATCGACACCATGATCCGCTCCGCCAAGCGCTCGGTCTACCTCTCCATCTGGCCCCGCGAGCTCGAGCGCGTGCTCGACGCCATCGACGCGGTGTCCGACCGCGAGCTGCACCGGGTGATCTACTCCCCCGCCTCGGGCATCGCCTGCCCCCCTGACTTCTCCTGCTGGATCGACTCGGTCGAAGGCGACGAGGCCAAGGCGGGCTGGTCCCACAAGGCCCTGGTGGTGGTGGACCACCGCGAAGCGCTCATCGGCGGCACCGAGCCCTACGCCGACAACCAGGCGGTCTGGACCACCAACCCCTCCCTGGTCGACACCGCCACCAACGGCATCATCATGGACATCACCCTGCTGTCCCGCACCACCGGGCGGGAGTGCGTGGACGATGTCTCCCCGATGATGCGCCCCCACCTCGACAACACCTCTGACACCTAGTCCTGGAGCGCACCATGTCCCGCGTCTGGCTCCCTGTCCCCGGTCCCGCCGTGTTCCGTACAGGCATCGTCTTCGCCCTCGCCATCGCCGCCACGACCACAGGCTGCATGGAGTACGAGGTCGGCGTGCAGAAGGAGCTGGACCAGCACTACATCGAGGACACCGCGCCCCCCGTCGAGCCCCCGCCCGACGAGACCGACGAGCCCATCGAGGTGGACGGCGAGCCCCTCGAGTTCGAGGACCCGCCCGAAGACGATCCCCCCGAAGACGATCCCCCAGAGCCCGACGCCGGCTGCTCCGACGGCGACCGCGAGGGCTACCAGGACTGGGACGCCTACCCCGACATCGCCGCCTGCTCCGGCGGCTGGACCGTGGGCGGCATCACCCGCTCCGACCTGGCCCCCACCTGCAGCCACGGCTCCGGCGACGACTCCTGGAACGCCGAGGGCGACGGCTGCTCCGCCGCCGACCTGTGCCAGGAAGGCTGGCACGTCTGCAACGGCCACGTCGAGATCGAAGAGAAGGCCGGCAGCTGCGACGACGCCGTACCCTACGGAAGCCCGGACAAGTCCCTGCTCTTCGCGGTGGTCCAGCACAGCGACAACGGCTCGGTCTGCGACAACAGCACCTCGAACGGCAACGACATCTTCGGCTGCGGCAACCTGGGCACCGACCTGTCCTCGGACAAGAACTGCGGCGTGCTCAACAAGGTCATCGCCAGCATGAACGCCGGCACCTGCGGCTACAACGAGGCCGAGCCCAGCCACGGCCCCTGGGAGTGCGCCGGCGGCAGCGACAGCCACTACCACGAGGGCGAGCTGGTCACGAAGAAGGGCTGCTGGGGCAGCAGCTGCTCCTACGACGGCAACCCCGTGGGCAACTCCGACAAGGGCGGCGTGCTGTGCTGTAGGGACTGATCAGTCCCAGCTCGCGCTCCCACACACCCCGCGCCAGCAGGCCTTCAGCGAGTTCGCGTCCGCCGTGTGTCCGCCGAGCTCGATGTCCGCGAAGCCACCGTCGGCCTGACCCCAGAGGATGAGCCGCGCCTCGTCAAAGCTCAGCTCGTCGGGGCCCCAGTGCTCGTACAGGCAGGCCTCGGCGGCGGTGAGCCAGTGCCCCGAGAGGATGTCCTCGATGGGCGGTTCCTCGCCGAACTCCCAGTCGAGCCACACATCCTCGAGGTGCGCGCTGGCGGCGTCCAGCTCGAAGGCGCCGTCCTCGAACGGGCCCGGGTTGGAGAACGTCAGCCCACCGGCCGGATCCCGGGCCTCGAGCGCCACGGGGATGCGCAGGTAGGTGCCGGCGGGCTGGCCCATCCCCTGCTCACAACCGCCGGGGGAGTCGTCCGCGTCGCTGCGGGTGACGATGGAAGGTGCCTGCCCCTCGTCGGCGGCGATGCTCACCACGATGGTGGCCGTGGGGTCACCGAAGGTGATCTCGGTCCAGTCCAGCTCCAGCCGCAAGGACGAGCCGACGAGCGCGAGCAACTCGGTAGCGGTGAAGCCCAGGGCGTCGTCCTCCCAGGTGACCTCGGTGGCCTCCTCGACGCAGCTGACATGCTCCCAGATCAACGGGACACCCTGCCCACACCCAGCCAGCAGGAACAGCGGAAGCAGGCGCATGGTGGTCTCCCCTTCAGTGACGGCGACGGCGTGTCACGGCTCCCCAGCCTACCAGCGTGAGCAGCAGGCTGACGGCGCCACCCCCGCTGGCGCACCCGAACAGCCCGCCGCCTTCGTCGTCCTCGGCGGGCTCACCGGTGTCCAACTCGGTCCACTCGCACACATCCTGGTCCTCGTCGCAGCTGGCCTCCCAGCCGTCGCGGGTGCCGCAGTCCCGGGGCTCGCCGCCGCAGACGCCGTCGGTGCAGACGTCGCCTTCGGTGCACCAGGCCTCGTCGTCGCAGCTGGCGCCGTCCATCAGGGGCTCGGCCACGCAGGCGCCCTGGTCCGGGTCGCAGATGCCCGCCGAACACGTGCTGTCCAGGTGGCTGCAGTCGGGCACCTCGCTGTGCACGCAGAAGCCGTCGGTGCAGCTCTCGATGCCGGTGCAGGCGTTGCCGTCGTCGCAGTCGGCGTCGACATCGCACAGCTCGAGGGAGCGGGTGGGGTCGCCGTAGAGGTTGAACTCGGCCCGGGTGGCCCAGGCGAAGCCGGTGCAGTCGACCTCTTCGTAGACCTTGATCCAGCCGTCGCCGGGCAGCTCGGACTTGGTCCACATGGCCGCCTCGCCCACGGTGGCGCCTTCGGCCAGCCACTGGGCGTAGTAGGTCGAGGCCGAGCTGCCGCCCGCCAGATCCGGCCGGGGCTCGAAGGGCTCGCCGAAGTCACCCGTGCTGCCGTAGCTGACCCGGGTGGCAGCCATGGTGGCCGCGGCGCCGCCGGACAGCAGAGCCAGCCCCAGGTTGTTCGGGTCCTCGGGCCAGGCGTTGTCGCAGGAGATGTGCCAGGTGAAGGCCCCGCCGGCGTCGACGAGATCCGGCGCGTCGGAGGACTCCATGAAGGCGGGCGAAGAGATCTCGTCGTCGTCGCCGAGCCCGTCGCCGTCCAGATCTTCGTTCCAGACCACCCGATGCACCGAGTCGTACCAGCCGTGGCCGGCCCAGACGACCAGGCCGGCGCCCTCGGACCACTGCTCCACCACGGTGTCGCGGGACAGATCGAGATCGCGCTCGTAGGGGCTGGGCAGCAGGCCCTCGCCCTCGAAGATGCGCAGGGCCTGGGCCTGGAAGTCGGCCGGCAGCTCGTCGTAGATGTACTCGAGCACCCCGGCGCCGTCCTGGTGGTAGGGGTAGTCGTTGCCGGTGGCGCTCGAGCCGCCCTCGACCCCGAACAGGGCGGCGGGCAGCAGCACCCGGTGGCGGTAGGACTTGTCCTCTTCCAGGTCCCGGGCCAGGATGCGCTCGAGCAGGGCGTCCAGGGCGTCGGCGTCGCCGCCGTAGACGGGCAGGCGGCCCACGAAGACCTCGGGCTCCATGTCCATGCAGTCGGCGTCGTCGGGGTAGTCCCAGGGCAGGCCGTCGCCGTCGCAGTCCCACTCGCTGGACAACTCCGCGTAGTAGAAGTCCGTGGGCGTGGGGCTCATGTTGTCGGCGGTGGAGTCCGGGTAGTACCGGGTCAGATCCTCGACCGGGTAGCTCATGAGCATGGGCAGATCGCCAGCTTCCGGATCCGGGTCGCCGATGAGCAACACATAGGCGCCGGGATCGGAGGCGTATCGCTCCTGCAGGTAGGCGCGGATGCGGTCCTGGCGGGTGTCGGCGGCCTCGCCGGTGCTGCTGTCCCAGTCGGCCTCGGTGGCCAGCCCCACGGCCCAGCCTTCGGCCTGGCGGAAGGCGACGAAGCGGGGCAGCACCCGGCTGTCGGCGGCGAGCTGATCGGTGGTGAGCACCAGCAGCTCGGGACGGGCCTGCAGAGCGGGCATGGGGAGTGACACAGGCAGCCGTGTGTCGGGGGTGTGCGTCAGATCGGGGGCCGGCAGGCCCGGGGGCGGGTTGAGCAGGCCGGGGGCGGCCAGTGTCGTTGCGATCAGGCAGAGGGTCGCGAGCATGGGCACCTCCTACAAGAACAGCTGGCCGCCGTGGGTGATGCTGCCGAGGTAGGGCTCGGACTGATCCAGCGACCCAGCGTCGTCATAGAGGATGTGTCGCGAGATCACGGCCCAGTTGCCATCCTCGAGGATGATGCTCGCGTCGAAGTCGGCGGGGAAGCTGGGGAAGGTGAAGCTGGTCTCGAGCCCCGAGGGGTAGAGGTACCAGGCCAGGGAGCCGTCGCTGTCGTAGCCGTAGAGCATGTACCCGGTGACGCCCTCGACGGGCTCCCAGCTGATCTCGCCCCCCTGCCCGAGCTCCTCGTGGTGGGCCAGCAGCGGTGAGTCCAGCAGGGCGATGTCCAGCGCGCTGGCGCCCTCGTCGATGGCCACCGATCCGAAGGCGTAGGAGCCGGTGGTGTAGTCGTCGAACAGGTACAGCTGCAGCCGGTCGGTGTAGCCATCGGTCGGGCTGAACCCCACGTCGAAGCCGAAGCCGCCCTCGAGGTCCTCGCAGCCCCGGTTGTAGCCGGTGGTGGTGGACATGCTCTCGCCCAGCAGCACGGTGGCCACGGAGCTGCAGTAGCTGTCGTCGAAGCCCGTGATCGCCACGCCGTCCAGGGCGGGGGCGTCGGCGGTGACCGCCAGATCCTGCAGGGCGTCGGGGTCCAGCTCCAGATCGAGGGTCTCGCTGCCGCCCCAGCTCACAGTGCCGGCCTGGGCCGCCTGCACCTCCCAGCTGGTCCCGTCGAAGGCCATGGCCGACAGGGCGTAGTCCGTGCCCGGGTAGACCAGCTCGACGTCGATGGCGTAGTCCACCGGGTCCTCGGAGCTGACCTGGACGTAGTCGATGTAGCTGCCGTCCTGGGGGCCGTCGTTGGGGCCGAAGAACATCACGTAGCTGCCCACGGGCGCGCCGCTGATGGTCCCGCTGATGGTCATGGACTCGGTGGCGTAGGAGCCCAGATCCCGGGCGTGGGTGCGCAGGTCCAGGGGCATGCTGGCCTCGCCCAGCAGCAGGCCGCTGTAGCTGACGGCCATGTGATCCTCGTGGGCCACCGTCAGGGTCACCGCCCGGTTGCCGGGGATGCCCGGGATGGAGAAGCTGCCGTCGGCCCCGGTGCGTACCCCGATCTGCTCATCGCCGGTGTCCAGCAGCACCCAGGCACCGTCCACCGGCCCCAGGGCCAGGTAAGGGTCGCTCACCGTGCCCCAGACGTCCACCAGCTCCACGGCGGGGAGACCCGTCTCGGCGGTGTCGGCGGGGCCTGGGCAGGCGGTCAGGGCGAGGGCGGCGAGGACGGCGAGGCGCATGGGGGGCTCCAAGGCAGGGCCCCTCCATCATGCCTCGAAGGGCGACCGGCGACCCCGCTACTTGACCGTGATCGGGTAGAACCCGCCCCAGTCTTCCGGCGGATCCGCCGCGAAGGCGATGCAGCGCGCCAGCAGGGCCTTGGTGGGGCCATCGTCGGGGCGCTCGCGGCGCAAGGTGTCGAAGGCCTCGACCGCGTCTGCCCACTGGGCGGCGAGGTAGAGGTCCACGGCGGCCTCGTAGCGCCGATGGAAGTCCACCAGCTCTTCGTCGATGGTGCCCCGCCGGCCCAGCAGCTCGTAGATCACCGTGGGCTGGACCCGGCCCTTGACCGTCACGCGGTCGAGCCGCCGCAGGGCGAAGTGCTCGAGCACCCGGATGGCGGTGGTCTCGCTGACGATGATGCGGGTGCCGTAGAGCTTGTTGATGCCCTCGAGGCGGCTGGCCAGCACCACGCCGTCGCCGATGGCCCCGTAGTACATGCGGTCGGCCGAGCCGAAGTGGCCCACGGCCACCCGCTCGGTGTGCACGCCGACCCGGGTGGGCATGTAGGGGTGCTCGTCGTCGAAGTCCCACAGGGCGTCGATGCGCTCCTGCACCGCGAGCGCCGAGTCGCAGGCCAGCTCCACGTGGCGGGGCACCTCGAGGGGGGCGCCCCAGAAGGCCATGACCTCGTCGCCCACGTACTGGACCACGGTGCCTTCGCGGTCCTGGATGCAGGCAGAGACCGCGGCCAGATACTCGCCCAGGCGCTCGGCCATCAGCGCGGGACCCAGCTGCTCGGTGATGGGGGTGAAGCCCGCGATGTCCGAGAAGTAGATGGTGACCTCGCGGTCCTCGCCGCCGAGCCGGGGCTCGGCCTGGCGCTCGAGCAGCTGCCGCACCAGCTTGATGGGCAGGTACTTCTCGAAGCTGCGCAGCCCGACCTTCATGCGCTCGAAGGCGTCGGCGACCTCGGCCAGCTCCCGGAAGGGGGGCCGCGCCGTGGGGGCCGCCTCGAAGCGCAGATCGCGGATCTGGCCGCTCTGGCGCACCAGCCCCTGCAGGGCGCTGCCGATCCAGCGGGAGACCACCAGGCTGACCAGCAAGGCCAGCAGGGTGAGCAGGGCGCCGACCTGAGCGTTGCGGATGTCGGCCTGGCGCACCTGAGCCATGAAGTCCGAGGCCGGAGCGGCCACGCAGATCACCCAGTCCCGCTCGGGGTCGAGGCCGATGGGCACCACCGCGGCCAGGTAGGGCTCGCCCCCGTGCTCGAAGCGCAGGGAGCCCTCGGGGATCGGCCCACCGTCGAGCCAGGCGGCCAGGTCGGGGGTCCGGGCCAGGGCGGCGAGCTGGGGGCTGTCGGCGTCGGCGGCCGAGACCAGCTCCATGGCCTCGCCTTCTCCCGCCAGGCGATCTTCGGCGTGCTGGGCCGCCACCAGCCGCCCGCGGCGGTCCAGCGCGTAGGCCAGGCCGTGCTCGCTGACGTGCAGCTCGGCGAGGTACTCCGACAGCTCATCGAGGTTGATGTCCACACCGAACACGCCCACCAGATCGCCGGCGACGGGGTGGGGGACAGCCAGGGTCAGGCCCGGGGCGCGATCGGACCAGAAGACGTAGACGTCGCTCCAGTACAGGCCGCCCTCGGCGACGGCCCCCTGGAACCACGGGCGGGAGCGCGGATCGTAGCGGTCGTCGGGGTCGATCACCGAGGCGGCGACCTCGCCGACCCCTGCGCCCGGCGCCCGCTCGGTCCAGGTCACGATGGGCGCGTCGAGCCCGCTGCGCTCCACCCGCTTGGTCCAGACGGCGCCATCGGACTGGCGCTTGACCATCAGGAAGTCACCGCCGGCGGTGCCCCAGTTGAGCATGGAGATGTCGGGGTGGACCGCCAGCAGGTCGAAGTAGTGGGCCTCGATGCGCTCGAGCTGGGCCACGTCGAGGCTGCCGCTGCGGGCCTCGGTGCCCAGCAACCGGGCCACCGTGCGCGGGCCGCCGAGGAAAGCCTGGACCTGGTCCCGGGTGGTCTCGGCCGCCTGCAGGATCAGATCCTCGCTGACCTCGACCACGGTGCGCGCCGAGCGCACGTGGGAGGTGACGATGATGGCCGCCGCCGTGAGCGTGACCATGCCCGCCAGCACCAGGCCGATCACCAGCCGCAGGCTGGGTCGCCAGCGACGCCGGGCGCCTGTGTCGTTGGGGTCCTTCTCCATGGGGGGCGAGTCTAACGCGGAGGCCACAGCCGGGGCCGAACCCCGGCGCAGCGGGAACGCCTGTGTTTCCAAAACGGCGCTAATACCGGAAGCATTGTGCGCATAGGTGCCGGGCACACCATCGCCCCCGGTTGTTCCCGACGGAGGACTCATGAACGCCCGCACCGAACGCACGACCCGACCCGCCGAACGCATCCTGACCCTGGCCTTCGGGCTGCTGACCCTCACAGGCTGCGCCGGCGACGCCCTGGTCGGAGACGACAGCGCGGACACCGCGGGCCCCATGGAGCCGGCGGTCACGGAGCTGGTCCAGGCCGACGGCTCCTACCAGGTCGTCCCGCTCGAGAAGTACGCCATCACCCTGACGGTCATCCAGAGCGATGTCGAGCAGGTCGACGGGCCCTGGGACACCAGCTCACTGCAGAACAACCTGGACCGCATGCTGGAGCTGGGGCAGGAGGCCTGTGACGGTGCGTCCAAGCCCGACATCCTGCTCTACCACGAGTTCCCGCTGACCGGGTACCTGTACGGCGACCGCGACGACAAGCTGGACGTGGCCCTGACGATCCCCGGGCCCGAGAGCGACGCCCTGGGCGATCTGGCCAGGGACTGCGACGCCTACCTGGTGTTCGGCGCCTACGCCAAGGACGAGCAGTGGCCGGGCCACATCCTGAACCTCACCACCATCATCGGCCGCGACGGCGAGGTGGAAGAGATCGTCTGGAAACCCCGCAACATCAAGCGCTTCTACAACACCTTCGAGATCAGCACCACCACCGTGGAGTCGGTGCGGACCCGCTTCCGCGAGCTGTACGGCGTGGAGAAGGAGCTCCCGATCCTGCGCACCGAGTTCGGCAACATCGGCGTGTCCACCGCCCAGCTCGACCCGATCCTGTTCGCGGCCATGGCGGCCCAGGGGGCCGAGATCATCCTGCGCAGCTCGACCCTGTTCTTCGAGCACGACGTCATCTACACGGCCCAGGCCCACGACGTGTACTCGGCCATGGCCAACATCCCCTACGACTCGGAGTGGGGCGGCCGCTCGATGATCGTCTCGCCCGACGGCGAGATCCTGGCCCAGGACGAGACGGTCACCGACGAGGCCATCGTCTCCGCCACGATCCCCATCGCCACCTTCCGCAACGGACGCCGCATCCCCCACTACACCACCGAGCTGACGGAGACGGTCATGTCCCAGTACGTGCAGGAGATCCCCCTGGATCACATGGACCTGCCCGAGGACGAGCTCCCCGTGGATGGCGAGGCGATGAAGGAGCTGCTGGACACCATCAGCCGCTGGCTGAACCCGGAGGCGTGATCCCCGGCAGCGCCTACTCTTCCCAGTCGAAGTCGGACATCCACCAGATGTCGTCGAACAGGTCGAGGTCGAGCCAGGCCGCGCCGTAGGAGGGCACCAAGCGGTATTCGCCGGTGATGAGCCCGTGGGTCTCGGGGTCGTCGTCGGCGTCCGACAGCGTGACCACCAGGCAGCGCTCGTCGGCCCAGTCCGGGTTCCAGAAGGTCTCGCAGCCGTCGTAGCTGCCCGCGCTGGCGGTGAAGGTCACACCCCCCGTCTCGGTGACCACCGGCGCGCCCTGCACCCCGCGCTCCACCAGCATCACCGGCTCGGCGAACTCGACCTGCTGCTCCGCGGCCACGTCGCTGTAGCCGTGGATGCGGACGCCGTGGACCGTATCGCTGGACCAGGTCACCGTGTAGAGGGTCTCGGCGTTGGTGGCGTCGTAGAACGACAGATCCACCAGCTCGACATCGTCCACCACGCGCTGGTTGGTCGTGTGCAGCTCCAGCGTCCAGTCCATCAGCGCGTCCGCGGCGCGGTAGCTGGTGACCCGGGTGGACCCGTCGAGGGGGAAGTAGTCGGTGTTGTCCTGGGCCTCCGGACCGAAGCTCGGATCGCAGGCGAACAGGGCGATGGCGGCGAGGCCGACGAGGGGGGTGCGGATCATGGTCCCTCCCGGGAGTGGGCGTCCGACCTGGAGGATAGCCCGAGATCGGCTCGCCGGCGCTCCGCCCTGCGAGAAGCCCGTGACATCTCCGCGCGCCACCGCTCCTGACAGGGCCCCCCAACCAAGGAGCGACAGATGAAAGCGCGCATGACGCTGGTCTCCCTCTGCCTCGTCGGCCTGTCCGGCTGCGAGTTCTACGCCCACTTCTTCGACTGGCTCGACAACGCCTCGCTGGTCTGCAACGACATCCAGTCCGCGGCCGACGACTGCTGGGCGAGCGCCACAGACGAAGAGGCCGAGTCGGAGTGCGAGAACCTCGAGTTCGACGCCGCCGACTGCACCTGGGAGCTCAACGGCCAGGCCACCGCCGAGCCGGAGGCCGAGGAGGGTGAGTGCGACGCCCTCGAGGAGTACGCCGAGACCTGCTGGGAGCTGGCCGAGACCGACGAGGACGTGGCCTTCTGCGAGGAGCTGGTGCTCGATCTCGCGGCCTGCCTGTCCGGCGAGCCCGAGGACGACACGGGCCTGATGGAGTAGGCGCGGCGACGGAGGGAGCCCGCGTCACCGCGTGGGCTCCCTCCGGACCGGAGGCCCCTCAGGGGGCTCCCAGCACGTCGCAGCTCACGCCGTCTCCGGCCACCCCCTCGACCTCGATCTGGGAGATGCGGCTGCCGTCACCGGCGTCGAAGATCTCGAAGGTGGTCGAGGACGTGCTGTTGTGCACGATCACCAGCCGCCCGTCGTCGGTCACGTCGATGCCCTCGACCCAGTCGGAGTAGTCCTGCAGCTCGAGGGTGTCGATCAGCGCACCGCTGTCGAGATCGTAGAGGTCGATGCCCTCCGAGGTCGTGTGCCGCGAGGCGTAGATGACGCCATCGTGCACGGTGATTCGGGAGTGGTAGCCGATGTCGCCGAACCCCAGGGAGGTGGAGCGGCCGCAGTGGGCATCCAGCCACGAGTCGAAGCTGTAGAAGCCGTAGCTGTCGTGGTCGAGCATCGTGTAGGTCATGGCCACCAGTCGCTCTCCCACCACATCCGCCGAGTGGCAGTAGGCGTAGCTCTTCTCGAGCTCCCCGGTGCTCAGGTCCACCCGGCGCAGCTGCTGGTCGTGGGTCCAGTCGCAGGCGTACCAGTGGTGGCCGGACCAGGCGCCGCCGTAGCCGCCGGTGCCCACGTCGGCGAGCTGGCAGGCGGTGCCCGAGTCCAGGCCCACAGCCCAGACGCCGTTGCCCGTGGAGCTGCTGCTCCCGCGCCCGGTCAGGCAGACCAGCTCCTCGGTCAGCAGCGCGTCGCAGCCACCCTCGAGGATGCCGCGATCGGGAGGCGCCAGGGGCTCGGTCCCACCGTCGCAGTCGGGGTAGCCCGCCTCCTGGAGGGTGCGCTCCGCCAGCCGGGTGCCCGGGTCGTCCCAGGTGTAGGCGACCTGGTTCACAGCCTCGAGCTCGACGACGGGGACGCCGTCCGGGCCGCTGATCTCGGGAGTCCGGGTGGTGGTGGTGAGCAGCAGGATCTCCTGGAGCGCGCCGGGCCAGGTCTGCTCCACCGTGAACTGCAGGCTGGCGTTGACGTGGAGCACCAGCCGCGCGCGCTGCTCGACGTCCCAGCGCACCGTGACCTGCTCGCCGTCGCTGACCCCCTGCACCGACAGGAAGTGCACGGCGGGCTCGGCGGCGCCCTGGATGGCCCACTCCTCGTTCAGCTGCACCGAGGTCTCACCCTCGAGGGCGACCCCCACCGGGCCCTCGTACTCGTCCACCCCGTTGCAGTCTGAGTCCACGCCGTCCCCCGGGGTGTCGGGGGCGCCCGGGTAGATGGCCGGGTCGTCGGGATCGCAGTCCTCGTCGTCCACGAACCCGTCCCCGTCGGCGTCCGGCGGCGGCGGCTCGCTGTCGCCGGTGTGCTGCGGCTCGCTGTCCTGGGGCTCGGGGGGGGTGCTGTCCCCAGGGTCGTCACAGCGAGAGCAGGCGGTGAGGGGCAGGAGCAGGAGCAAGGTGGGGATGTGGATGCGCATCGGGAGGTCCTGGGTGGTGCCGATCGAGAGCCTACACGGAGAACGAAGAAAAACAGAAGCGGATCCGCGACCACGACACCAACCAGATCGAGGGGCGCCGTTCCCGCCCCTCACTGGAGGATCGAACCCGGAGGAGACCATGACCCGCAGCTACCGCGCCGCGGCCCTCGCCCTGCTCACCATCGCCGCCCCCCACACCACCCACGCCGCCGATCTGGCCGTCCTGGGGGAGCTGCCGGTGGTGCGCACGCCCATGGCTCGCACCATCGGAGGCGACGGGAGCGAGGACATCCCCCTGCCGGTGACCCTCGGCGCCCAGCTGAACTGGTCCTTCGAGCACAAGGATCGGCGCCGGGTCTTCACCGCGTTCACCGCCCGCGGGGGCCTGACGGGCACCGCCGACGCCCTGCTCCAGCTGCGCTTCGACAACGGCTTCCGCTTCCTGCTGAAGGACCGGGAGCGCTCCCAGGCCTTCGTCGACCTGGGGCTTGGCTTCGAGGCCGTCCGGGTCTGGAACCGCACCGAGGGGGTCCTCGACGTGGGCACAGGCCCCACCCTCGGCATCGGCTGGATGCTCGGAGAGCAGCGCGGCACGGTCCTGGGCGCCCGCATCTCCGCCGCCGGGATGAGCGGCGGCAGCTTCGAGCCCTACGACGACGGCGACGAGACCACCCTGAGCGCCGTGCAGTACACCCCCAGCAACGCCACCGTCGCGCTGTACGCGGGCAGGGCGTTCTGACGGACGCGCGCTAGCTGATCCGCTTGCGAGGCGCAGCCTGCACCAAGGACGTGGGGTCCTCGCGGAAGGCCCGCCGCAGCTCCTCGCTGAACCCCACGCGCGCCTGGGGGGCGGCCACGCGCAGCAGCTCGAAGACTTCCTGGGAGAAGCCCTGCTTGATGGAGATGAGCGGCAGGGGGAACTTGTGCAGTGCGCCGTCGTCGAAGCCGATCATGACGGCGTTGGTGTGGGTGCTCTGCTCGAGGCCGTAGTACCAGACGATGCGCGCTGGGTCGGCCAGGGCCCGCACCCCCTTGGTGGCCCGGAAGCTCAGCCCCAGGATGAGCAGCGCCACCGGGGTCCCGATGACCGCCGCCGCGATCAGCTTGGCGCCGTGCTCCTGGCCCGCGCCCAGTGAGAGGCCCCAGGGTGCGGCCACGCCGCAGAGCACCAGCATGACCACCGCGGCGACGCGGTTCTTCATGCGCTGCTTGCCGATGACGCCGTGGAGATACTGCTGCAGGGGGTTCACGCCCGGCTCCTTCGGCTCACCCGCCCAGCTGACCCTCGAGCCAGGCCCGGATGTCGGCCTCGGGCAGCACGGTGGTGGTCTCGAAAGCCTCACCGCTGAGCTGGAAGGTGCTGTCGGGGCAGCGGTCGATGGGCGGGAAGCTCTGCTCGGCCAGGCTGGTGCCGGTGCGCCGATCGACGAGGGAGAGCTTGTGCTCCACCAGCTTCAGGGTCAGATCCTGGGTGGCGCCACCGCCAGCCTCGTAGCCGGGGCAGATCTTGGTGTCGGCGACCACCTCTTCGGTGAGGGCGATGGCGTCGATGCCGCCCAAGGTGGCGGCCTGCACACCGAGCAGCTCGTTGCTGGCGCCGTGGTTCCAGTGGATGGTCTTCGGCGGCGTGACCGCGGTGGCCTCTTCCCCGACGTACAGCAGCGGACCCTCGGCGACGGTCGCCAGGTGGTTCTCCAGCAGGAGGGCGTCCATGGCCGGCAGCGCGAACGAGAAGGCCGGCTGTCCGGGGGCCTGCAGCTCGAGGCTGGCGCCCTCGATCGAGCCCTTCAGGAAGTCCTGGGTGGAGACCGAGCCATAGAAGGCGGTCATGGGGGTCTCGACCTGCGCCGCACCGATGTCGCGCACGTCCATGCTGTCGGCGCCGAGGGTGACCTTGGTCGTCGGGGGGAAACCCGTCAGGTAGACCGTCAGCACGCCCTGGCTCAGGTTGAGGTGGCCCTTCATGTCGTCCTGGCCGGTGACGGTGAAGTCGCTGTCGCCGGTCCACACGATGGCGTCGGGTCCGGTGAGGTACTGGGCGCGGTCTTCGAGGCTCTCGCAGGCGGTGAGCAGGGCGAGCAGGGCGAACGAGAGAGACAGGCGGGCGCGCTCCATGGTCACTCCGGGGGATGCGGGGCCGCGAACGTCCATGATGGAGCTGCGGTGTCGAGCTGTAGCGCCGCGTGTGCGGGCGCGCCAACCAGCGCAGCGCCCAACCGCCTGGCGTCCGAAGCGAGCCTGCCCTCTTCCGAATCGCGCCGACATCTGACATAGCCTGGTGGACGCAGCCTCGTTTTCGACACTCTGGACAGAATGGAGAGGGGATGATCGGCGGCTACGGAATCCTGCGATTCGATCTCATCATGTGTGTCTCCGAGACGGTGGACATGGTCAGCCCGGCGCTGTCGGGGCACCACAAGCAGGTGGCCTACCTCGCCCACCGCATCGCGCGGGCCCACGGGCTCGATGCCGACGCGCAGCGGGCCTGCCTGGTGGCCGGGGCGCTGCACGACCTGGGCGGCATGAGCACCACGGACCGGCTGGCGGTGATGGCCTTCGAGGCCACGGGGATGGAGGGGCACGCCAGGCTGGGGGCCAGGCTGCTGCGCACCTGCACAGTGCTGCGGGAGATCGCGCCCCTTGTGGAGCATCATCACTGCGCCTGGGTCACGCGCGGCGCCAACGGAGACCCGCCCCTCGGGGCCCACGTCCTGCACCTGGCGGACCGCGTGGCGGTGCTCATCGACCGGAGCCAGGACATCCTGTCCCAGGTCCCCAGCATCCTCGAGCAGGTCCGCAGCGAGGCGGGGCGGCTCTTCGATCCGGCGCTGGTGGACACCCTGGAGCGGGCAGCGGTGCAGGAGAGCCTGTGGCTGGACCTGGTCTCCCCCACCCTCGGCGGTGAGCTCCGCCGGCAGCTCGGGCCGGACACCATCCAGCTGGACATCGAGGGGCTCATCGACCTGGCCTCGTTCTTCGCCCGGCTCATCGACTTCCGCTCCCACTTCACGGCCTCCCACTCCCAGGGCGTCGCCTCGGTGGCCGAGCTGCTGGCCAGGCACGCCGGCTTCTCACCCCGTGAGCAACGCATGATGTACGCCGCCGGCCTGTTCCACGATCTGGGCAAGCTGGCGGTCCCGGCGGAGATCCTGGAGAAGCCCGGGCGCCTGAGCGCCACCGAGTTCAACCTCATCCGGGCCCACACCTACTCCACCTGGCGCGCCCTGCGGCCGATCCGGGACTTCGAGGTCCTGGCCCAGTGGGCCGCGTACCACCACGAGCGGCTGGACGGCTCGGGCTACCCCTTCCACATCGGCGGCGCCGACCTGAGCATGGGCGCGCGCATCATGGCGGTGGCCGATGTCTTCGTGGCCTTGACCGAGGACCGCCCCTACCGCGAAGGCATGGACACCGAGGGTGCCCTGGTGATCCTGCGGGACATGGCCAGCCAGGGCGCGCTGGATCCACGCCTGGTCAACCTGGCCAGGAGCCTGCGGGAGGGGCTTCAGCTGGTCCGGATCGAAGCCCAGCAGGGCGCCGAGCAGGAGTACCGGGAGCTGCTGGGCGGCTGAGGCCGCCTCGCCGGCTCACTCATCGGCGGTCAGAAAGCGCGCGTCGCTGTCCGGCGCAGGCTCACCGGAGAAGAAGCTGCCGTCCATCAACGAGGGGCTGGGCACCGCGTCCCGCCGGTCCAGCACCAGACCCGTGGCCCGGCCCCAGTGCTCTACGCGGGCGCCCTGGGCGAAGGTCCGCGCGTGGATGGAGTGGAACATGTAGGTGGGCTCCCAGCCGTTGAGCCGCAGCTGCGGCTCGTCGGGCTCGGCCCAGCCGCGGGTGATGGTGAAGAGCTTGCCGACGCCGACGGGGTTGTCGGGGTTGAGCTCGCCGCCGATGAGCTCCATCGGGATGTTCACGTCGAAGCTCCACTCTTCACGCATCCACGGCTCCACCAGCCCCGCCAGCTGCAGGAAGGCCATGGAGAAGGCCGAGCAGCCCGCGCCCTCCTGGTACAGGGGCCGCACGAAGCCGTAGCGGTCGTTGGCGGGGGCCTCGTCGCTGGCGGCCACGTAGTCGTGCAGGGCGTGGCAGCTCTCCGAGGAGATGCCCATGCGCAGCCAGTTCAGGCGGCCGCGGCGGGCGCGGAGATCCAGGCTGGGCTGCAGCTCCTCGGCCAGCTCGAGCCGCCCGGGCACCGTGGCGAAGAGGATGCCCATGCCGGCCTTGTCCTCGAAGATCATGCCCCGGAAGTCGTCGCCGGTGGAGCGCACCGAGCCCTGCCAGTGGACCGCCGGCCGATCCGCGGTGGCCGCGCACTCGAGGGTGATCCCGGCGTGGCCGATGCCGCGGTTCAGGCCGGTGGCCTCGTTGAAGATGGTGCGCCGCACCAGGGGGCCGGGCCGGCGCCAGGTCAGACCGAAGGGCCGGGGCGCCGGGATGACCCACAGGGTCATCTGGTCGTCGAAGACCACAGCGTCGGCGGTGGACTGGGCCACAGCCGCGGGGGCGACGGCCAAGGCCGCCACGAAGGTGGCAGCTACCAGCATCGATCTCTCCGTCAGCGCGCCGCCAGCTCGATGTCGTCCTCGCCCCGCGGCTCGAGCTTGAAGTTGCTGTAGCCGTAGTGCAGCGGGCCCTGGATGAAGCTGTAGGTCTGGCCGGCGTCGCGGTAGCTCCAGCCGTGCTCGTCCACGTCCGGGAAGGCGTCCCAGAGGCTGTCGTCCACCCGCAGGCAGCTCTCGACCTCCATCTCGCCGTAGTCGCTGGAGCCGTCGGGGTTCGAGTTGGTGACGGTGACGTCCTCGACCCGCACCAGCATGGCCTCGTAGCGCTCGCCGTCGGCGCCGCCGGTGGCGATGTCGCAGGCGGAGACGGTGATGGGCGCGGGCACGGGCACGGAGCCGGTGACCTCGACGTCGGCGTAGGCGACCTCGCAGAGGCCGTAGTACTCCATGTACTCGCCCGCGACGGTGACCTCGTCACCCACGGACACCCCCGGCTCGCTGTCGGTGTAGATGTAGCAGCCGCCGTAGTCCAGCTCGTTGGGGTCCTGGGCGTAGAAGCCGGAGCCGGACACGCCGATGACCACCGCACCGGTGACGGTGACGATGGTGCCCTCGGAGGGGTGGGCGTCGTCGTCTTCGTCGGCCAGCAGGCGCATGGTCATGGGGCAGCCCATGTCGTCGGGGTTGTAGTCGTCCGGGCAGGGATCGCAGGCGTCGCCCTTGCCGTCACCGTCTCCGTCGGCCTGGTCCGGGTCATGGTTCCAGGGGCAGTCGTCCACGTCGTTGTCGTAGCCGTCGCCGTCCATGTCCTGGGGGTCGTGGTCGCAGCTCTGGGCATCGGGCTCGAGGGGGCAGGGGTCGCAGGCGTCGCCCACGCCGTCGTCGTCCCAGTCGTTCTGCTTGGGGTCCCAGACGTCGAGGCAGAGATCCTCGCTGTCGTCGACACCGTCACCGTCGCCGTCGCTCGACGAGCCGCCCTCGCCGTAGTCGCAGCTGCCGCGGTCGTCGGTGTCCTCGCAGATGAAGATCGGGAACAGCTCCTTGGCGTAGGACAGCTCCGAGGGCATGGACTGGGCGTCCAGGGCCTGGCGCAGGATGTCCTCGATGTCCTGGTAGCTCTGGGCGTCGTCGCCGCTCGAGGCGGCCTGCACGCAGATGGTGCGCTCCTCGCCGCAGGCGTCCACGGACTCGCACCAGTCGGGGTTGGCGGCCAACGGCTCCATCAGCTCGGGCTTGCCGAACAGGGCCTCGCCGTCGATGACCGTGAGCCAGGTGTCCTGGCCCTGGGCCCGCAGGATGTCGTGGTAGGGGAAGCCGCTGTAGGCGAACACCGCGATGTCGGCCAGGGTGTCCTCGGCCAGGATGCCCAGCACACCGTCCAGGCCCACCGCGCGGGCGGCGTCGGTGGTGCCCATCTCCCACAGCTTGACGTCGTCGATGGACGATCCGCGGCTCTGCAGCCAGTCGTAGGCGCAGCCCAGCTCCCGGGCCTGGTGGGCCTCGCCGGACCAGGTCCAGTCGGGGCTGACGGCCACGTCCACGCCGAAGCGCATGGCCACGTCCACCGGGGTGGTCCAGGCGTACAGGTCCAGGTTCGAGCGCGGGGACCAGATGATGGTGGTGCCCTCGACCGCCATGCGGGCCAGCTGGCCGGTGGTGGCGTCGGTGGCGTGGATGAAGCCCACACCGGGGCCCGCGAGCCCGACATCGAACATGTGGTCGATCTCGTCGGTGCAGGTGCCCTCGACCCCCTCGGCCACGTGGGCCAGCACGGAGCCGTAGTACCCGGTCTCGAGGTAGTCGGCGTAGCGCTCGCCGTCCTCCTCGTCCTCCCACTTGTCGTCCACGCGGCTGGCCGTGTAGTAGCTCTCGTAGCCGGCGATGCCGTGGCTGGCGGAGTCCTCGTCCAGGTTGCGGATCAGGATGTCGATGCAGGAGCTGCCGTAGGCGCCGATGGCGGCGGTGGTGCCACCCACCAGCTCCCGCAGCTCGGCCCACTTCATGACCTCGCAGTTGTAGTCGTCGCTGACCTCGTCGTAGGCGTCGCGGAAGTCGTAGTAGTCGCCGTCGCTCTGCCAGTCGTAGCGGTCCACGTACAGCTCGTCGTGCCGCCAGGGGCCGATGAGGTTGTACTGCAGGTGGTTGTGGGGATCGACCAGGCCCGGAGAGACCACGCCCTCGGTGCAGATCACCTCGGCGCCCGTGGTGTCGCAGGACTCGCCCACGCACTCGATCTCACCGCTGGTGCGGGAGTAGACCACCGAGCCAGCGACGGCACCTTCGGGGGCCAGCACCACGCCCACCAGCGCCACCAGGTCGCCGTCGCCCGCCTGGGCGGTGCAGTCCGGCAGATCGGGTCCAGGGGTCCAGCCGTCCGGGACGTCGGTGTCTGTGTCCGTGTCGGTGTCCGTGTCCGTGTCGGTATCCGTGTCGGTGTCGGTGTCCGTGTCCCCCTCCGGGGGCGCGGTGTCGTCCTG
>CAYZVO010000088.1:0-33481 GCA_964481655.1 uncultured Enterobacterales bacterium | reverse complement strand
TTAGTTTTTGCGTGGGTGGTGGGTTGGGGGGGCGCGGGGGGGTGGGGGTGTATGCTGGGTCCCTAACCGCGGGACGCCCCGCCGCCGAGGTCGGTGGCGGGGCTTCCGGTTTCCCTGGAAGGGGTGCTTACGCACTCATCCGCCACCTCCGGTCGGCACGACGCCGACAGGGTTCATGATGATGATGGTGGCGAACTTCATGGAGTTCTCGCTGGAGGGATGATGCCCCAACCTGCTTCGGTGGTGGCGGGGTGTCAAGCGGAAAGCTTCAGTGGAGGTACCACCACAGCCACAGGGGACCGAGCACCCACAGGCCGACCATGATGGCCACGCCGCCCCACTCGAGCCCACCGGCGTTGGCCAGCTCCTTGGCGACGGCCTCGAGCGGACCGGGGTCCGCGTGGCGGCGGCCTTCCTCGAGGGCGTTGGCGATGCGCTTGGGCAGCCGCTTGCGATCGCGGGTGGTCTCCACGATGGTCAGCTCGCCGAAGGCGGTGTGGGCCACGGTCGCCCGGCAGGCGATCACGTCGCCGATGGGCAGCAGCTGTTCGCGGTAGCCGAAGCGCAGCTCCGAGACCGGGACGCGCCGGGTGGGCCCGATGCCGAAGGGGGCCGCCACCTCGATCTCGCCCGCCTGCATGTCGACGCGGATGCGCCGGTTGCGAGGCGAGAACCCCACCAGGGCCAGGCCCAGGGCCGCGGCGGCGTAGGTCAGCACCAGCATCCAGCCGCCCACCGTGAGCACCCGCGGCCCCACGTGGGCGATGAGCCAGGGCGCCATCGACGTGATCGCGCAGCCGGCGGCGGTGGCCAGGAACCAGGCGCGCAGCGGGCGCACGATCAGCAGACCCCGCTGGGGGTCCACCTCGTAGCTCCGTCCGTGGTTGAACAGCCTGCGCTTCATCTCCGGCTCCGACAGGCACGCCTATCCAGGCGACCGACGATGTGCCTGGGTGTGGTGTCCGTGGCAGGCAAGGCCCGCGACGATCCCCCGGTTAGCAGATCTGCATGGAACACCGGCCCGAGCACCCTGATCCCCTGCACGAGCGCGAGCGTTGGCAGGCGCTGCACGGGGCCTGGGACTTCCAGCCGGATCCGAAGGATCGCGGCCTGCGGGAGCGCTGGTTCGAGCGCCGGAAGCTCGACGGCGCCGTCACCGTGCCGTTCTGCCTCGAGGCGGAGCTGAGCGGCGCCCGGGAGCACGCCCCGGTCGGGCGCTTCTGGTACCTGCGCCGCCTCGAGCGGCCCGCGGGCTGGGATGTGGGCACTCCCTGGCTGCGGCTGGGGGCGGTGGACCACGCGGTGCAGGTGTGGCTCAACGGTGCGCCCGTGGGGGGTGGGACCGGTGGCTTCACCCCCGTGGAGCTCCCCCTGCCCCTGGTGGAAGGGGAGAACGTGCTGGTGCTCCGGGTCCAGGAGACCCGCCGAGCCTCGCTGCCCCGGGGCAAGCAGACCCACCTGCCCTTCCCCCACACCATCTTCTACGAGCCCAGCTCGGGCATCTGGCAGCCGGTGGGGCTCGAGGAACGCGGTCGCGCCTTCGTCGAGCGCATCGCGGCCATCGCCAGCCAGGACGGCCGGGGTTTCGAGGTGCTGGTGCGCATCGGCGGGCGGGTCGAGGGGGAGCTGGAGATCCGGCTCGAGCACCCCGACGGGCGCCGGGACGCCAGCGCCGTGTGTCGGGTCGCCGGTCCCCAGGTGGAGCTGCCGCTGCAGCCCCTGCGGCGGGCGCCCTGGAGTCCCGAGGATCCCGCCTTGTACACCGTGACCGCCATCCTGCATCAAGACGGCGTCGAGGTGGACCGCCTCCACTCCCACGCCGGCCTGCGCACCGTGGACGTTCGCGGCGGGCGGGTGCTGCTCAACGGCCAGCCCCTGTTCCAGCGCCTGGTGCTCTACCAGCCCTACTGGCCAGACGGCTGGGCCACGGCCCCCAGCGACGCGGCGATGGAGCGCGACATCCGGCTGGCCAAGGCCATGGGCTTCAACGGCCTGCGCATCCACCAGACCATCCCCGACCCCCGCCTGCTGTACCACTGCGATCGGCTGGGGATGCTGGTCTGGGCGGAGCTCCCCAGCCCCTTCCTGTTCGCGCCCGTGGACCAGGGCGCCTTCGAGGCCCTGCTCGAGGCCGCGGTGCTGCGGGATCGGGGCCACCCCTCGCTCATCAGCTGGGTGCTGTTCAACGAGACCTGGGGCATCTTCCCCATCCTCTGGAGCGCCCGCTGGCGCCGCTGGGTGCTGGCCATGGTGGAGCGCTGTCGCGCCCTGCACCCCGGGGCGCTGGTGGTTGACAACTCCGGCTACGAACACATCGGCGGCGATCTGCTGGACATCCACCACTACCTGGCGGACCCCGACGCCGTGCGCCGGCTGTACCGGGCCCTCGAGAGCCCCGATGCCATGACCTTCCAGGCCTGGCGGCAGCTGTACATGGCCATGCCCAGCCGCATCCACAAGAGCCCCCTGGCGCCGGGAGCCCGCTACGGTGGGCAGCCGGTGATCATCAGCGAGTGTGGCGGCCACGGCTTCGGACCCTACGCCGGGGGCGAGCTGACCCTGCTCGAGAGCCTCGAGCAGACCCTCGGGCTGATCCGGGAGCACCCGCACCTTCAGGGATTCTGCTACACGCAGCTGTGCGATGTGGCCCAGGAGCGCAACGGGCTGCTGGGTGCCCACCGGGAGCCCAAGGTGGGGATCGGGGAGATCCGGAGCGTGGTGCTGGGGCCGTAGCTGTAGGCACGCCCACAGGACTCCGCCCGCGCTCGGTTCGCCCTTTCCAGGCCTGCGCCGGTGGCTATCCTCATCCGGCAATCCCACACCGGAGACCCCCTATGTCCTGCGACGACCGCGCCCTCGGAAGCTTCTGCTGGTACGACTACGACAGCGCTGACGCCGACGCGTCCAAGGCCTTCTACACCGCGCTGATCGGCTGGAGCGAGCAGGCCTGGAGCCCGGCGTACGCCATGTTCACCAGCGGCGGCGCCCCCCTGGGCGGCTTCCGCCAGAAGTCCGACGCGGCCGTCGCCGGTGGCTGCCCCAACGCCTGGTTGGCCTATGTCAGCGTCGAGGACGTGGACGCCACCGTCGAGCAGGCCGAGGGCCTGGGCGCCAAGGTCCACGTGCCCGCCACCGACATCCCGGGCGGCGGTCGCTTCGCGGTGCTGATGGACCCACTGGGCGCCGTGTTCGCCGTGCACGCCGGCGATCCCCCGCCGCAGCCCAAGCCGGGCATGGACACCCCGGGACAGGTGGGCTGGCACGAGCTCGCCTCGAGCGACATGCCTGCGGCCTGGGACTTCTACAGCGCGCTGTTCCCCTGGAAGATCTCCCAGGACATGGAGCTGCCCCCGGAGATGGGCGGCACCTACCGGCTCTTCCACGCCTGCGACGACAACCTGGGCGGCATGGGGGGCAAGCCCCCGGGGGCCCCCGACCACTGGCTGTTGTACTTCCGGATCGAGGATCTGGACGCCTCCCTGGCCAAGGCCGCCGAGCTGGGCGCCGAGCTGGTCCACGGCCCGATGGAGGTCCCCGGTGGCGATCGCGTCGCCCAGCTCCGTGATCCCTTCGGCGCCGTGTTCGCGCTGGTGGGTCCTGGGAGCTAGTCCTCCCCCAAGTCCGCGAGGCGTTGGCTGGCCGCGGGGTCCGCCGGAAAGATCTCCCGGGCCTTGCGCAGCAGGGCGATCGCCCGGTCGTGGTCGCCTTCGGCCAGGACGATCTCGGCGAGGCTCAGGTACTTGCCGTGCTCGAGGTCGGGCGCCAGCTCGATACCCTGCTCCAACACCTCCTTCGCGTCGGCGGAGCGGCCGTGCAGGAGATAGAGTTGACCCAGCCCTTCATAGGGGCATGTGTGGCGCTGGACGTGCTCGGGAGCGGCCACCCAGGCCAGCGGTCGAGCGGCGTCGCCGGCCACCCGGGCGCCCACCAGGACGTCCCAGCCCCAGCAGATCGGCGCGCCGTCCTCGCGCAGGGCGCAGTTGCCGTAGAAGCCCGCGTCGACGGTGGCGAAGCGACCGGGAGGGGGCGAGGACTGGCTCACAGCGTTGTGGCCCCAGCAGCTCAGCTCCCCGTCACTCCCCAGGGCGCAGGCGTGCTGGTGCCCCATGGTCACGGCCACCCAGTCGGTCCCCGGGGGAGGCTCGGCGTGGGGGCTTGCACCGTCGGTGGGGGGAAGGGAGCGCACCAGCGGGCTGCCCCAGCAGCGCAGAGCGCCGTCCCGCTCCAACCCGCAGGCGGAGTCCTTGCCCAGGGCGAGGTCGCTGAGGGGAGTGGACGGTGGCGAGGCCTGGCCTTGGCTGTCGTCACCCCAACAAGTGGCCTGGCCCTCGGTGTCCAGGGCACAGGCGTGGGTGACGCCGGCCACCACCTGCGCGAACTGGCCTGCAGGCGGCTGGACCTGGCCGTGACTGTTCTGCCCCCAGCAGGCGAGGGTGCGATCCTCGCGGAGTCCGCAGGAGAAGCTCGCGCCCGCGCTGACGGTGGTGAAGCGCCCTGCAGGTGGCTCGATGGCGCCCCCGAACGCGTCGCCCCAGCAGCGCACGCCACCGGCGTCGTCGAGGCCACAAGCGTGGGTCAGCCCCGCCGCGATCGCGGTGAAGTGAGCTGGAGGCGTGTCCATGGGCGGGGAGTCGAGCGTGGTCCAGCAGCGCGCCACGCCGCCGTCCAACAGCCCGCAGGCGAAGGTCCCCCCGACAGCCAGCTGGAGCCATCGGTCGCCCCCCCAACGCTCCGGGAGCGCGTCACCCGGCACGGCCTCGGGAGATGGCGGCGCTTCGGCCGGAGCAGGTCGAGGCGGAGATCTCGGATCAGGCTCGGCTCCGCAGGCCGCGGCGAGGCTGGCCCAGGCGATGAGCGCGGATGGCCAGGAGAGGCCGAAGGAGAGTGGATACCGCGAACTCGTGACCATGAATCCGGCTAACCGGAGCGGCGACAGCGGGCCCTCTTCCCATCGCAGCGGCGCTATACTTCTGGCCCGCCCCGCGCACGCGTCCATGCCCACACGATCGCTCATTCCACCAGCGCTCTCTGCTGCCTTGATCCTGGCGGGGCTCGCGCTGCCGGCGACGGCCTGGGCGGTCGAGCGCAGCTCCGGCATCCGCTTCGGCGAGCACCGCTACGCCCACCGGCTGAGCTTCGACGCGCTGCCCGCCTGCCCCGGGCTGCTGGACACCCTGTACGCCATGGAGACGATGCGGCGGCTCACGCCCTTCGTGGACCGGGTGACCATGCTCGACGAGCAGGAGGCCCGGCACGTGGTCGAGGTGGAGTTCTCCATCCTCGGCTTCCACACCACCCTGGTCTACGAGCGGCTGATCCTCGAGGCCGAGCAGCGCATCGAGCTGCGGCTGCTGTCCCACGAGAGCACCTTCCCGCTGGTGCAGTTCCCCACGGACTTCCTGGCGACCTACCAGCTGATCGACGGCGCTGACGGGACCCGCCTGGACTACACCCAGGACGCCACCATGCAGCGCGCCGCGAGCCTGCCCCACCAGCTTGTGGTGCGGGCCCAGGTGGCGGGCTTCGAGCGCCGCCTCGAGGCTGTGGTGCGGGAGGCCTGCCCGTGACCCGCCCCCGCCCCGGTGAGCCCTTCGCCCTGTGCCACCCCCAGCGGCGGGTGTGGATGAGCGAGCTGATGGCCCCGGGCACCGGGGTCGGCAACCTGGCGGGCTGCGTGCACCTGGCCGGGAGCCCGGCGCAGCTGCCGGCGTTGAAGGACGCCATCGTGGCGGTCCTGCGGGCCCACGAGGCGCTGCGGCTGCAGCTGGTGGATGGTGACGGGCCCGTCTGTCAGCAGATCATCGGGCCCCCCGTGGAGCTGCACGCCCCGGTGTGGCGCCTGGGTGCGGATCGCAGCCGCCTGCTGGACGAGAGCGCCGTGCCCTTCGAGCTGCTGGGCAGCCCCCTGTTCCGCTTCCGGCTGCTGGAGCTCGAGGGCGGCCGCATCGGCTGGTTCTTCGTCTACCACCACGTCACCATCGACGCGTGGACGGTGGCGCTGCTCAACAAGCAGATCCTGCGGGCCTTCGCCACGGGGGAGCCCCCCGAGCCCGGGCCGTCGTTCCTGGACTTCATGGCTCGGGAGGCGGCCTGGTTGCAGAGCGAGGACTGTGCGGTGCACCGGGCCTTTTGGCACGAGCACCTGGACGGGTTGAGCCTCGAGGGCGGCGGCGGGCCCGTGGGCCCCATCGCCACCGAGCGCTACGAGCACGACTTCGGGCCGGAGCTGTCCGACGCCATCCGCGGGGTCTGTGCCCGGGAGAAGAGCACGGTCTTCAGGTTCTTCCTGGCCCTGTTCGCCCTGCACTTCACCCGCGGTGGGCGCGAGCCCGAGGCGGTGCTGGCCACCGGCCACCACAACCGGCTCAGCCCCGCCGAGAAGGCCATGGCGGGTATGTCGGTGAGCACCCTGCCCGTGCGCCTGCCCGTGGACCGGGACGAGCCCTTCGGCGCCATGCTGCGCCGGGTGCACCGCACATCGTCCACCTGCCTGCGCAAGCAGCAGTACCCCTACGACCTGCTGGCCCAGCACCTGCGGGCCGGTGGGCTCGAGCCCTTGAGTCTTCTACGCACCTTCGTAAACCACGTGCCGAGCCTGCCGCCGTCCACCGACCCCGCGATCCCCCCTGTGGCCGTGGAGCGCTACTCGCCCCGGGCCGACATGGCCGAGCTGAACATCAAGATCAACCCCAACCAGCGGCCCGTGGACGCCCCCCTGCAGCTCGGGGTCGACGCCCGCCTGTCCCTGCACGGCGCCGCCGACATGGAGCGCTTCTTCGCGCTGGTGGCGCACCTGGCCCGGCGGGTGGTGGCGGAGCCGGATCGGGCCGTGGGAGAGCTGGACCGGGTGCCCGAGCGGCTGCGGAGCGTGGTGGTCGGGGAGCAGCGCCCGGTGGGTGAACACGCGACCGTCGACGCGGCCTTCCGGGCGGCGGTCGTGGCCCACGCCGAGCGCCTGGCCGTCGCGGACGAGCGCACCGAGTTGAGCTACGCCCAGCTCGACAGGGCGGTGGAGGCTCTGGCTGCCGAGCTGCGCGAGGCCGGGGTGCGCCCCGGTCACCGGGTCGCGGTCTGCACCGGGCGGACGGTCGCCTACGTGGTCGGCCTGCTGGCGGTGCTGCGGGCCGAGGCGGCCTGGGTGCCCCTGACCCCCGACCTGCCGGCGCGTCGCCGGGAGAGGAACCTCGAGGATGCGGGGGTGAGGGTGATCGTGGGGGATGAGGGTGTTCTACAGCATCGCCCCCCCTCTCCCCCGGCCCCTCTCCCCCCCGAGGGGGAGAGGGGAGAAGGTACTGTGTCTCGCCCCCAGGGAGAGGGGCCTGGGGGCCAACAGTCCGGTGGACTGTTGGCGGGCGAGGCAGGTGCGGTAGCGCCGGTCGGCTCGTCGAGCCGAGCCCCGGAGAGGGGCGCTGCCGCGGAACGCACCGCCTACGTGCTGTACACCTCCGGCTCCACGGGGGAGCCCAAGGGGGCCTTGCTGCCCCACCGGGCTGTGCTCAACCTCTGCGCCTGGGACGCCGCCCGGAGCGAGCTGCAGCCCGGGGAGCGCACCGCGGCGTTCTGCAGCTTCACCTTCGATGTGTCCGTGGCCGAGATCCTCACGCCCCTGCTCTGCGGCGCCTCGGTGACCATCGTGCCCGAGGCGGTCCGCGGCTCGGTGACGGAGCTGGGCCGCTTCTTCCGGGCCCACGACATCAGCGTCGCCGTCCTCCCCACCCGGGTGGGTGAGTTGTTCATGGAGCACGTGCCCGATCCGGGCCTGCGCCTGCTCACCGTGGGCGGGGAGCAGCTGCGAGCGCGGCCCCACCCCGGCTACCGGGTGATCAACTGCTACGGCCCCACCGAGGCCTGCGTCTACAGCAGCTCGTGGGAGCTCATCGGCGACGATGATCCGGTGCCCATCGGCGGCCCGGTGGCCAACTGTCAGGCCGCCGTGGTGGACGAGCACGGCGCGGTGGTGGCCCGGGGTGAAGAGGGCGAGCTGTGGCTGGCCGGGGCCCCCTTGGCGTTGGGCTACCTGGCCCGCCCCGCGCTGACCCGGGCGGCCTTCGTGCCCAACCCGCGCTCGATCGGGGACCACGACGCCCTCGCCTACCGCACCGGCGACCGGGTGGTGATGGACCCCGCGGGGGTGCTGCGCTTCCTGGGCAGGGTGGACCGGCAGATCAAGCTGCGGGGCTTCCGCATCGAGCTTCCCGAGATCGAGCTGTGCCTGCGCGACGCCCCGGGGGTCGAGGACTGCGCCGTGGTGGTCCACGGCGAGCACAGCGACCGCGCCCTGGCGGCCTTCGCGGTCGGCGATGGGATCGACCCCGACGCGCTGCGCCAGCACGCCGCCGCCCGGCTGCCCCCCTACATGGTGCCGGCCAGCATCCAGCTGCTCCCGGCGCTGCCCCTGACGGCCCACGGCAAGACCGACCGGGCCCAGCTGCGCCAGCGCTGCAGCCCAGTCGCCGCGTCGAGCGCCGCCGTCGCCCCCCGCAGCGGCGCGGAGCGGGCCCTGCTGGACCTGTTCCAGCGGGTGCTGGGTCGCGACGACATCGGCGTGACCGACGCGTTCTTCGACCGCGGGGGGGACTCCATCACCGCCATGGAGCTGTTCGCCCTCATCGAGCGGGAGACGGGTGTGGTGCTGCACCCCTCGCTCATCTTCCGGAAGCCCACGGTCGCGGCCCTGGCCGAGGCGCTGGCCCAGCCCCGGGAGGGCGAGGACGACGGCGCGCTGCTGGTGCTGCGTGAGGGTGCCTCCGACGGTCACCTGCTCTGCATCCACGACTTCACCTGCGACCTGATGGCCTACACCACCCTGCTGCAGGCCCTCGAGACCGACCTGACCGTGCTGGGCCTGCGCTGGGCGCCGGGCCTGGGGGATGGGGCCGAGAGCTTCGAGGATCTGGCCGGTCTCTACATCGCCCGCCTGCGGGCCCGGCAGCCCCGGGGACCCTACCGGCTGCTGGGCTACTCGGTGGGGGGCAACATCGCCTGGGAGATGGCCCGGCAGCTGCGGGCCGCGGGCGAGCAGGTCGCCTTCGTCGGGCTCATCGACAGCCCCAACTACGCCGTGGACGGCGAGCCCCTGGACCGCTTCGTGCGCATGCTGGTCCGCACGGTGCTGTCCCTGCTGCGGGGCATGACCTGGCGCTACACGCTGCAGCTGTTCACCAGCGGCCTGGACATGGTCCACGGCGGCCGCAAGGTCTTCGCCCTGATGGCCGCCCAGCGTCGCCTGCGAGCCCTGGCCCGTGGATACCGGCCGGCGCGCCTCGACGTCCCCGTGCAGCTGTACCGCTCCAACGCCCGGCGCCCGGGCCTGGACGAGGACCTGGGCTGGGGCGGGCTGGTCGACCGCCTCCGTGTGATCGAGATCGGCGGCGATCACATCAGCGTCACCAACCGCGTCCACGGCCCCATCACGGCGCGGTATGTCCAGCAGGCCCTGTCCCGCGACTCCCGCGAGGAAGCTCCATGACCACCCCGCTCCCCCTGCAGCAGCTCAACGACGCCCCCTGGCTCGTCGAGGACCTCGAGGGCTTCGCCCCCCGGATCGTGGACCAGGCCTACCTGGACGCCCTCGGGGTCCGCATCCGGCCGGCCCCGGAGACCCTGGCCGGGCTCGTCGAGGGCTCCGAGGCCTTCGCCCGGCGCCTGTCCGGCGGGCTGCTCGTGCCCCGCTCCCGGATCACCTTGGCCGACATCGATCTCGACTCGGAGCTCGAGATCCACAACTACACCGGGGCCTGCCCCACCCTGACCTACGAGATCAACCCCGTGCAGGGCTGCCATGTGGGCTGCCAGTACTGCCTGGTCACCGACGGGGCCCACGAGCAGGAGCTCACGGTCTGGCGCAACTACCCGGCCCTGGTGGCGAGGGTGCTCGAGGAGCACCACCGGGAGCCCCACTTCTTCTACGTCTCGCCCAAGACCGAGGCCCTGCAGGAGCCCACCCTCCAGACCGGGGTGGCCCACGAGATCCTGCGCAGCTTCCTGGAGCACTACCGCCGTCGCCCCGAGTCCAAGGCCCGGCTGTTCTTCGCCAGCAAGGGCGGCGTGCGGCAGCTGGCGGTGCAGCAGGGCGGCGAGAGCATCCTCGATCTCTTCGAGCAGCTGGCCCCCTGGATGCAGTTCAACACCTCGGTCTCCATCATGCCCGACCCCCTGCGGCGGGTCTTCGAGCCCTACGCCGCGCCCCTCGATGAGCGCCTGGCGGCCGTGAGCGCCTGCCAGCAGCGGGGGGTGACCGCCAACTCGGCCCTGGTGCAGCCCATCCTGACCCCGTGGCTCAGCACCGCCCGGCTGGACGCCTTCTTCGGAGCCCTGGCGGCGGCGGGCATCATCAACTTCAAGCCCGAGCTGCTCACCGTGAGCCCCGCCTGCCTGGCGATCCTGGGGCAGCTGGCCGGGCACTTCGACGAGGAGCTCGAGCGGGATCTGTACGAGGCCTACATCGATCCGGGCAACCTGGACCACAAGAAGCAGCGAGACCGCACCGCGCCCTCGCGGGACCTGTCCCGGGCCACCATCGGCGAGCTGCTGGCGGCGGGGGAGCGCCACGGCCTGAGCGCCAGCATCTGCTACTGGGTGCGCCACGCCCTGGGCATCGACGAGGCCACCATCCCCACCATCAACCGCCACGGCTTCCAGTGCCTGGGCTACCAGACCCGGCTCTTCGAGCAGTCGGGGGGGAGGGCCTGATGGGACGCTTTCGCGACATCAAGGTCCTCGAGCTGGGCCGGGTGTTCTCCGGGCCCCTGTGCGGCATGGTGCTGGCGGATCTGGGCGCACGGGTCATCAAGGTCGAGCGCCCCGGCGTGGGCGACGAGTCCCGTCGCTTCGGCCGCCACCGGGCCGGGGGCAACAGCTGCTACTTCAACAGCCTCAACCGCTCGAAGCGCTCGCTGGCGCTGAACCTGAAGGACCCCGAGGACCGCGCCCTGTTCGAGGAGCTGGTGCAGCAGGCGGACGTGCTGATCCACAACTGGATCCAGGCCTCGCTGGACAAGCTGGGCTTCTCCTGGGAGGTCTGCTCTGCGCTCAATCCCCGGCTGATCTACTGCGCCATCTCCGGCTACGGCCCCCACAGCTCCTTCGCGACCCGCCCGGCCCAGGACATCATCGCCCAGGCCCTGTCGGGCTTCATGGCGCTGACGGGCGAGCCCGACGGCGCGCCGCTGAAGAGCGCCATCCCGGTTGTGGACTACGCCACCGGGCTGTACGCCTCCACCTGCATCAACGCGGCCCTGTTCGAGCGCGAGAGCAGCGGCCGGGGCCAGCTCATCCGCCTGTCGCTGCTGCAGACGGCCCTGGCCATGACCGCCTTCGCGGGGGCCACCCAGCTGTCCTGTGGCGTGACCACCCCACGCTCGGGTAACCGCCACCCGTCCATCTGCCCCTACAACCTGTACCGCACATCCGACGGCTGGGTGGTGCTGGCGGTGGCCAACGACGCCATGTGGGGCCGGCTCTGTGAGGCCCTCGAGCTGGCTGGCCTGGTGCGCGACCCCCGCTTCGCCAGCAACCGCGAGCGCCTGCAGCACCAGGACGCCCTGGAGATCGTGCTCGAGGGCGCCTTCGTGGGCCGGACCAGCGCGGCGTGGGTGGCGATCCTCGAGGCCCACAAGGTCAGCTGCGCCCAGGTCAACACGGTGGGCACCGCCTTCGATCACCCCACCATCGCCGAGCTGGGCATGGAGCTGAGCTGTGACGAGCAGGGCGTCATCCGGGTGATCGGGAGCCCGACCTGGCTGTCGGAGATCCCGCAGGCCCCCGTGGGCACCCCCCCGGCGCTGGGGGAGGCCAACGACGAGGTGCGGAAGACGCGGGGCTGGTAGGCCCTAGTCGAAGACGATCTCGACAAACTGCCGGTACAGGTCTCCCGCCGGGTAGACCCACAGATCATCGAAGGCCCAGACCGCGTTCTGGTCTTCGTCGGTGATGTAGACGTAGAGCCCGAGCACCTCGCCGCTGCGGCTGGCGGGCTCGGGGCAGGTCACGGTGACCGTGGGGGAGCCGGTCAGGGGCTGGATGACCAGGCCCTCGTCGCCCGTCCAGGCGTAGTCCAGGTCCTGGCCGTCGGCGTCGTAGGCCACCACGGAGACCGAGATGTCGTCGCCGGGCTCGCAGGCGGTCTGGTCAAGCTGGATGCCGCCCACCACGTAGGGCGTCGAGTCCAGCTCGATGCAGCCGTCGTCGTAGTCGTGGACCCCGTCGCAGTCGTTGTCGATGCCGTCGCAGTACTCGATGGCCCCTGGGTGCACGTTGGGGTCGCTGTCGTCGCAGTCCCGGTCCATCTCGGTGTAGCCGTCACCGTCGTCGTCGTACAGGGAGGTGCCCTCGTCGATGATGCCGTCGCAGTCGTTGTCCTTGTGGTCGGCTTGCTCGTAGTTGCCTGCGAAGACCTCGGCGTCGTGGTCGTCGCAGTCGCCCTCTGCCTCGCTGAACGAGTCGCCGTCGTCGTCGTAGACCGCGGTTCCCTCGTCGACGACGCCGTCGCAGTCGTTGTCCTGCCCGTCGGGCAGCTCGGCGGCGTAGGGGTAGGTCGCGGCGTTGTCGTCGTCGCAGTCGAAGTGGCCGTCCTCGTCGGCGTCCACCTCCTGGCCCCAGCCGTCGCCGTCGTCGTCGCTGAACGGGTAGGGGCTGTTCCACAGCACCGAGGTGCTGGCGAAGCCGATGACCCCCGAGGCGTCGCTGACCTGGATCTTGATGGTGTCCGAGCCGTCGCCCACGTAGCGGTAGGGCACGTCCACCCAGACCATGCCGGAGGCGTCGTCGGCGTCGCAGTGGGCCACCGCGGCGCCCGCGGCCTGGACCATGGACTTCACCCGGCAGGTCAGGGTGTCGGCGGGTTGGTTCAGGTCGAAGATGTTGATCTGCACCGGCAGGGAGTCCTCTTCGCCGCCGAACCACTGGTGACCGGGGGCGGGGCTGCGGACGATGGCGGTGGGGGGCTCGTTGTCGGGGTCTGTCCCCGTGTTGGCCTCGAGGTCCACCTCGATCTGGGGAGTGTCCGGGTCGTCCGTCTCCACGAGCAGCTCGCAGGAGGCCGGGTCGGTGTCGGCCGGGGTGTAGCTGACCTCGACGTAGGTGGAGACGCCGGGCTCGAGCACCGCGTAGGCCCCCGGGGCCCCCAGGGCCGTGATGGCGAAGCCGTCGTCGCAGTCCTGCAGGGTGGGCTCCTGCACCGTCAGGGGGCTGTCGCCGCTGTTCCGGATGGCGACGTAGGCGGTCTCTGCGGCCTCGGACCACAGGTGGCCGTAGTCGTGGTGCCTCGGCTCCACGATCACGTTGGCCACACCGCGTTCGCCGTCGCCGACCAGGTAGACGATGCGCTTGGCGTGGAGCGGATCGGAGTAGAACGCCGGGTCGTCGGCGCTGTCTTCCGGGAGCTGTTCGGTGCCTGTGCGGACGATCAGTGAGCCCCACACGGTGCCCCTGCTGGCGGGCGAGAACGAGACCTCCACGGGCAGCCGGCAGTCCGGCGGGAGGACCGCCGCGATCCCCTCGGGGGTGGCCTCGAGCTCGACACCCTCGGGACAGTCGAGCTCGTCAGCGGACCAGGCGGAGGTGAAGACGCCGTCTGTGCCGTCGCCGCTGCTCGCCTCGATGGCCGTGATGCCCATGGGGAGCTCACCGAGGTTCGTGACCCACACCGTGCGGGCGGCCGGGCTGTCCTGCTCCACCGCGCCGAACTCCACCATCTCCGTGGAGAGGGTCAGCCGCGGGAAGTCGTAGGCGACGGTCTCCTGGTCGGGGCCGCAGGCCACTGTGGCGAGGCCGGTGGCGGTGAGGGCGAGGGCGAGGGTGGTGCGCATGGTGTCTCCCGAGGAACGTGCGGACGGTTCCCTGCCCCTGACGGGGCGGCCGTCCTCGCTGTCTGTTGTGTCGGCCCGGGGAAACACTGATCACCCTCGTCGATGCTGCGCGGGTCGTCCGCGTCGGCGGGTGACGGCCATCTGGCGAGGCGATACGGTTCGAGGGGCCGTCATGACCCAGCCAGGAGTGCCCGTGCGCCGTCCCTTCCCGCCCATCCACCGCGCGCTGTCCCTCGGGCTGGCGGCGCTGCTGGTGTGGGGCTGCGATGGGCCGCCGCCCCCGCCGGGCGACGATCCATTCCCCGAGATCCGCGAGGTCTGGCAGCGGGATCCCGCCCGCGCCATGACCATGGTCAACGAGCTCCCCGGCGAGCTCGAGCAGCTCACCGCCGTCGAGGCGGTGATGCGGCCCTGGCGGGACCGCGAGCTGGTGGAGCGCAACGCCGAGATCGCCCACTGCGCGGCCCTCGAGCGCCCTGCGGTGCGGCAGCGCTGCGAGCGCACCCTGGCCCGGGACCACCTGGCCAGCTTCGAGGCCGAAGCCCCAGCCGAGCACGACGCGGAGCTGCGCTGCCTCGCGGCGCTGCCGGGCGGGGAGGCCGTCTCGGACACCCCCCTGGGGACCGCCATCCGCATGGCCAGCCCCGGCCGGCCCCTGCCCATGGCCGATGCGTTGAAGCCCTGCGCGTGCCTGAGCCTCGACAAGGACCGCCAGGAGTGCCACTTCCGCCTGGCGGAGAGCCTGGCGGGTGTGCCGGGGCGGTCTGGGGACGCCATCGAGACCTGCCTGCTGACCTCGACGGTCATCGCGTCGGGCTGCCTGGAGCACATCCTGCGGCACGGACGGGTGGCTGGGCCGCTGGATCGGGCCGACGATCCCCGCTGGCTGGAGCTGGCGGCCTGGGCCCGCCTGATCGAGGCCGCCCCGAGCGCCGCCTCCGCCGACCTGGAGTTCGACCTGGCCGCGTACTTCTGGGCGGCGGTGTTGTTCCGCTCCGCCGCGGGCAGCCTGGAGCCTGGGCAGCCTGGAATCCGCATGGACCCGGCGCTGGCCGGGGCGCTTCCCGACGACGCGAGCATCTACCTGCACGACGCGGCGGCGTGGCTCGCGGTGGCCATGCAGCCCATCCACGAGCCGCTGCAGCTCGACGCCGCGGTCGCCCTCGCCGGCCAGCTGCTGGCGGGCGAAGCCCCGGTCGCACCCCTGACGGACGCCCGTGGTGACAACGTCTACCACGAGCCCCAGCCCCGCTGTGCGCAGCAGCTGGAGCGGAGCGAAGAGCACGATCACACCCAGCACTTCCTCGGGCAGCTCGCCTGCTCGCGGGTGGCGTCGAAGGACCCCGAGATCGATCTGCAGCTGGCGGTGAAGGCCGCCGCCGCCTGCCAGGGCCGGCCCTAGGATGCGGTGGGCCTGGATCGGGCGCGTCCTGATCCCGGGTCTGATCGCCGCCGTGATCCTGGTGCTCGGGGCCCAGCAGGCCTGGCGGGACCTCTCATCTGCGGCCGAGTGTGGCTTCCCCTGCGCCGGTGAGGCCCGCGGCATCTACCTGCCCTGCGTCGCGCTGCGGCAGGGGCTCGACCCCACCTCGGCGGTGGACCTGCACGGCGTCTTCCTGGAGCAGCGCGCCCTCAACGACCAGGTCCACAACTGGCCGGATCCCCTCGAGCACGTCAGCGGTCCGGAGGCCCTGCCGTCGGATCCTCGAGCCAAGCACTACCCCCACGCCTCCATGTACCCGGTCACCGCCTCGGTCCTGCTCGGGCCGTTCTGCGGCTCTGGGCTGCCGGCCTTCGTGCACTGGTGGCGCCCGCTGGTCTTCTGGACCTTCCTCGCCGGGGTGGTCGCGGCGGGGGCGGCGGGGGCACGGGGGAGCTGGGCCCCCCTCGGGGCCGGCCTGGCCCTGTGGATCGGGCTGCTGTCACCCATGGTCCACAAGTGCTCCATCGCTGGGCAAGCCAACCTCCTGGTGGGCGGGGTGTTCGGCCTGTGCCTGGCCGCGCTGGCCTTCCGGCAGCGCTGGCTGGCGGCGGTGCTGGCCGTCCTGGGGGCCAGCGTGAAGCTCGTCCCGGCGCTGGCGCTGTGGCCCCTGGTCTGCGCGCGGAGCTGGCGCGCCCTGATCGCGGGGGCGGTGGTGGCGCTGGCGCTGCTGATCGCGGTAGCGAGCCAGATCCCCTTGTGGGTCTTCCTGCGGGACCTGCTGGGCATCGTCTCCCTCCACAGCGGGATGCAGTCCACCTTCGCCATGTCGCCGGATCCCCTGCTCCGGACCGTCGAGATCTTCCGGGGCCCGCCGCTGATGCTGGCCACCTTCGCGCTGACGGGGGTGCTCGCCTGGAGCGTGGCCCCCGATCCCGGGAAGCGCCCGGAGGTCCTGGCCTCAGCCGCGGCCCTGGCGGTGTGCTGGCTGGGCATCTCGGCCAGCGCGACCACGGTCGGCTACGCCGCCCTCGGTGTCCCCGCCGCCTGCTTCCTGGCGACCTGGCCCCTGCGCCGGGGCGCGCCTTGGTTCTCCCTGGTCGCGGTCCCCCTGGCGCTGGCGGCGTTGCTGCTCTACCCCCACTCTCCCATGCGGGTGGTGGAGCTGGGCAGCCTCGAGGTGGGGGTGGTGCTCGGCAGCCTGGCGGCCTGGCTGGGCCTCGTCGGGCGCCTGTTCTGGGCGGGACGCTCCCTGCTGAACCGCTGGTACGCCGTCGGCGTCGGCGCCTGGCTGCTGCTGAGCGCCCTGTGGGTCTGGTTCCAGCTGAGCCAGCCTGTGCCGGTCCCGCCCGGCTAGGCGCCTACCAGCAGGCCTCGTCCACCGGCTCGAAGATCATGTCCCAGGCGGAGAACTCCTCGATGCCCACCCGGTTGGGCTGGGCGTCGTACTCGCGCTCCCAGATCGCGACGACGCCCTCGTAGTCCAGGTAGACGATCTCGCCGCGCTCGTGCAGGGGTTCGAGGACCTCGAGGGCGTGCTCCAACATCCCGTAGGTCGGCTCCCGCCCGTCGAGCATGGGCTGGTCCAGCAGGCGCACCGAGGCCGTGTGGATCCCCGGGCGCAGCCGGCCCTCGCCGATCATGGACACCAGCTCGTGGATGTAGCCCAGGTCCTCGTACACGATGGGGATGCCCGATGAGGTGCTGTCGCCCATCAGGCGCCGATCCCGAGGGTAGCCCTGGCCGACGTAGGCCAGCCCGTCGCCGTCCTGGGCGTAGAAGTCCGTAGGCTCGGGGCGCCACACGCCCGAGCTGAACTCGTCGATGACGTGCTCGGGCATCGCCACCTGGGTCAGCACCGTGGGGCGCCAGCTGACCTGCTCGAAGCGGCGGCCGTGGATCAGCCCGTCGTCGTCGATCTCGAGCTCGTCGGTCCAGTCGGCGAACTCGAACTCCCCCTTCTCATCCCCGCAGTCCATCAGCGCGACGCCACCGACCACGCCGCTCGCCTCCACGTCCAGGGTCCCGATCAGGTGGGTGATGTCCGCGTAGTTGTAGGGTCCGTGGGCGTGGGTGTGGGGGTCCACCTGCACGCCCATGTCCTCGACCATCCAGCGCAGGACGGGCTTGCCGCCGGTGGCGGCGAGGTCCTGGCGGCCTTCGTTGCGGGCCATGGCGCGCAGGGCCGACTCGTCGGTCTGCCAGTTGAGGGTGGCGCCGTAGGAGGCCAACAGCTCGACCCGAGCCACCAGGTCGGCCCGGTAGCGGTCGTACTCGTCCCTGTCCTCGGAGAGGCTCTCCCAGTAGGGCGCGGCCTCGTTGTGGGAGAAGAAGGTGACGAACACGGGGGACTCGCCGGTCGGGATGTCCCCGGTCTCGCCCTCCACGCTCGTGTCCTCCGGGGGCGCGGTGTCGCGGTCGACCGGGGCGTCGGTCTCGGACGGTGGAGGGGTGGAGCGGCAGCCCAGCAGGGCGACGCAGGCGGCGAGGGGGATGAGGCGGGTCATCGGTGGGCGTTCCTGATCGGAGGGGTCGTCTCTGTAGTGGAGGACGGCCAGCGCTCTGATCGCTTCGGATCGATCTCGGCGCTGGGGGTATAGACTGCTGACCATGCACTCTGTGATCCCGACCTCGTCCATCGCCCTCTCCCTCGCCCTGATCGGCTGTCCCAAGCCCGACGACAGCGCGCCACCGACGGTCTACGACCCGCCGGATCTCACCGAGCCGGTCGGCGCCGACGAGGCCCGGGCCGGGGTGCTGTCCGACGACGACATCGGCGCCTTCATCGGGGGCACCTCGGGTGAAGCCCAGGCCGGCGATCTGCTGCTCTACAACGACCGCGCTCGCTTCGTGGTGCGGGGCCTGCGGGACGGGCACTGGTACGTGGGAGAGCCCGGCTCGCTCATCGACATGGACATCGTGCGCCCGGAAGGCCAGCCCGACCGCGACGGGCTGGACGAGCTGCTCACCATGGCCGGCTTCGGCCTGCTGTTCGTGGCCGAGACCATCGAGGTGGTCAATGACGGGCAGGACGGTGCGCCCGCGGTGGTGCGCGCCACGGGCCACGACGCGGCGATCCCCTACGTCGAGGGCATGCTCGAGCTGCCGGGCCTGTTCGAGCCCAACGGCGTGGCCATCACCCAGACCTTCACCCTGGAGCCCGGGTCGCCGGCCCTCGAGATCACCACTGCGGTCGACAACGTCAGCGACGACGATCTGTTCCTGTCCATGCTCGACGCGGGCATGACCGACGCCGCCAGCCACCGGGCCTTCGTGCCGGGTGCTGGGTTCGACGGCGAGGCCCCCGACGGTGACCGGCCCATGTTGGCCATGAGCTCGCTGTTCGACGATCAGGCCTGGGCCCTCTACCTGGCTGACGGCGACATGCCCGCGGGCATCGCCAGCCTGGGCGACGGCCTGGACATGCTGCTGGCCCAGGGCGACACCATGGAGCTCGACGAGGGCGACAGCGCCACCTACACCCGGCTCATCGGCGTGGCCGCGGACCTAGCGACCCTCGAGGCCCACCGCCGACAGCTGCAGGGTCTGCCTCAGGCCGTGGTGAGCGGCTGCGTGGCCGAGGACGGCAGCGGCGAGGCCGTGCCGGGCGCAAAGGTCTTCCTGACCGACAGCGACGGGGTGCCCTGGACCTACGCCGTGAGCGACGCGCAGGGCTGCTTCAGCATCACCGCCGATCCCGGGGACCACCAGCTGGTGGTGGTGGGCGATGGCAGCAACTCGTGGATGGACCTGCCCGCTGGCCCCGGCTCCTACGGCATCTACGCCCATTCCTCCGCCAACGAGGCGGCCCTGGCGGGCTTCACCGATCCTGCGGCCGTCAGCCCCGCCCCCCAGGCCGACGGCCACGGTCGCGCCGACCCCGTCGCCGTCACCCTGGTGGATGGCGAGGTGGTGGAGCAGGACCTGGCCCTGCCCCAGCGTGCCTGGCTCGAGCTGACCGTGGTGGACGACGACGGCGCCCCCCGCCCGGCGGTGGTCCACATCGCCTTCGCCGACGGCGCGGCCGATCCCCAGCCTCCGGACGAGGCCCTGGGCGAGGACCGCCCCCGGGGCGACGCCCGCAAGACCGCCTGGGTGGGCGCTGAGCCCGTGCTCGTGCCCCTGCCCCCCGGCAGCTACGATCTCCTGGCCACGGCGGGCTTCCGCTACGAGCACGGCCTGGTCGAGGACGTCGTGCTGGCGGCCGGGGAGACCACGGCGGCCACGGTGGAGCTGGTGCAGACGGTGGAGCACCCCGGCTGGGTGAGCGTCGATCCCCATGTGCACGCCTCCCCCTCCATCGACGGTGAGCTGACCGTCGAGGAGCGGCTGATGACCGTGCTGGGCAACGACCTGCAGGTGCACGTGGCCACCGACCACGATCACGTCGCCGACTACCGTCCCGTGGCCGAGGCCATGGGGCTGGACGCCTGGGCCATCACCGTGCCCGGCGACGAGGTCTCCCCCAACGTGCGCGGCCACCACAACATCTACCCGGTGGAGCCCGATCCGGAAGGCCGCAGCGGCGGCGCGCCCCGCTGGTGGGAGGAAGCCGTGACCACCTCCGAGCTCTACGCCGCCTGGCGGGAGCGCATCGGCGAGGACGCCATCCTGCAGGTCAACCACGGGCGGGAGAGCGCCGGCATGTTCGCCGCCGCCGAGTACGATCCGGAGCTCGGGGAGCCGGGGGAGCCGGACTACTTCGGCACCGCCTTCGACGTCATGGAGATCCTCAACAGCAAGGGCTTCGGCGACGCCACCCTCCTGATGGAGGACTGGTGCTCGCTGATGGACCAGGGCCTGCGGCCGGTGGTCGTGGGCGTCAGCGACAGCCACGGTCGCCTGCCGGGGCCGGGCTTCCCGCGCACCCTGGTGCAGCTGGACGTGGACCAGCCCACCGACGACGACGTGCCGGACCTGATGGCGGCGCTCAAGGCGGGGCAGGCCCAGGTCAGCGGCGGGCCGGTGATCCACTTCGAGGCCAGCGACGGGGACAGCGTGGCGGGGCTCGGAGAGACCCTCGACAGCGCAGCCCCCACCTTCACCGTGGAGGTGCACGCCGCGAGCTGGGTCCCGGTGGAGGTGGTGACCCTCTTCGGGCCGGGCTGCGAGCCGGTGGAGAGCTGGACTGTTGAGCCAGAGTCGGCCGCGCCGCCCCTGTGGTTCTCTGGTGAGACCCAGCTGGAGCTCGAGGAGGCCGGCTACTGGTTCGTCCTGGCCATGGGCAGCGCCGATCTCGGCCCCGCCTGGTCTGGCGCGATCCCGTACGCGCTCACCAACCCCATCTGGGTGGATCCGCCCCTCAACTGAGCGCTTTCGGCGACCGATGGGCACAGGGACCATCGCGTCGGAGCACCCCATGCCCGTCTTGATCGCACGTTGCCCCGATGGGGCGAGGACCGAGCACCGCTTCCACGAGCGCGTGTTGATCGGCCGCGGCCCAGGCTGCGACCTGATCCTGGAGGATCCACGGATCTCCACCCACCACGCCATCCTCGTCTTCGAGCACGGGGGCGAGGCGTACATTCGAGATCTGGGCAGCATGAACGGCACGCGGGTCGACGGCCGGCGCGGCGTGACCCACTACCTCGAGGACGAGTCCGAGATCCGCCTGGGCGACACGCGGCTGTTCTTCCAGCTCGAGCCCGACGAAGCCACCATGGTCCGGATCCCCCAGAGCGTCACCACGGCGGCGTTCACCACCGAGAACTTCGAGATCGAGGATCCCGAGGAGCTCGAGGACCTGGGGCACGAGCTGCTCTGTCGCTACCAGCTGGCCCAGGTGCTGCACGCGGTGCAGGGGCCGGGTGAGGTGGTCGCGGCCCTGGCGCAGCAGGTGGTCTGGGCCACCACCGCCCTGCGGGTCGCCGTCCTCATCACGGGGGAGTCCGGCGAGCTCGAGCCCCGCTTCTGCCATCCGCGGGGTGAGCTCCCCAACGACGGCAAGCCCCTGTCCCGTTCGGTGATGCAGGCGGTGATGGAGGGCCGGGAGCCCTTGCTGGTGCCCATGTGGGCGCTGGGAGGCGACCCCCGCTCCAACAAGACCGATGACGACGAGCGCCTCGCGCTGTGCGCCCCAATCTGCTCGGACGATCGCCACCACGGCGTGATCATCACCAGCCACCTGGACCCCAGGACCCGCTTCGACGCGCGGCAGGTGCGCATCGTCTCCGACATCGGGCTGCAGGGCGGCCTCGCCCTGGACAACATGGACCCGTCGCTGGGCATCAAGGACATCTTCCTGAGCACCCTGGCCCGACTGATGGACCGGCTCGAGGAAGAGATCCCCTTCACCGAAGGTCACTCCAAGCGGGTGTCCGACTGCTCCACCGCCCTGGCCCGAGCCATGGCCCTGGACGAGTCGGAGGTCAGCCGCGTCGAGCTGGCGGCCCTGCTGCACGACATCGGCCGGCCCGGCGCCGACGATGACGTGCACCGGGTGGGCGGCAGCCTCACCGATCGGGAGCGGGCCCTGTTCCGCCGTCACCCGGTCCTGGGCTCCGACGTGCTCGCCCCCCTCGACGGCCTCGCTGAGGTGCGCGCCGCCATCCGGCACCACCACGAGCGCTGGGACGGGCGCGGCTACCCGGATGGGCTCGCGGCGGAGGCCATCCCCATGTGGGCCCGGATCATCGCCGTGGCCGAGGCCCTGGATGCCCTGACCACCGATCGCAGCTACCGGCCCGGGCTCACCCTGGCGGAGGCCTTCGGCGAGATTCAGCGCTGCGCGGGGACCCAGTTCGACCCACAGGTGGTCGAGGCCCTCGAGATCGCGCTGGACTACGGCGACATCATGGCACCACCGCGGCTGCCGCTCGAGAACGTCGGCTAGCTCGTCAGTCTCCGCAGCCCAGGTCTTCGGGGGTCGCCTCGCAGCAGCAGGGCTCGTGCCAGACGCAGCTCCGGGCCGCGTCCTGGGCCACCCCCGCCAGCCGGTCCCGCAGCCAGGCCAGCTGGGTGGGCAGGGACCACAGGGTGCCCTCGGCGTGGCCCGCCAGGTCACACTCGAGCTGCTCGAGCTGCCAGCCCTGATCGCACAGCAGCCCGAAGTCGTCCCGCTGCTGCTCGGGGACCACCAGGGTGTCCTCGCTGCCGTACACCGCCAGCACCGGGGTCTGCCGCAGCAGGGGGATGCTCGAGGAAGACACGGAGCTCTCGTGCAGGTAGCAGGACCAGGGCTCGATGGCGTCCCAGTCGCTGGCCAGCAGGCCGTCGATGAAGTCCTGGGTGTAGATGTCGCTGACCTCGTCGATGGTGTCGGGGTCGAAGTCCACCTCGGGTTCGCACTCCTCCATCTCCCCCATCAGCGCGTCCTCGACGCTGTCGGCGAAGTACCAGGGTTCCTCGTTGGTCAGCAGGCCGTGCAGGTCCGCGGGCTGCTGGTACCAGCGGCGCATGCCCACCAGGGTCAGGGCCGCCAGGGCCGTGGGGTCTGAGAACTCGGCCATGGCCTGCTGGATCACGGCGGTCAGGCTGTGGGCCGGCGCCGACGCCACCACCCCCGCCACCTCGATCTCCGGGGCGTAGTAGGGGCCGGCGAGCTCGACGAAGAAGGCGGCGTGGCCACCCTGGGAGGCACCCCAGATCACCAGATCGTCCCGCAGCTCCCCCTCGATCTCGTCGGCCAGCTCACCCCGGAGCAACGCCAGGCCCGCGCGCACGGCGTCCCAGGAGCCGATGGCCACCTGCTCGCCCACGAGGGGCGCGTGGTGGGCGGTGGAGCCCTCGCCCATGCCGTTCATGCCGATGTAGTCAGGGGCGATGACCACGAAGCCGTTGGCCGCCAGCAGGGCGGGGATCGCTGGGCCGATGAAGGCGTCGGCGCTGGGGGCGCAGGCGTCGTTGGCCCCGGCGAAGCCGTGCAGGAGCAGGGCCACGGGCCAGGGCTCGTCGGGGGGCTGGTCCAGCTTGTCGGGGAAGGCCACCATGCCCGTGGCCTCGATGGGCTCGCCGCGGTCCTGAGTGGTGTAGCGGTAGCTGAACAGCCGCAGGCCGTTGTCCACCGGGGTCAGGCTCTCGTAGCCGGCCATGCTCAGCAGGCCGTCCAGGGCCGCGCCGCTGAGGTCGAAGGTGTCGTTCTCGTCGTGGTCCACCGGCTGGCCCAGCGCAGAGGCCGGCAGCAGCTCGTACCCGGCCGCTGCGCACAGATCGACGGGCAGCTGCGGCCCGGGATCCGCGGGCGGGGCGCTGTCGTCGGCGTCCGTGGTGCAGGCGGCCAGGATCAGCGCGGCGGCCAGGGCCGGGGCGCGAGAACGGAGCTGGGAATGAGCGCGCATGAAGGTGGACTAACCGGCAGCGTCGGTGCGGCGGTGGAGCCACGCCCGGCCCCGCTTGCCGTCGCGCTGGACCAGCGCCAGCTTGCGCAGGCAGTAGGTCGCGCGCTCTGCGAGCTGGCGCTGGACGCCGAGGGCCTCGGCGAGATCGGCGTTGGTGAAGGGGTCGGTCAGCTCCCCGGGGAGCAGCGCCAGCAGGTCTGTCGGCCCCTCGAAGCGGTGGCTCTCCACCACCTCGATGAGCCGCCGCTCCACCACCCCCCAGCCCTTGCGACGCCAGTTGCGCCCGCGCCCCTGCTGTCGGAGCTCGTCCTCGTGGGTGAGCAGGATCTCGAGGGAGAGGCCGGGGTGGGCCAACAGGGTCGGCAGGCGGATCAGCTCGTGGAACAGGTCCTCGACCCGGCCCCGCTTCGGGGACCGGCGCCGGGTGGGCTCGGCGCTGCCCTCGCTGGGCAGCTTCACGATCCACTTGCGCCGGGGGATGGGGTGTACGAGGTGGACGCGGTGGTCCTGCAGCAGGGCCCGCAGCTTGGTCCTCATGGCGCCGAAGGAGCTCGTCTGGATCTCGACGAGCAGGTCGTCGCGCACGATGTCCACCACGTAGCCGTCGACCTTCACCTCCCAGCGATCACCGGGGCGAGCCAGCCAGGTCTTGAGGTCGGCGTGCAGGGGAGACTCGTTCAGCTGGCCGACGCCAGCGCCACCGGTCACGGCGTCACTCCACGGCCCGCAGCCCGGACAGCTCGCCGAGGGCGCCCCCGGTCATGCGCACCGTGTCCATGCCCAGGGCGTAGTCGGCGTCGCTGTAGGTCTCGGGCAGGTCCGTGGGCTGGTGCCAGTGGGGGTTGCCGCCGTTGCCGATCTCGTCCTGGCGGCGGTTCTCGCGCACCGAGATCGAGGCGGTGTGGTCCTCGAAGGGCACCGAGTCGGTGTTGCTCATCTCGTCGCCCAGCTCAGCCGGGTAGCTCGCGCAGTAGCGGCCGGCGGCGTCGACGACCTGGGCACCGAGGGAGCGCCCGGCGTCGGCCTCCCGGGCCGAGGCCTGGTACTCCACGTCGATGTCGGCGGTGGGGATCTGGTCGTCTCCGGCGGGCACGCCGTGGTCGAACAGGATCATGTCGTGCTGGATCATGCCCAGCCAGCGGGGCTCGGGGTACCGCCCGGAGCCGGCTGGATCCTCGACACCCTGTAGTCCCCGGCGCTCGTCCACGTAGGCCTCCGAGCCCACCAGGCCGACCTCCTCGGCGTTCCACAGCACGAAGCGGACGGAGATCTCGGGCTCCACATCGGGGCTGGCGAAGGCACGGGCCAGCTCGAGCACCAGGGAGCAGCCCGAGCCATCATCGTCCGCGGCCCCGCCGCCGCCGCGGCCGTCGAGGTGGGCGCCGACGATGTACATCTGATCGGGGGTCACGCTCCCGACCCGGGTCGCCCAGAGGTTCTCGGGCTCGCTGTTGCCGTAGCGGAAGGCTTGGCGTTCGACCTCGTAGCCCATGCTCGCCAGCTCCTGGGCGGCCCAGTCCACCGCCGCCTCGTTGCTCGTGGAGCCCACCGAGCGATCGCCGAAGTCGGCGAGGGTGGCGATGGTCTCCCGGAAGCGGTCGGGGCTCAGCTCGGCCACCAGAGCGTCCACGGCGGCCTGGTCGAAGGCGGGGTCGGCGTCGCTGTCCGTGTCGCTGTCGGCGTCGGCGTCTGTGTCGGCGTCGGCCTCGGAGTCCCGTGGGGGCGGGTCCGGGAGGCTGTCGTCGCTCGGGCCGACGCTGCTGCTGTGGCAGGCGGCGAGCAGGAGGAGGGAGAGGGTGGTGGAGCGCATGGAGCCTGGCGCGAGAATGGAGGTGGGGGAAGGGTTTATCCCCTCCCGCCGCCTGTCATGGTGTGACCGATCGTGATCCGGCTGTCATGCTTCGGGACCCGGCTGGGGGGCGGAGTGCTGAAAACCCGCATTCGACGGTGATGGCATGGTTTCTGCAGAAGGTCCGTGCGCGCGCGGATCGTCCGGCGAACTGCTGCGCCCCACGCTATCTTGGCCACCAGGAGTCTCCCATGCAGCGTCAGAAGAAGAAGAGCTACAGCGGCGGTCGCTATCCGAACATCGCCCGCTATGTTCGCCTCTACACCCGCAAGGCCGGGCTGGGCCTCGTCGTCGGCGTCGCCGCCACGGGCTGCTTCTGGCCGTGGCATGTCGACGGCGACATGGTGGGCCCCGACACCGCCTGGCGCGACACCGGCGCCATCCCCGGCGACATCGGTGAGACCGGCGAGGTCTTCTACCTGGCCCTGCCCGACAGCGGTGAGCGCAACCTGCAGTTCGAAGATCCCGTCTGGGGCCAGATCGACTACAACGTCGATCTCGTGATCGTCGATCAGCACGTCTACGCCTGGCTGATCAACAACCCCGAGGCCGCCATGGCCGCCATCGATGTGGTCCTGCTGAGCCACGCGGTCACCGACTTCCGCGAGTACACCAGCGACGGCACCATCGAGCAGCAGATCCGCCAGGCCATCGTCGATGCGGCCGCCGGGACCCCCGGCTCCGACACCACCCCGGTGCGCGAGGCCACCCTCAACATCGTCCATTACACCGACGAGAACGACATCGACGGCGACATCGGCTAGGCGCGGAGGGCATCATGGAACGCTGCAAGAAGAGCCCCTCGGGCCGTCCTGGCTACCCCGACATCAAGGCCTTCATGCGCCGCTACGGGCGGCGGGCCACCGCTGGCGTGGTCGCTGGCGTGGTGGCCGCCACCGCCGGCTGCGACTGGCTGCCCGGCGTCCTGGTGGGCGTCGAGCCCAAGGAAGACACCGGCTACCACATCGACGGCATGATCGCCGATACCGCGGAGACCTGGAGCCTCGTCCTGGGGCCCCACGACCTCTACTTCGCGGAGCCCTACGGCTGGGTCCAGTACCGGCTCGAGCTCCAGATCGAGGGCACCGCCCTGTACGCCTGGCTCCACGAGAACGCCGAGGCCGCCCTGGTGGCCGCCGACGCCGCGCTGCAGGCCGACGACGTCACCGCCTACGAGCACGACGACGGCTATGACACCGCCGAGCAGCGCATCGTCCGGGCCTTGGTGCAGGCCTACACCGACGCGGGCGGGGTCCACGGCGACATCTTGTACCTCGAGCTGATCGTCGAGCACTACGAGGACGAGGACGACATCCTGGGCGACATGGAGCAGACCAAGTAGCCTGTCCTGGTGAGCCCCCGAACCCTCCATCGCCGTGGTGAACCATGCGCGTCTCCCTGTTCCTGAACCACGCCTGCAACCTGGCCTGCCGCTACTGCTACAACGGCGAGCACTTCTCCCGCTCCATGCCCTGGGAGGTCGCCAAGGCTGGCGTCGAGCTGGCCATCGATCAGCCCGGCAGCAAGCACCGCATCAGCTTCTTCGGCGGTGAGCCCCTGCTCGAGATGGACATGATCCGCCGGGTCATGGACTACTGCCGCCAGCGCCAGGACGAGACCGGCGGCGAGCTGTACCACCTGGTGGTCACCAACGGGGTGCTGCTGGACCAGGCCAAGCTGGACTACTTCCTCGAGCACGACGTCTACGTGGCCATGAGCATCGACGGCTGCCGGGCGGCCCACGAGGCCACCCGCTGCTTCGCCGACGGGTCCTCGAGCTACGATCGCGTGACGCAGAACGCGCGGCGCCTGCTGGCGGCCAAGCCCAGCAACAAGGTCATCGCGGTCATCGACCCCCTCAACGTGGATCACCTGGGCGACAGCTTCGACGCCCTGCTGGACCTGGGCGCCCGCAACATGTCCATGAACGTCAACTACGAGGGCAGCTGGGAAGAGCCCGAGCGCGATCGCTTCCTCGTGGCCCTGCGGGACCTGGGCGACCGCTACATCGCGGCCTACCGGGGGGGCAAGGCGTTCACCCTCAACATGTTCGACTCCAAGATCGTGACCCACCTCAAGCTCGGCTACGCCAACAGCGACCGCTGCGACTTCGGCTGCGAAGAGGTCGCGGTGAGCCCCCGCGGCCGGCTGTACCCCTGCGATCGCCTGGTGGGCATGGACGACCGCGACGATGTGATCATCGGCGACGTCTTCGAGGGCATCGACCCGGTCCGCCGGGACAAGCTCATCGCCGAGAAGAACGAGATCCTCGACGACTGCGCCGACTGCGCGGTGGGCCACCGCTGCATGCACTGGTGCGGCTGCGTGAACCACGCCATGACCGGCTCGGTGGGCGGGGTCTCGGGCCTGCTCTGCTGGTTCGAGCAGCGCATGATCGAGGAGTCCGACCGGGTGGCCTCCGTCCTGTTCCAGGAAGAGAACCCCGGCTTCATCCGCCGCTTCTACGCCCCCCGGGTCAAGGCCACGCCCTGCTGATCACTCGGCCTCGTCCGGGAAACAGTACATCGCCTGAGCCGGCTGTCGCAGGCTCACGGTGGCCCGGATGGGCGGGCTCAGCTCGTCGCCTTCGGCCGCGCGGATGCGCTGCTCGACATCCTGCTCCAGGAGGCGCTCGCAGCGGGGGACGCCGCGCTGGCGCCAGCCCTCGTACCAGATCCGGTACTGCACGATCTGGTGGCTCACCGCGATGCCGGTGGGCTCGCGCCTGGCGCCGGCGAGCACCGCCTGGGCCGCCGCGGTGGCCATGGGGTCGCTGACGAAGACCACGTCGGGATCCCCGAGCATCCAGTGGCGCAGGGTGGGGCCCGGGGTCCACTGCAGGCGAGCGGTCTCACCGTCGGCCACCACGGCGTAGTCCTCGGCGGGGAAGGCGATCCACTGGGGGTGCGAGGCGTCCTGGGTTTCCACCTCGGTGGTGAGGGCGTCGGTCAGGGGGCTCACGGCGGGGCAGGCCGCCTCGCTGGGCTCGCCGGGGGGCTGGATCAGGGCCAACTGGGGACCGAAGTCGCGGCCGACGATGTGGGTGTGGCCCGCGTCCAGGCGGCCCTTCCAGCGCCAGCGGGGCAGCTCGCCGCAGCTGCCGTCCTGCACGAAGCGGCCGGGCAGGGGCTCTTCGCAGTCCTGGCGCCGCACGATCAGCTCCCGGGCGTCCAGGATGTCGGTGACCCAGCGGCTGCAGGAGTCCTCTCCGCTGGCCCGGGGAGGGGCGCAGGTGCCGGTCATGCGGGCGAAGGTGACGGTCAGCTCGTCGTCGACCTCGTAGGTGGGCTGGCAGTCGGCGTCCACAACGGTCAGCTGCTCCCAGGGGGGCAGCCCGGTGGCGTGGACGGCGGCGATGAGCAGGGCGAGGGCGACGGTCATGGCGGCTCCGGTCGGGGCGCTGGAACGGTCCGTGGGGCGCCGGGCTTACAGGCCCTTGAGCGCCTCCACCGCCATGCGCTCCTTCTCGTTGAGCCAGGCGTCCTCGTAGGGCAGGGCAGAGGGTGGGAACAGTCCCTCGAACGCCGACTGCCACTGGGCCTTGCTGAAGGGGTAGGCCCGGGCCGCGAAGATCAGGTTGCGGAGCCAGTCGGGCTCGAAGCAGCCCAGCAGCTCCTTGTCGGGCAGGGGGCTGCCGGCCCAGCCGGGCCCGCGGAGGCCGCCGTACCAGCCCTTCAGGGGGTAGAGGCAGTCGTAGAGGCGATCCTGGCCCACGGCCGCACCCACCATGGTGTACCAGGGCTGGCCGTCCCAGTAGAGCCAGAGATCGCCGGTGGGGTCGATGTCCTCGAACACCAGCTCGTAGCTGGGGGTGGGGCCGGCCACGTAGCTCTGGGTCGGCAGGCCGGGGGCCGGGTCGCTGCCGATGGGGGGCAGCCGCTGGCCGTCGTAGAACATCTCGAGCCCGATGGGCGGGCGCTCGAAGCGGAACAGGAAGCGGGCCTTGTCGATGCTGCCCGCCCAGCCCTTGCCCGTCTGGAAGATGTACTGGGTGAGCTGCCCACCCATGGAGTCGCCGCCGGTGGTCAGGGTGTAGGTGTGCAGGATCTGCACCTCGGTCTCAGGCGGAAAGCTGGCCTCGAACAGCCAGATCTCTTCCCACGGGAGGTCCACCGATTCATCCAGGGTCAGGGCCACCTTGTGGGCGGTGACCGGCTCACCGTCGATCTGGATGGCGAGATCGTGGACCTCGGGGTCGCCGTCGCCCTCGACCTTGGTGCGGGCGGGGAAGCCCAGCTGCAGGGTCACGGGCTTCGCCGTCTCGTTGCGGAAGTGCAGATCGGCGGTGACCACGAAGCTGTCGGCGACCTCCTGGAAGATCACCAGCTCGCGCACCAGGCGCACCTTCGTGCTCTCCACCGGGTAGACCCCGGCCCCCGAGCCGCCCATGGCGGTGTCGTTGGCGAGGGCGGGGGGGCTGGTCAGGGCCAGCAGCAGGGTGGCGCAGGCGGTGAACATCGGTCGCTCCGTGATGGGCGGGGGCCCGGTCATCCTATAAGCTCGAGGACCCCCGGTCAGGAGCCCCCCATCCCCACGAAACGACCCGGTCCCCGCAGACCCTGGCTGGCGCTGATGCTCGGCGGCACCTGCCCCGGGCTTGGGCACCTCTACGCCGGCGCACCCTGGTGGGCGGTCTGCATCCCCGTGGGCTCCCTGGCGGTGGCGGCGCTGGTGGGCCGCCTGGCCGCGGCGGAGCACATCGGCCCGCTGGCCTGGCTCGCCATGGCCGTGGCCATCCCCGTCGTCACGCGAGGGCTCTTGCCCTGGCACGCGGCCTGGATCGCCCGCCGCCGTCGCCACGCGCCCCTGCTCGAGGTGCAGCGGATCTGGATCTACCTGGCCTTCTGGGTGGGCGCGCACATGATGCTCATGCACGGCGTGCGGGCCGTGCGGTCCATGCTGGTCGAGCCCTTTCGGGTCCCCTCCGGCTCCATGTCCCCCACCATCATGCCCGGCGATCTGCTGCTGGTCTCCAAGCTGAACCTGGCCCCCGAGCACCTGCGCTCCGAGGTCGTCGTGGTGGACAGCGGCAAGCCCTGGGTCAAGCGGATCGTGGGCCTTCCCGGCGACGTGGTGGAGCTGCGGGACGAGCGCCTGATCATCGACACCGTGCCCCTGGCGCGGGAGCACTGCCCCCTGGGTGAGCTCCCCACCGCCGAGCACGGGGCGGCCACCGGCTATGTCGAGACCGACACCAGCGGCCGCCGCTACCTGGTGCAGTGGGGGCCGCCCCTGTGGAGCCGGGACCTGGACAGCCACCCCGTGCCCCCTGGGCACGTCTTCCTGCTGGGGGACAACCGCGACAACAGCCAGGACTCCCGCCACTGGGGCACCCTGCCCGCCGAGCTGGTGCGCGGCACCGTCGTGGGCATCTGGGGCAGCTTCGATCCCGAGACCCACGAGCCCCGCTGGGAGCGCTTCGGGCTGCGGGTCCGGCCCAACGCCGAGCTGGCCTGCCCAGCGGGTGGCTGACGCTGCTCAGCTGGCGGGCACCAGCTTCGCCGCCGACAGCGAGTCCGAGCCCGAGTTCACCGTCGAGTCCAGGATCACCGTGACCGTACCCTCGAGGCAGTAGCTGCCGTGGTGGGTCCACACGTAGTCCCCCGAGCTGTCGCGCTGGTCCACCACCACCGCGTGGCCGTCCACGTAGAACAGGGCCCCCGATGAGTTGCGGTTCTCGGTGTGCCGGCCCTGCACGTAGGCGTCGTACAGGCCCCGGGGCACGCCGGTGAAGGTGAAGGTGGCGGTGCCCGTGCGGGAGCCGTCGGGGTCGAAGGTCGAGTCGCAGTGCTCGTGCTCGGCCCCCGAGGCCGTGTAGGCGTAGTCCCGGCACTCGAGCACCCAGTTGTGGCGCTCGGTGTAGGTGGCGGAGCGGTAGCCCTGCTCCATCTCGTAGGGCGGGTCGTAGGGGTCGGACTCACAGTCGCCGCCGTCGTCGCTCGGCCGCTCGCAGATGCACCAGTCGGACGTGTGGCCGTTGACCTCACCGCAGGTCAGCGGGTTCTCTGGCTCGAACTGGCAGCCCGCCTCGCCGCCGTAGCGGGCGGTGCAGACCAGGCCGGCGGCGGCGCAGTAGTCCGTGCACCCGGCGCCGTCGGTGAAGACGCCCTCGCAGTGGTCGGCGCTGCTCCCGCAGACCTCCCAGGCCGCGTTGGCCGCAGTGATGAGGGAGCAGTCCACCGGCCCCTCGGTGTCGGTGTCGGCGTCGCTGTCGGCGTCGGCGTCGCTGTCCGCGTCGGCGTCGCTGTCCGCGTCGGCGTCGGCGTCGCTGTCCGCGTCGGCGTCGGCATCGGCGTCCCCTTCCTGGTCCCGGGGAGGGCGCCGCTGTGCGGTGTCGTAGATGTACTCGGCGCCCGGGTCACAGGCGCAGAGCAGCAGGCAGGCCAGGGCGGCGGGGAGCTTGGTCATGGCGACCTCCGGGGGGCGCAGCCTGTGTTGCAAGAACCAGGCCGGGCGGGGGAACGCCCGAACACCGCGTTCTTGGGAGCTCGACGCGGCGCGGTGCGGGTCGTCCCGGGGTGTTGGCGCCCCAATAGAGGATGTTTTGTCGCGCTCGGCCCCCGGGCTGGCGCGGATCGGCCCGCCTCGGCCCCCCGCGCTGTCGCCTCGTTGCGCAGTCCGGTGCGTCCGGGCTCGGTGCCGATTGTGCACATCGGGAAACAATGCTTGGAGCATTCGGTGGCTGTGGGTCGGGAATCTCGGCGCTATTTTCGCGCTCCCGGAGTGCTCATGCCCATCACCACCTCTCTGTTGTTCCTCGCCCTGTCCACCCCTGTCCAGGCCCACCAGGAGCTGGCGCACCTGTCCGTCTCGGAGGTGTTCGACGCCCTCGCCGGACGCGCGCCCGCTGCACATCGCCACATGCTCGAGCCCCCGACGCCCCTGCTGGCACCCGCGGTGCCCACACCGGCCCCGGACAAGGCGGTGATGGCCGGTCGCCTGGACAACTGGCTCGACTCCACCAACTTCACCGTGGCCTGGAGCGACGGGAACGCCACGGATGCGGACGCAGAGGACGCCATCGACGGCCTCGAGGCCGCCTGGCAGGCCCTGGTCGTCGAGCAGGGCTGGGGCCTGCCGGTCAGCACGGATCGCTACCTGCTGATGGTGGTGCTCGATCCCACCATCCCGGGCAGTGGCTACACCACGGTCTACACCAGCGACGAGTACCCCGAGGGCTTCCCGGTCATCTTCCTCAACACCGGCCACGCCGCCTCGCCCCTCATCTTCCAGACCCTCTGCGCACACGAGCTGTCCCACGCCATCCAGTTCGCGCTGCGGGACTGGACCGCGACCTCGGAGCAGGCCTGGTACTGGGAGGCCAGCGCCGAGTGGATGGCCGAGCTGGCCCGCCCGGAGCTGGACATGTACGCCCTGTCCGCCTTCCACTATGCCCGGAACCCCGCCGCCCGGTACGACCACACCGACGACTACCACCACTACGGCATGTTCCTCCTCAACGCCGCCATCGAGGAGCGGATCACCGGCGACGGTGGCGTCTACGACATCTGGCAGCTGGCGGCCGAGCGCCCGGACGACACCTGGGACAGCATCCTGGTGGAGGCCCTGGGCCTGTCGCTGGCCGATCTGTGGGGCACCATGACGGGCGCCGTCGGCAACCGCACCCTGGCCGAGAGCAACCTCTACGCTGCGGTGCAGGGGGTGGTGGAGCTCGAGGACGGCCTCGAGGGTGAGCTGGAGATGCTGGGCACCCAGTACCTCGAGGTCCTCGAGGACTGCTCGGTGACCGTGGACGCCACGGGGGACGGTGGGAGCCTGATCCTGGCCGGGCCCGACACCTACGGTGCCACCGTCAACGTCTACGCCGGGGACATGCTGGCCGTGACCGCCACCAGCGAGCCCGCCGCCAGCTACCGCCTGAGCGTCGGGCCGTTGGTCGAGCTCGAGGACACCGGCCTGGGTGACGGTGGCGAACGCGCCGGCGCCTGCAGCGCGGCCCCTGCGGCGGGCGCCTGGCTGGCCCTGCTCGGGCTGCCCCTGGTCGTGGGACGCAGGCGGCGGGGCTGAGACCGACGGCGCAGCCCCGGCGCCCGCGCTCGGTGCTACCATCTCCGGAGCAGGCGACAGAACGCCATGGGGTAGCATGAAAGCGGACAACCAGCGTTGA
>CAYZVO010000087.1:7876-34012 GCA_964481655.1 uncultured Enterobacterales bacterium | reverse complement strand
CGCCCCCCCGGGCCCCCCCCCCGCCCCCCCCCCCCCCCCCCCCCCCCCCCGCGGGGGCCGCGCCCCCGGGGGGGCGGCGGCGGCGGCCAGCAGGGCCCGGGCGGCGGGCAGTGCGGACGCAGGGCAGCTGGAGCGCGAGGTCCTCGAGCTGCGGGGGCGCATCAGCGGCGTGGGCTGGCGCCGCTCCCTGGTCCAGGCCTCCTGGGGCGCCGTGCGCGGCTTCCCCCGCCACGTCCACGCCCTGCGCTGGCATGTGGCCCTGGCCTTCGGCCTGTTCGCCGCTGCCTGGCTCTTCGGCTGGTTCGCGACCACCCGCGATCCCACGGCGGCCACCTGGCTGCTCCCCGACGCGGTCCACGACGGCGTGCTCGCCCGGCTGGCGGACGGACGGCACTGGCTCGAGCAGGTGGATCTCGCCGGGGCGCCCGCGCTGTCGGGCTCGCTGCTGGTGCACAACGTCGAGGCCGCCATGCAGGCCCTGGCCCTGGGTGTGTTCGGTGGCGTCGGCGCGGCGATGGCCATGCTCGAGAACGGCGTCTTCCTGGGCGCGGTCTCGGGCCTGGTGCACTCCCGCGGGCTCGACCGGGTTCTCTGGGCGTTCATCGCGCCCCACGGGGTGCTGGAGTTCCCCGCGGTGTGGCTGGCGGGCGGGGCGGGCCTGGCCCTGGGCGAGGCCGTGCTGCTCCCTGGGCCCGACGGCCGTGGGGCGGCCCTGCGCCGCGCCGCCTCCCACGCGGGCCCCGTCGGCGTCGCCCTGGTGCCCCTGCTGGTGCTCGCGGCGGTGATCGAGGGCTTCATCTCGCCGGTGCCCAAGCCCGATGTGGTCAGCTACGGGCTGGCGGCGGTGCTGGGGCTGGGGCTGGTGGCCTACCTGTCTACGGGCTGGCCGAGGCGCGCTCGGTCCTAGGTCCCCGGCGGCGTCCACCGGCGTCCACCACGCTCGCACCGCAGCGGCGCCAGCGGGCGATGGTGGCGCGCCGCTCGGCCTGCAGCGCGAGGGCCGCGGCGCAGCGATAGGCCTGCTCCAGGCTCCGGACAGGCTCGACCGCGGCCTGGGCCAGCCCGGGCTCGCCCACCAGCAAGACCCGCACGGCGGCGTGGGGCGTGAGGGCGGTGAGGCTCCGCGCCAAGGCCTCCGGCTCACCGTCGGGCTCGGTGATGATGACCACGGTGGCCGCCGGGGGCAGGCGCCGTCGCAGGGTGGCTCCCAGCTCGCCGGGATCCCACACCGCTTCCCCGGGGAGCAGCTCGGCGAGGGCCTGGGCTCCTCCGCGGCCGGCGCGAGGGCGCCAGAGATCCAGCCCCTGGCTCCACGCCGCCACGGTGACCGGCCGGCCGGCCTGGGTCAGGGTGCGCAGCAGGCCCGTGGCCACCGCCACCCCCCGATCCAGCCTGCTGCCATCCTCGCCGAGCTCGACGCCCATGCCCGCGCCCCGATCGAGCAGCAAGACCACCGGGCCTTCACGGGGGCCCTCCCAGGTGCGGACCATGGGGGCGCCCGTCCGGACACTGGCGGACCAGCTCAGGTCCCGGGCGTCATCTCCGGCCACGAAGGCGCGCAGCCCGGCGAAGAGCACGCGCTCGGTGGTGGGCCTGGGGCGGTCGGGGAGGGCGTCGGGGTACAGGGCCGCGATGAGGCGGGGGGACAGAGACGCGGGGTGGACCTGCAGCGTGGTGTCGAGGGGCAGCTCCACCAGCCGCTCGATCCATGCCAGGCGACCCCGGAGGCTGGCGCGCAGGCTGCCGACGTCGAGGGCGCCCCGCTGATGGGGCACGAGCTCGAGCTCCCAGCTGGTCTGCTCTCCGGGCTCGAGGCGGCGGCGCAGCCGGCCCTGGCCGGCCTCGATGGGCGCGCTGTGGATGTGGGCCAGGTCGATGGACAGGCGCTGGAAGTGGAGGTTGGTGAGCTCCACGCGGAGCGTGACCGGCTGCCCGAGCCGGGCGGTCCCGCGGACCGAGGCGCGCACCAGCAGGTGCTGGGCGCTGGGCAGCCGCGCCGCGGCGATGAGGGTCATGGCGAGCCAGGCTGCGAGCCCCACGGCGAGCCACAGCCCCGTCCCGGGCCACAGGGCGATGGCCACCGCCGGGCCGAGGCACAGCCCCAGACCCAGGATGGCCGCCGGCCCGGGTCGGATCACCGGGGGACCTCCACCCGGGCGCGGGCGTCGGCGAGCACGCGCTCGGGGCGCTCGCCGTCGAGCAGGGCCTCGGGGTGCAGCCCGATGCGGTGGGCGAGGGCCGGCAGCAGCAGCTCGGCGATGTCGTCTGGCACGGCGTGCGTCCGGCCCTCGAGGGCGGCCCGCGCCCGCGCCAGGCGGCCCAGCTGCAGGGCCGCGCGGGGCGAGGGACCCAGGGCCACGCGGGCGTCTTCCCGGGCGGCGTGGACCAGCGCCAGCAGGTAGCCCCGGACAGCGCTGCCGAGCTCGACGGCCTGGGCCTGGCGCCCGATGGCGGCCAGGCCCTCGGCGTCCACGATGGGCTCCAGGGTCCCCAGGGCGTGGGCGCGGGGATCGGGCGCGTTGTCGCTGCGGGCCAGCAGCTCCTCCTCGACCTCGCGCGGGGGGTAGTCCATCCGCAGCCGCAGGGCGAAGCGGTCGAGCTGAGCCTCGGGCAGGGGCCAGGTGCCCTCGGTCTCCACGGCGTTGAGGGTCGCGATGACCGTGAACGCGGGATCGAGGGTCCGGCTGCGCCCGTCCACGGTGATCTGCCGCTCCTCCATGGCCTCCAGCAGGGCGGCCTGGGTGCGGGGCGGCGCGCGGTTGATCTCGTCGGCCATGAGCAAGCCGGTGAACAGCGGGCCGGGGCGGAAGCGGGGCTCCGCGGCCCCCGGCTCGAGCACCAGGGTGCCCGTGAGGTCCGCAGGCAGCAGGTCCGGGGTGAGCTGGACCCGCTTGAAGGGCAGGCCCAGCAGGCGGGCGAAGCTCTGGCCGAGCAGGGTCTTGCCGGTGCCGGGGACCCCCTCCAGGAGGCAGTGACCGCGGGCGGCGACCGCGGCGAGCAGGGCGCGGGCGTGGGGGCTGCCCCCGACGACCACGGCCTCGATGCGCTCAGTGAGCGCGGCGGCCAGCTGGGGGGCGTCCATCGCTTGCATGGGTTCCTCGGGGATGGCGGGGTGGAGGGTTCAGGGCTCGCGCCGCGGCGAGCAGCGCGGGTTCGTCGTCGCCGGGTCCGCCCGGCGGTCGGGGGCGTCCGCGACGCTCGGCCTCGGCACGGACCAGCTCGACGGCGGCGGCGACGGAGCGCGTCGCGGCCATGCGGGCGGCGAGGGGTTCGACGAGGGCAGCCAGCCCGCCGGCACGCAGGCGGTGCGGCGTGGGCGAGGGGAGCGGGCGGGTGGCAAGGCGCCAGAGGGTGAGCAGCACCAGCAGCATGGCCACGACCAGGGCGGGGCCCAGGCTGCGGGCGCGGGCGTAGGCCAGGGCCCCACGGCGGGGCTCGAAGCCGTGGTGGCGCTCGTCGAAGCGCACGGGCTCGGGCAGGGCGTGGGCCATGCGCCAGGCGAAGCGGAGGTTGCCGTCGCGGCGGATGCCTTCGTTGGACAGCACGAAGGGATCGGTCACCACCAGCAGCTCGCCCTGGCCGGCGGAGACCGTGGCCACGCGCGCGCCGTGGGCCGAGCCGTAGAGGGACAGGATGGCGGGGCTGGGCGTCAGCAGCGCCATGCCGCGGCTCTCGAGGGGCGCGCCGGGGTCCACCAGAGGGGAGGGGACCTGGGGACGACTGGATGCGGGCAGCGGCACCTGCCGCAGGGCCAGCCCCCGCAGCTCGAGCAGCTCGGGCAGCTCGTCGGACACGAGCAGGACGGTCCCGCCCGCCTCGGCGTGCAGGATCAGCTGCCGCTGCTCCTCGAGGTGCATGGTGGTCGAGGGCTCGAAGACCACCAGGGTGCCTCCTGGGGGCAGCTGGGTGAGGGGTCGGGTCCAGCGCTCGACGCGCCCGCGGGTGCGGTCGAGCATCCGGTACAGATCGCTCGCGCCCTTCGGTCCGTCGCCGTAGCTCGAGCCCTCGAGCTGCCGCTGTGACCCGGGACCGGGGCTGTCCAGCAGGCCCGGCCGCGTCCCGCCCAGGGCGAGGACCGCCGCCAGCGCCAGCACGGCGCCGACCAGCAGCCAGCTCAGCAGAGAGGCCCGGCTCACGGCTGTCGCTCCATGCGACGCTGCACCTGCTCGAGCAGGGCGTGTTCGGCTTCACCGGAGGGCCCAGCCCCATAGCAGGCGGCATCGTGCACGCGGACCGCGGGCGCCAGCAGGCCCCGCTCCGAGGCGGGCAGGGCGTCCAGCACCTCGCCGTTGGTCAGGTGCGCCGGGCGGGTGAGCAGACCTCGCCGGCCCAGCTGGTCCAGGATGGCCAGCAGCCGCTGGCCGAGGGGGCTGTGGTGGCCGCCCGGGCCCAGGCTGCGGTCCGGGACGGGGCGCTCCCGCCGGGTGAGCAGGCTCCTGAACAGCGGCCAGAGGGCCAGCAGCAACGCCGCCAGGCTGGTGCCGACCAGCACCACCGCGGTCACCCCGGTGCCCCCGGGGCCCCGGCCGGACAGGGCGATGCCGACCCAGGCGCGGACGCGGCCCCAGCTGGTCTGGACGATCTGGGTCCAGCTGGACCCGGCTCGGGCTGGTTGCAGGGGGCGGGTGGCGGTGGCGAAGAGGGTGCCGTCGGGCCGGATGGCCTGGGAGTAGGGTGGAGGTGGCTCCTCGAGCAGGGCGTCGACCTCGCCCTCGAGCAGCGCCAGGTACAGGGCGGCCTCCCGGTAGGCCGGCGTCGGGAGCTCGGGGGCCTGCATCGCCAGCTCGAGCTGGGAGATGAGCCGGAGCAGCTCCCGATCGTCCACCACCACGACGCCACCGTCCACGTCGCGCACCTGGCGATCCGCCAGGCGGCGCATGGCCACCAGGGAGCGAGGGGTGCCCTCGGCGACGTGGCGCTGGGCGTCCCGCACCAGGGTCCGCCAGCCCTCGGGGCTGAGGGCCTCGCCGCTCGCGAGCCCGGTCCACAGCAGCAGGCACAGGAGCATCAGCACGGGGCGGGCTCCTGGTGTTGTCCGTCCACCTCGTCCTCGCTGTCCTGCCGCTCCAGCCTCAGCGTGTGGAGCAGGGCGATGGCGCGCCAGGGCTCCACCAGCGACAGGGACAGCAGGGCGGACAGCGCCCAGAGGCGCGGATCGGACAGCTGGGGCAGCAGCGCCGGGGCGTCCAACAGGCTGCCGTGGGTGAGCCAGCCCGCCAAGACCACCAGGTTGCAGGTGAGGACGGCGAGCAGCAGCCAGGAGGTGAGCTGGACGACGGTCACCTGCAGGCTGGGCCAGCGCGAGCCGGGCTCGGTGCGGGGCAGCCCGAAGATGGCCCGGGCTGGCCAGCTGGCGGTGGTGACCCTGGCCACGGGGAGGGCCAGGCCGATGGGGAGCAGCGCCAGCAGGGTCAGGCCGGTGCGGGCTGCGTGGGGGCCGGGGGTGGCCGGGAGGCGGTCCTGTAGCGGGGGGGGGGTGGGGTGGGGCGGGATCGGGCGACCCTCCAGCTGCGCCCGGGCCTGCTGGTGCAGGAAGATGATGCCTAGCAGGTACCAGGCCCAGGCCAGGACCACGAGGCAGGACCAGAGCAGCAGGAGCAGCAGCTCCCCCGCCTCGTCGGGGATGCCGTGCTCGAGGGCCCGCTGCACCAGGCCGTAGACCGAGCCCAGCAGGGGCAGGGTGGAGGCCCACCAGGTGGCCACCAGCGCGGGGCCTCCCGCCAGCGCCCTGAAGGCGCGATCGGCCGGGACCAGGGCGCGCCTCACGGGCCCTCCACCCACACGACGATGTCGTCGCCTTCGGGGACCCCGCCGAACGCCGCGCTACCCAGCCCCGGTGTGTCGATGCGCCCGTCGGCGCCGGAAGAGGCCAGGTAGACCCAGTCACCCTGCGGGTTGGCGTAGTACAGCACGGCGTTGCCTCGCCGGTCCGACAGCCCGCCGCGGCGGGAGGACCACAGCAGATCCAGTCGGCCCAGGTCCAGGTAGGGACCATGCCAGTCCAGCAGCGGTTCGCCGTCGAGCTCGGGATCCGAGGTGACCAGGGCCGCGAAGCCTTCGGAGACGCTCGGGTAGCGGCCCAGGTCGAGGTAGAAGTCCTCGAGCGCGAAGCGCAGGCGCGCCAGGGTCTCGCGATCGGCCCGCGCCTGCTGCTCGGTTCCGTGCCACGCCAGCCCCAGGGACAGCGCGAAGCAGCCCAGCAGGGCTGCGATACCGAGCACCAGCAGGGAGACCGCCGGGGCAGCCCCGCTGCGCTCCGTGGGACCGGTCGCCCCGCGCGGGAGGCAGTGCTCACACAGGCTGCGGCCGTCCTGGCGGTGGATGCACGCTCCGCACAGGGAGCGTCCACAGCTGGCGCAGGCGGCCTGCTCGGGCAGGTGTGGGCGGTGGGGGCACGGCGCCGATGGCGCGGTCATGCGGCGGTCCACCCCTGGCGCTAGCGGCTGGACCAGCGCAGGGCGAGGGACGCCAGCGCGGAGGCGGTGCTGCCCTCGTCGCGGCGGCGCCGGCCGTCCCAGCTGTGGACACGGGTGCCCTCGAGCACCAGCAGGCGGTCGGCCTCGATGGCGAAGAGGTGCCCGTCGCCGGGGTAGGGCTGGCCCGTGAGCTCACCGCCCACCCGGGCGGGATCGTTGCCGGTGTTCGGCCAGCCGGGCAGGGCCTGGCCCCAGCGGCAGAGCACGCCGACCTGGCGGGGATGCCGGTGCAGGGCTGCGAGGGTGCCGAAGGGCTCGCCACCGCCCACCAGCAGGACCTTGGACGAGGGCCGCAGCAGGTCCGGGAAGCCGTACAGGCCGTAGGGCTGACCGTCGATGGTGCAGGAGCCGCGCTGCATGGCGCCCTCGAGCACGTTGCGCAGGCCGTCGTTGCCCGCCAGCGACGCCGGCAGAGGCGGGCAGTCGGTGCGCTTCCAGTCCGGATCGAGGGCCTGCAGGGCCTGCTGCCAGGCGGGGAGGGGGAGCTCGTCAGCCGCGGGCTCCGGGGCGTCGTCCTCGGGCTCCTTCAGCTCGACCACATCGACGACCACGCGACCATCGGAGTCCTCGGCGCCATCAGGCGCGGCGGGAGCGCTGGGCTCCGCGGTGGCCGCGGGCAGGGCGGGCGCGGACTCGGCCGGGGCGCCCTCCTTGCGCAGCTCGTAGAGCATGTGGTGGATCTCGGGGAGGATGATGGCGTCCAGCGCGAGGCTGCAGGCCTTGGGGGAGCCGGGCAGCGCGAAGAGGAACAGCCGGCCGGACAGGCCCGCGGTGGCCCGGGACATCACGGCCGCGGAGCCGATCTGGTCGTAGCTCAAGCGGCGGAACAGCTCGCCGAAGCCCGGCAGCTCTTTGTCCAGCACCTCGACCACCGCTTCGTAGGTGCGGTCCTTGAGGGACAGGCCGGTGCCCCCGGACAGGATCACGGCTTCGGCTCGCCCCTCGGCGCGCAGGGACTCGAGCCGGGCGCGCACGGTGGGCTGGTCGTCCGGGAGGATGTCCCGACCCAGCACCGTGTGACCGGCGGCCTCGAGGCGTGTCTGGATCAGCGGGCCGCTGCGATCGGTGGTCGCGCTGCGGCTCGTGGAGACGACGATGATGTGGAACGCGACGGGATCGTCAGCGGCGGCCTTGCGGTGTTCATCGGCTCCCATCCTGGCTCCTGAGCTGGTGGCGATCGATCCATAACGCCGGGGCGGCCAGGGTGGGGGTGGGCGGTGGGCTACCAGCCGTAGTTGGGCTCGGCGCCGTGGGTGAAGCCCCAGTCCAGGACCATCACCCGCACCTGCGCGCCCTGCTCGACCCCGGGGGAGTCCCGCCCGAGCAGGAGCAGCCCGTGGGCTCGGGACATGGAGCTGAGCACGCCGGAGGACTGGCTGCCCGTGCGGCGCGCGACGACGCGGCCGTCGCCTTCCTGCTCGAGCACCACCCGCTCCAGCCATGCGCGCCCGGGGCGCTTCCGGATGGGCTCGCCGGCCACCGCGTCCAGCACCGGCAGGTGGGGCCGGGGGTCTCCAAGCATCAGCCGCAGCACCGGCCGGACCCACTGGTAGAAGCCCACCATGCAGGAGACGGGGTTGCCCGCCAGGCCGAAGATGCGGCAGTCGCCCAGGCGCCCGAACGCGGCGGGCTTGCCGGGCTTGACCGCCACCTTCCAGAACCACAGCTCCGCGCCCTCGGCCTCGAGGGCGGTGCGCACCCAGTCCTTCTCACCCATGCTCACCCCGCCGGTGGTGATGAGCAGGTCGGCCTGGGCGGCCTCGCGCAGGGCGGCGCGGGTGGCGTCGAGATCGTCGGCGGCGATGCCGCAGTCGATGGGCACAGCGCCAGCCTCGCGGACCAGCCCCAGCAGGCTGAAGCTGTTGGAGTTGAAGATCTGTCCGGGCCGGGGCTGCTCGCCGGGCCTCACCAGCTCGTCGCCGGTGGACAGCACCGCCACCCTGGGTCGGCGGACCACCGGGACCTCGGCCATGCCCAGGGACGCCAGCAGGCCCAGGTTGGCGGCGTGGATGAGCGTCCCGGCGTCGAGGACCCGTTGGCCGCGCTGGATGTCTTCCCCCGCGCGGCGCACGAAGCTCCCCGGGGTGGTGTCGGTCAGGATCTCCACCCGCTCCAGCGCCCCGTCGGTGGGCAGCGGCCGGGTGTCCTCGACCTTGATCACGGCGTCGGCGTCCGCCGCTGGCATCGCGGCGCCGGTCATGATGCGCACGGCTTGCCCGGCGCCGACCCCGGCAGCGGGAGGGTCACCGGCGTAGGTGGTGGCCACCACCTCGAGCACCGTGGGTGGGCTGTGGAGGTCGGCTGCGCGCACGGCGAAGCCGTCCATGGCGCTGTTGTCCAGGGGCGGCACGGACAGGGGCGAGACCACCGGAGCCGCCAGGGTGCGGCCGTGGGCCTGCAGCAGCGGGACCGTCCTGGTCGGGAGGGTGACGACGTCGCCGGTGAGGGCGGCGATGGCCTGCTCGGCGTCCATCATGGCGGAGCCCTCTGCGGATCAGCGCTGGATGCGCAGCTGCTGACCGGGGTGGATGGTGCTGGAGTCGAGCCCGTTCCAGGCTTGCAGGTCGGACACCGTGCAGCCGTGGCGCCGGGCGATGGCGCCCAGGCTGTCGCCCTTCTTCACGGTGTAGCTGATCCATCCCGCGCTCTCGGTGGAGACCTCGAGCACATCGCCGACCTTGATCTCGCCGGCGTTGCGGATGCCGTTGTCCTTCTGCAGCTGGGACACGCTCACGCCGAAGTGGGTGGCGATGCCCGACAGGGTGTCGCCGGGCTGGACCGTGTAGCTGACGGTGGTGTCTCCAGACGGGGTCCCGGCGCCCACGCGCAGGCGCTGGCCGGCCTGGATCTTGTCGGGATCGCCGAGATCGTTCCAGGACATGAGCTCTTGCACCGTGGCGCCGTACTTGCTGGCGATGCTCGCGAGGTTCTCGCCGGATCGCACGGTGTGCCAGGTGGTGGGGGCGGGCTTGGCGCTGGACACCGGGCTGCCCGTCGAGGCCGCGGTCGCGCCCCCGGCGCCGGGCACCGGGATGACCAGCTCGGTGCCCACGTAGATGCGGTTGCGGTTGACGATCTTGTTCATGCGGACGATGGCGTCCACGCTCACGCCGTAGCGGCTGGCGATGGAGCCCAGGCTCTCGCCCCGGGCCACCGTGTGGCGCATGAACGAGACCCGCTCCGAGGGCGGGATGGCGGCGACGCAGGCCTCGAAGTCGCCGGCGCGGCCCGGCGGGACCCGCACGGCGTAGTGCTCGGGCTCCGGGGGGAGCGCCCAGCGGCGCAGCGCGGGGTTGAGCTCCAGGAAGCCGGGCTCGTCCAGCTCGGCGCAGCCGGCCAGGGCCTCGACCGAGCTCGAGTGCGCCACGTCCACCGTGTCGTAGGCGATGGCCGGCTGGTACTCGATGCCGGTGAAGCCGTAGCGCTCGGGGTGGTGCCCGATGATGGCCGCGGCGATGAGCTTGGGCACGTAGTTGCGGGTCTCCCGGGGCAGCACGCCGGGCTGGGCGATGGCCCAGTAGTCGCTGCCACCGGACTTGCGCATGGCCCCGCGCACCCGCCCGGGGCCGGCGTTGTACGCCGCCGCGGCCAGGTACCAGTCGTCGAACATCTCGTGGAGATCCTCGAGGTGCTCGACGGCGGCCTTGGTGGCCAGCTCGGGGTCGCGGCGCTCGTCCACCCACCACTCCACCCGGAGGGCGTAGGCCCGGGCGGTGGGGGCCATGAACTGCCACAGGCCCACCGCGCTGGCCTTGCTGTAGGCCTGAGGGCTGAAGCCCGACTCGATCATCGACAGGTAGAAGAGGTCCTGGGGCATGTCCCTGGCGGCCAGCTCGGCCTCGATCATCGGCCGGTAGCGGGTGGAGCGGGCCAGGTAGCGGGCGTAGTACTTGCGCCCGGAACCCAGGAAGTAGCGCATCCACAGCTCGACCTCGTCGTTGATCACCAGGGGCAGGTCGAACTCGTCGGGGTCGAGGCGATCGAGGAAGAGGGGGTCCTCGGTGAGGTAGGCGAGGGGATCGCGGTACCAGTCCATGGCCTCTTCGAGCCCGCGGCCCTCGACCACCTCGAGGAAGTCGAGCTCGGCGCTGCGTTGCTCGGCCAGCTCGCCGCTGGCCTCGACCACATCGGGGCTGGGGGGCTGCCCGTCCATGGCTTCTTCGACGTAGTCCCACAGGGAGCCTTCGCCTGGCTCGGCCGCCGGCTGATCCCAGCTCGAGGCGGCGGGAGCTTCGGGCTCGGCGTGGACCGGAACCGTGGCGCACGAGGCGAGCAGCGCGAAGGCTGCGGCAGTGGGCATGGGGGACATGCGAGCCTGGGAGTGACGCGGAGGGAGGGCGAAGATAGCATCACCGCCCCGCACGAGCGAGCGTGCGCGGCCCGCCGGGAGCGTGTGTCCGTGGCCCAGATCGTCATCGCCACCCAGGACGAGACCCTGCGCGAGGCGCTGTCCACCCAGCTGCTCGAGGGTGGGCACGCGGTGGCCTCCGTCTCCAGCTGGCCCCGCCTGATCGAAGCCGTGGCCCAGCAGGAGACCCGGCTCGTGCTCATCGACGCCCACAGCCCGCCGCTGCAGCTGGCCGAGGACGCGGGTCCGTTGCTCCTGCGCCTGGCGGCCACGCTGACCGGCGGGCCGGAGCTGCGCACGGTCCGCGGCAGCATCGAGCCGCTGGCGGAGCTGGTTCCCGGTCACAAGCTCACCCGGCTCGCGCGGCGCCTCGCCGGGCCGGCCGTGCCCAAGGACGAGCTCAAGCTGCTGCAGCTGCTGGGGGTGGGGCCCAAGCCCTTGAGCGCCCTGGCCAAGCTGGCTCGCTCGCCCCTGCCCGTCTGCATCCTCGGCGAGCGCGGCACCGGCAAGATGCGGGTGGCCAAGGCCATCCACCGGCTGGGGGGCGGTGGGTCGTTCATCACCCTCAAGACCCCCGGCTCCCGCAGCACCCTCGAGGGCGACGGCCCCAACGCCGAGGCCGACGCCGGGAGCCGGCGCGGGACCCTCTACCTGCCCCTGCACGATGGTTGGCCCCTGGACCAGCTGCTCGACGTCTGCCATCGGGCCCAGCGGCAGGGCTGGCGGGTCATCGCGGGCACGCGCCAGCGGCTCCCCACGGGCTTCGGGCAGTGGGCCCTGCTGCACCTGCGGCCCCTGCGCGAGCGCCCCGACGAGCTCCACAAGCTCACGCTGCTGTACGTGGACCGACACCGCAAGGCCCTGGGCCTGCCCCGCCGGCGCCTGGGCAAGGCCACCTGGGCGCTGGTCCACAGCTACCGCTGGCCCCGCAACGCCCGGGAGCTCGAGACCTTCGCGCTGTCCATGGTCAGCGCCGTGGACCGCTCCCTCATCCTGCCCCGCCACCTCCCCGCCGAGGTCCGTCGCCTGGTGGATCCCAGCGCCGACGCCGCCGCCGTCGGCGCCGCCGCGGCCTTCGAGGATCTGGTGGAGACCCCCATCCGGCGTGTCGTGGAGCTGTACGAGCCCGGCGGCGACCTCACCCTGCACCGCCTCGTGCTCGACGGCGCCGAGCGACCGCTGCTGCGCGCGGTGCTGGCCCGCACCGGCGGCAACCGCAAGGCCGCGGCGCTGCTGCTCGGCCTGAGCCGCAACACGCTCAAGGCCCACGAACGCCGCCTGCTCGGCGGCGGAACGGGATAGCCTGTGGGTATGCGCGAGCACGGCGAGCGCCCCAGCGTGGCTGCGGGCACCGATGACATCCTGGGGCAGCAGCGGGTCTGTGAGCAGCTCTGGGCTGCGGTGCGCAGCGATCGGCTCCACCACTGCTACCTCTTCGAGGGGCGAACCGGCGTCGGCAAGGCCACCGTCGCCCTGCGGCTGGCCATGGCGGCCAACTGCGAGGGTGACCCCAGCGGTCCGCTCCCCTGCACCGCCTGCCGCCCCTGCCGCAGCATCGCCGCGGGACAGCACCCCGACGTCATCGAGCTGACCCCGGATCCCGGCAAGGCCTCGGGCACCATCACGGTCGATCAGGTGCGCGAGGTGCTGCGCAAGCTCGCGCTGCATCGCCACAGCGCCCGGCGGCGCTTCATCATCGTCGATCCCGTGGACCTGGTGCGGGTCGAGGCCATCAACGCGCTGCTCAAGACCCTCGAGGAGCCCCCGGCCGGCACCGGCTGGATCCTGGTCACCGCCAGGGTCGCCAGCCTGCTGCCCACGGTCATCTCCCGCTCCCTGCGGGTGCGCTTTCGCTCCGTGCCCCTGGGCGAGCTCGAGCCCTGGCTCGCCGGCCGGGGTGTCGACGATCCCGCGCGCCTGGCGCGGCTGTCCCTGGGCTCCCCCGGCCAAGCCTTGCAGCTGGGCTCGGGCCGGCTCGAGGATCTGGCCGCGGCCCGCGAGGCCTTGCTCGAGGCCCTGGAGGGAGGCCCCAAGGGCCTGTTCAAGTACGCCGAGAAGCTCAGCGCCTCCCCCCGCTCCGCCTGGGAGCCCCGGGTGGGGCTGTGCCTCGACGCCCTCGAGTTGCTGCTGCGGGACACCGTCTGCTGCGCGGCCGGTCAACCCGAGCGCGTGCTCGACGTGTCACAGCTCGAGATCGCCCAGGACTGGGCGGGGCGGCTGTGGCCCAGCGGCGTGGAGCGCATGGAGCGGGGTCTCGAAGACGCCCGCAGCCGGCTGCGGCTGAACGTCCCCCCACGCCTCGTGGTGGAGGCGCTGCTCAGCGGGCTTGTGGTCGAGCTCGGTCGGCCGAGGCGCTAGTCGTCCTTGACCTTCGGCGAGACCTGCGCCGGAGCGTTGGCGTCGGCTTCCGGGGTGTGGATCGGGAACACCGGGGTGGTGCCGTGGGCGGCGCGCTGGTTCTTGGCCTTGCGGCCGGCCTTGGACCGACGGAGCTTGCGACGGTACTCGGTGACCTTGGTGTTGGAAGCCATGGTGCACTCCATATAGATCTTGGCGCCCCGAGAACCCGGGAGCGCGCGGCCCGCCCAACTACCGTCTCGTGCAGGGGGTGTCAAGCGCTGTCCGGTCTCTCGGCCGCGCTGCGTCCAAGCCTCTGTTCCCCTTGTCCCGCCTCTCCCCCGTGACCATGTTCCCGGCGACCCCGCCCCCGGAGCCCACCATCGACCCCACCCCCGAGCGCAGCTTGCCCGGAATCGACGAGGTCGAGGCCCTGATCGACGGCCTCGAGCTCCACCGGGAGCACCCCCACACCATGCCGCTGCACGACGCGCTGTATGGGCTGCTGGTGCAACTGCGGGAGGAACCCTGGGGCGAGGCGGTCGAACGGGCCATGACACAGCTGGCGCAGGCCGGCGAGCTCGAGCACCCCATGCGCGCCCAGCTGGCTGCGCTCCTCGGGGAGCGACCCGCGCCGCCACCCCAGCGCAGCCTCGAGGCCATCCTGGCCGCCGAGCCGGGCGTGCCCTTGCGGGACGATCCCCTCGAGGCCCTCGATCTGCACCTGCGGCAACGCCGGGAGCTGGTGCACCTGCTCGAGCAGCGCCAGGAAGAGCTGGTGCGCAACCTCCAGCGCAAGCACCGCATGCTGGACATCAGCGTGGGAGCCGCGACGCTGCTGTTCCTGCTCGGCGGGCTGGGCTGGGCCATCGCGCTGGACTGGTTCTCGGTGAGCGACGACCAGATCGTCGACGAGCAGCGGGACGATGAGGACGAACCGGACGCCCCCGAGGGTCGTCAGGGAAGGAGCCACAGACCATGAAGAACCTCCACTTCCGCCTCCTGGGCTTCCCGGTGATCATCCACCCGGTGGCCTGGATCGTGTTCGGGTTCATCGTCCTCACCAACGCCTCCGGCGGGCCCTCCGGCCTGGCCACCGGCGTGATCTGGGCGCTGGTGCTGTTCGGATCCATCCTGATCCACGAGCTGGGGCACGCGCTGATGGCCCGGGCGTTCCGCCTGGGGCCCATCCAGATCGAGCTGCTGGGCTTCCTGGGCTTCGCCCGCTACAGCCGCCGCCCCACCCCCGGGCGGGCCATGCTCGTGACCGCGGCGGGGCCGGCCGCGGGCCTGATCCTCGGCGGTCTGTCCATCGCCCTGTACGTCCTGCTGCTGCTGACGGGGCTGACCGAGGGCGCCTCGACCATGAGCCCCGTCGGTCTGCTGGCGGTGGTGCTCGAGGACCTGGCCTACGTCAACATCGTCTTCAGCCTGTTCAACCTGCTGCCCATGCGGCCGCTGGACGGCGGCAGCCTGCTGGACAGCACGCTGGTCTGGATGGGCGGCGCCCCCGCCCGCGTGGACAAGATCGTCGCGGTGGTCTCGGTGGCCTTCGCGGCGCTGCTGGGCGTGGCGGCCCTGTGGCTGAGCTGGTGGTTCCTGATCTTCGTCGCGGGCTGGGTGATCATGCGCAACCTGCCGTCCCTGGGTGTCGGTGCCCAGGGAGCGAGGCGCTACTGATCTTCGCTACCAGCCCCGCAGGTCCGTGACCGGGGCTTCCGCAGGCGCGACCGTGTCGGCGTTCGGCGGTGGCTGGGGGGTGAGGCGTTCGCTGCGCTCGCCCACGGGGTCCCACTCGAACTCTCCGCCGGTGCCGCGGCGGTGCTCCCGGTGGAGCACCTCGCCGATGGCGGTGAAGCCCGTGAACACCCAGCCGGTGTCCTCGCCCGGCGCCAGCGGGCACCAGGTGCGGCCCAGGTCCGGGCGGTGGAAGTGGAACTGCGGCTGGTCGAAGGGGGCGTTGGCCTCGGGCCAGTAGGAGATGACCCCCAGGTCCGTGGCGTTGGACCAGGCGTAGCCGGCGGCCAGGCGGGCGATCTCCGTGGAGGCGCCCGTCTGCACGTCGTAGATGGTCACGTCGACCAGATCCCCCGACATGACACCCAGGGCCAGGTAGCGCCCGGAGCGGGACCAGCGCGGCGACCACCAGGCCTCGTCGGGGTAGCCGGGGAAGGGCAGGGTGGCCTTGACCGTGCCCTGCACGTCGATGAGCTCGAGCTCGTGTCCAGCGTCACCGCGGGCCACCGCCAGCACCGCCAGGTCGCCGTCGTGGGTGACCCAGCCCTCACCGAGCAGGTCCACCAGGGGCCCCTGGCGTCGGTGGACATCCGGCGGGGGTACGCGGATGCCCTCGGTGGTGGGGGTGGTGGACTCGGCGACCAGGCGTGGCCCGGCGCCGGCGGCCTCACCGACGGGGTTGTCGTCGGCGTAGCTGTGCAGCTCGGACGCGCTGGGGAGGGGGGTGGGCTCGGTCGCGGGCGGGGTCTCTCCCCCGCAGGCCACCAGGGGAACCAGGAACAGCGCGAGGCGGCTCATGGGGACTCCTTCTGGACGCTCGGCTGGTCGGTCACGATGGGACCGCCCTCCCGGGGCTGCTGGGGCTGGGCGGGGGCGTCGGCAGGCGTCGGAGCCTGCTCACCCTCGGCGAAGGTCTCGGTCGCCGAACCCGCGGCCAGATCGATCTCCAGCCCCTCGAGCAGGCCGTCGGTGGGCAGCTCCAGGCCTTCGGGGAACAGGTCGATGCGGATGTCACCGGGGCCGGGTCCGTCGCCGTTGGTGTCGATGTAGGCGATGAGCACGACCCGATCCGCCAGCTCGTTGAGCAGCAGCTCGAAGCTCCCGCCGCCGCTTAGGCGCTGGGTCCCCAGGATGGTGGGCTGGCCGCTGCTCTGCAGCAGCGCGTCGAGCTGGACCGGCTTGCCCTGGTAGGCATCGGGCACCGTGACGACGCCGGTGATCCGGCCCGAGGCGGTGGCCTGGCGGTCGTGCTCCCCCGGATCCCCGGTCTGACCGTCAGCGTCCGGCGGCGGGGCGTGGTCCTGGCCGACGAAGGGATCCTCGTAGCTGCCCACCGGGCCGGGCCGGGGATCGCGCTCGAGGTCCCCGCCGCTGGGCCACTCCCGCTCCGCCAGGGTGGCGACGGCCAATTCGGCCCAGAGCCGGTGGCCGAGGGCGGTCGGGTGCATCTCGTCGAGGAACAGCTGCTCGGCGTCGATGTCGCTCGCGATGAAGTGCTCGGGGAGCTCCATGACCGGCGCGCCGTGACGGGTCGCCGTGTCGCGCATCACCTGGCGGTAGGGATCCCAGGCCGCGCCGGACTCGTAGGTGGTGGTGAGGTCCTCGCGGTTGGGGAGCACCATGAACGCCACCTCCGCCGCGACGGCGTGGGCCAGCTCGACGATGGTCTCGAGGTTGTGGGCGTACTCCTGGATGGAGACCCTGCGCTCGCCGATCTTTTCGCCTCGACCGACCATCCAGCCGACGCGGCGCTCCTCGGGGAAGGTGCGCAGCACCCGCAGCTTGTAGTCCAGGATGGTGTAGAGGGCGGAGCTGGACAGCAGACCGTGCAGCGTGCGCGCGTGGCGGTTGCGGAAGCTCGAGTAGGCGGCCAGCAGCTCCCGGTCCACGAACGAGTCGAAGTTGTTGTCCGACCAGATGCAGCCGATCAGGATCAGATCGGGCTGGAGGGAGAGGGAGCGGATCTGCAGCAGGTTGATGGTCTGGTAGGTGGAGTAGCCGGGCACGGCGGAGTTGATCACCTGGACGCTGTCGCCCAGGGCCTGGTCCATGCGGGCGGTGAAGACCTCGTCGTCCTCGACCCCGAAGCCGTAGACGCTCGAGTCCCCCAGGGCCATCACGCGGCGAACGCCGGCGGGCTTGTCGGTGCCCCACTCCGGGCCGCGCAGGCCGAAGCTGTTGATGGCGATGCTGATGTCCTGTTCGTAGCGCTCCCCCGGGGCCATCTCGTAGAGCAGGAAGGGGTTGCCCAGCAGGTTGGTGTCGCCGTCCTCGCCCACCGGCAGGGGGCTGGCGGCCTGCTCGACCACCTCGCCCCCCAGCAGCCGCGCCAGGCCCTCGGCGGTGCCGAGCACGATGGCCAGCATGACCAGGCTGAAGAGCAGGCGTCGGGGAACGCTGGTGCGGGTCTTGGTGGGCATGATGTCGTCGGACGGTGGGAGTGATCAGCCTACCGCACCCCGGCGCTCCGGGCACTCCGGCTCAGCGCTGGCCGCGGCTGCCCTTCGCCTTCTTCTTCTTGGTCTGCTTCTGCTTCCCGCCCTTGCTCTTCTCCTCGATGGTGGCGGAGCCCTTCAGCGACAAGGCGCCGTTGCCTCCGCTGGCGCTGTCCACGGTGAGGACGAGCTTCGCGCCCCCGATGGGCTCGGACAGCTCGGCGGGCCGGGCGATGCGCAGGGCGTCCTCGATGGTGTCGAGGATGATGCCTTGCGCCAGGAGCGCGAGGGGGTCCACGAAGGCGGCGCCGCGGCTGGCCTCCTGCTCGACCACGGTCTTGGGCTCCAGCCCGATCTCGCCGTCCTCCAGGCTCAGGGTGCCGCTGACCTGGTAGTCCCGCCACCAGCCGGCGCCGGCCAGCCGCCACAGCCGCAGGCCCATGGTGAAGGCCTGGTGGTCCACGTGGAGGCTGCGGGGGTCCGCATAGACCTCGTAGTCCAGCTCGCCTGCCTCGAAGGCCTCGCGCCGCGCCAGGCCCAGCAGCACGGTCTCGTCCAAGGCCAGGTACCAGTCACCCGTGGCCTTGGGCACCAGCGCCGTCCCGCTGCGGACCGGGGAGCTGGTGAGCACCTCGATCTGCAGGTAGCGCTGCTCCGCGGCCAGGCGCAGGGCCCGCACGGGGAGGTCCTCGTCGCCGATCTCGGCCAGGGGGACGGGGGGGAACTCCTGCTCGATACGATCTTCGAGCCACTCGATCAGCGGGCCCTCGAGGTCGACCCGCAGCCGGTTGACCTGCAGGCCCTCCGGCAGCGTCACCGACGCGCGGCGCATGGTGGCCTCGACGACGGTGCTGTCGCCGCTCTCGCGGGTGGCCACCTCCAGCACGGAGGTGACGTCGATGTCGATAGGGACGGCGCCGTCGAGGGAGCCCAGGGTCCAGTCCAGCTCGCCGTCGAAGCCCGCCTCGACCTTCACGCAGGCCTCACAGGCCTTGGCCGGACCCACGGTGGTGTCCTTCAGCTCGACATCGGGCACGATGGTGGCCGTGGCGCCGAGGGGCAGCTGGATCTTCAGGGTGCTGTCGGGGCTCTCGAGGCGCTGCTGCAGCTCGCGCACCGCCAGGGCCGTGACCAGATCCCAGGAGATGCCCAGCTCGCCGTCGGCGGTCCAGCTGGCGGGCGCGGCCCCCGGATCCGCGAGGGCCTCGAGCTTGGCGTCCTCGTACTGGCTGAGGATGCTCGGGCCACAGCCCGCCATGGAGAGGGCCAACAGGGACGAGATCAGCGCGGGCTTCATGGAACCTCCAGGGGTCACGAACCGATATCGCCTTGGACGGCGGGGGACCCGCTCGGTATTCGAGGCCGCGCCGGGTCGCGCCCCCCCAGGCAGCTTGATACGCGAACTGCTCGTCGACCACGAGACCATCACGGCACGACCCCCTCGGGGAGGCTCCATGACCAAGCAAGCCGACGCCCTGGCCAACCTGGAGAGCGGAGGCATCACGGAGCGCGCCGAGGCGGTGCGCCAGCTCGGCCGCATCGGCGACGCCGCGGTCCTGGACGTGCTGGTCCGGCTCTCGCTGGAGGACAAGTCCCCCGGGGTGCGCCTCGCCGCCGCCAGCGCCGCGGCCGATGTCCTGGCGCGCTATCGCCTCGAGCATCGCCGTGATGGCATCGACGCCGGGCGCCGCACCGCCCTGATCCGCCACCTCCGCGGCATCGACCCCCGGCGCAACACCGGGCTGTTCCAGGTCCTGGCCTGCGCCGGCGAGGCCGCGGTGGTGCGCAACATCGCCCGGGGCGTCAAGGACCCGCGCGTCGATGTGCGCACCGGCGCCCTGGTGGGGCTCGAGCGCCTCGCAGGCTCCGGCACGGTCAACGGCGCGCCCATCGTGGCGCGCACCCTGGGCGAGCTGCTGAAGGAACGGCGCCTGCGCTCCGACGCCCTGCTGGGGGTCGCCCGGGTGGCTCATCGCACCGGCCTGTGGTCGCTGCGACCGCTGGTCGAGGATCTCGCCGGCCGCCTCGAAGAGCGCTGGCTGGTGCAGCTCGACGAGCTGCTCGCCGAGTTCCCCGAACGGCTCGGCAGCGAACACCTGCTCGGATGCTGGGTCGACCGCGGCCTGGACTGTGGGGAGCAGCGGGCCGTGCGCGGAGCGGAGCAGACCCTGATCGTGCTGCCTTCGACCCTGCTGCTGGAGCTCGACCACGGCCTGGTGCCCTGGACCCTCGAGCCCGACGGCCTGGCCAGCGATGCCTTCATGCTCGCGGGCCCGCAGCCGACCCGCGTGCTCCGCGGCTGGTACGACAACCAGGAGAACGTCGACCTGCTCCAGCTGGGCCAGCGCTCCTTCGGGCGGCTGTCCGAGAAAGAGCTCCCGGAGTGCATCGACGCCCTCTCCCTCGCCAGCTTCGATCTGCAGCCGGTGGCCCGTCAGCTGCTCACACTCATCGAGCCGGGCCTCTCGGAGCGCCCCGCCGCCAGCTATGTGCGCGGCGTGCTGGCCCTGCTCGCCGGCGACGCTCCGCGGGCGCGGGAGAAGCTCGAGGCCCTGGCGGGCTCCAAGCGGCCCCGGGCCGAGGTGCACTGGCACTTCGCCTGCCTCGAGCGGGATCACGGCAGCAAGCGGCGCGCCAAGGCCCAGCTGAAGCGCTACCTCGCGGCGGCCAAGCCCAAGAGCCCCTTCCGGGCCGCGGCCGAGGCCTGGTAGGGCACTGCGGAGGCTGAGATGTCCCTGCGCGACCAGCTGCTGAAGGCCGGCGTCGTCAGCAAGAAGCAGAAGCAGGCCGCTGAGCGCGACCTCAAGCGCAAGCGCAAGAAGAAGCAGTCCAAGCGCCGCTCCAAGAAGGACGTCAAGCGCCAGGAGCGCGCGGCGGCCGAGCAGCGCCGCCGGGAGGCCATCGAGGCCAAGCTCGTCCGGCGCCAGGAGAGCCAGGAGGCCCAGGAGGCCGCCGCCCGCAGCCTGCGCGCCAACCAGATCGTGGAGCACCACGCCCTGCTGTCCAAGCCGGGACCCCAGCGCTTCTGGCACCGCACCCCGGGCGGCGTGGTCCTCAACCGCCTCGATCTGCCCCGCAAGCTCGCGGAGCAGCTGCGGGCCGGGCGTCTGGCGGTGGTCTGCTCGGTGTCTTTCGGGGAGCCCACCTACCGGGTGGTCACCCGCGAGGTGGCGGAGCGGCTGCGGGGCATCCTGCCCGAGCGGGTGCTGTTCCTGAACGAGCGACCGCCGGACCCAGAGGATCCGGCGGAGATGCTGTTCGAGGCGGAAGCTCCACGCCTGCCGGAGCCCGGCCGCCGCGGGAGGACTCGAGGACTGCCCTAGACCGCCTGGGCCGCGGAGCGGGCGGTGACCCGCTTGACCGGCACGGAGCTGACCAGGGCGACCTTGTCCTGCAGGCGCTCGAGCTTGAACACGGTGTCGTCCTGCTCGACGTCCATGTAGCGGCCGATGACCTCCATGATCTCGGCCTTCATGGCCTCGAGCTGGGCGGGGGTCATGTCCACCTGGTCGTGGATGAGCAGGAACTTGAGCCGCTGCTTGGCGTCTTCCTTGGAGCTGGTGTGCTTGCCGAAGAACTTGTTGATGAGGTGCATCATCCCGCCACCTCCCGAGCCGGGGCGAGGCCCATCCAGCGCTTGAAGGACAGCCAGAACCCGTCGTCCTGCTCGAGGGCGGCGAAGGGGACCTCCGTCTCACCGTGCACCCGGCGGGCGACGCGACGCAGGGCCTCTCCGACCTTGGAGTCGGCGTCCATGGCGGCCGGCTGGCCCCGGTTGCTGCTGATGATGACCTCCTCGCTCTCGGGGATGAGCCCGATGAGGGGGATGGCCAGGATCTCGAGGATGTCGTCCTTGTCCATCATGTCGCCCGCGCGGACCATGTCGCGGCGGTAGCGGTTCACGATGAGCTCCGGCTCCGGCATCTCCGCGGCCTCCACCAGGCCGATGATGCGGTCGGCGTCGCGGATGGCGCTGACCTCGGGCGTGGTGACGATCAGGGCGCGGTCCGCGCCGGCGATGCTGGTCTTGAAGCCCTGCTCGATGCCCGCCGGACAGTCCACCAGCACGTAGTCGAAGCTCTCCTTGAGCTGGGCCACGAGGCGGCGCATCTTGTCCGGGGAGACCGCGGTCTTGTCCCGGGTCTGGGCCGCGGGCAGCAGCGAGAGGCCATCGACACGCTTGTCCTTGATGAGCGCCTGCTTCAGCTTGCACTCACCCTCGATCACGTGGACGAGGTCGTAGACGATGCGGTTCTCGAGGCCGAGCACCACGTCGAGGTTGCGGAGGCCGATGTCGGCGTCCACCACGGCCACGCGGTTGCCCAGGAGGGCCAGGGAGACCCCCAGGTTGGCGGTGGTCGTGGTCTTACCCACGCCCCCCTTGCCCGATGTGATCACGATGCATTGGCTCATGCGTCGCTCCTTGTGCTGGCGTTGCGAGGCAGGCGGCCTCGGTAGGGCTCGATGACGATGGCGCCGTCCAGGACCGACGCGATCGCGGGGCCAGGGGCCTGCGGGCTGGCGTCGGGGGACGGCTCGGAGATGGAGATGCGTTGCCCGATGCGGATCTGGGCGCGGCCCATGGTGGAGGCGAGGACCCAGGCTCGGTCACCGCTGCGGGTGCCCGCGTGGGCCACGCCGGTCAGCGTGCCCAGGACCGTGATGCTGCCACCGGCGATGATCTCCGCTCCGGGCTTCACGTCGCCGTAGAGGATGAGATCGCCGGCGTGGCGGAGCACCGTGCCGCCCCGGAGGGTGCGGTGGACGATGCGCAGCGCCGCGCCGCTCGGGCCCACGGGGCTCGAGCTGGTGTCTGGCTCCGCCTCGAGGCTGGGCTCGTCGGGGAGATCCTCGCTGTCGGCCTCGGGTTCGCCGGCGTCCGCCTCGGGCTCGGGGCTGTGCAGGTGCAGGGGCACCTTGAGCTCCCGCTCGGCGAAGCGCTCGAGGGCGTCCTCGAGGCAGCGCAGGCCGACGACGTTGATGTCGAAGTCGTCCTTCAGCACGTGGACCAGCCGACGCAGGTCGAACAGGTCAGGCTCGCGCTCGCCGAGATCGAGGTGGGCCTCGACGCCCGCCCAGGTCGCGGCCACCGGCTCGAGCACCACCCGCAGATCCTGGCGGATCTCCGCCCAGCTCGCGTCACCGCACAGCAGCAGCACCGGTGGTTGCGCTGCGGCATCCAGAGTGACCGAGGGGCTCCGGTCGGGAGCGACGGTGGGGTCGGCGATCATCGGGGAGGGGGGGGGGGGCCGGCCGGGGGGGGGGGGGGGGGGGGGGGGGCGGGGGGGGGGGGGCGCCGGCGGGGGGCGGGGGGGACCGATCAGCGGTTGCACAGGTGGCCCTGTGTCTTACGGCTAATCTTGCCAGGTCAAGGGTTGTTTGTCGAGAAGTTTTTCGAGGTTCGCCGGAGACCCCGTCCAGCACGGTCTCATCGCCCTCGGCTCTGCCCCCTTCAGCGGCGAACCCCCCGCCGGGGGCGGGGGGGGGGGGGCGCGGCGGCCGGCGGCGCCCCCCGCGCGGGTAGGGGTAGGCCGGGGAGGGGGGGGTGGCGGCGGGGGGGGGGTAGGCCACGAAGTCCACCACGTAGCCACCGTAGGAGCAGTCCAGCCAGGTCTGGTACTGCATCCACTCGGTGGACCAGAACCCACCACCGAAGTCGCTCAACAGGAAGCTGTCCACCAGCTGACCGCTGCGCTCGTCGAACACATCGGCGTAGACCTCCCACACATCGGTGATGCCATCGGGGTCGGTGACGTCGGCGTCGAAGTACCAGATCCAGTCGTACGCGCCGTTGTCCCAGAAGCAGCCGGACTCGGCCCAGACGATGTCGGGGGCATAGTTCACGGGGGGCGGCCGAGTGTCGCTGTCGTAGACGACGCAGGCGGACGTGGCGAGCAGGGCGGCGGTGATCAGGGTGCGGCTCATCGAAGTCTCCTGGGGGTTGACCATCTTTTCGAGGGGACGGCTCGCGTTCACTGCCCCCCGACGCGACGGGTCCGCTATTATTCGAGGGCTCGACACTTTCTCTGTCGACGGCTGCTGGAGAGCGGAGGAACCCCTGGACTCGCTGGTCCTCGAGCGCGACGCCATCGGCCCCGTGGCCCGCGGCCACCCCTGGGTGTACCGCGGCGGTGTGCGCGACCTGCCAGCGCCGGGCACGCCGGTGCGGCTGGTGGACGGACGCGGGAGGCCCGTGGCCTTCGGCCTCGCGGATCGCGGCGCCATCCTCGTGCGGGTCCGGGGGCCGGCATCCGCTCCCCATCGATGAGCTGATCCCCCAGCGCATCCACGCCGCTGCGGCCTGGCGGAGCGCCGCCCTGCCCCCCGACACCGACGCCTTCCGGCTGGTCAACGGCGCCGGGGACGGCCTCCCCGGGGTGGTGGTGGACCGCTACGCCGAGCTGGCGGTGATCCGGCTCTACAGCGAAGCCTGGGTGCCCTGGCTGGAGCGGCTGGTGGCCGCGCTCGAGCGACGGCCCGGTGTGAGCTCCGTGGTCCGACGCCTGGGGGTGCAGCGGGTGGACGGCGACCGTGGCCTCGTCCAGCTGGCGGGCCCCGCGCCCGCGGAGGCCCTGGTGGTCCGGGAGCACGGCCTGCGCTTCCTGGTGCGCCCCGCCGCCGGCCAGAAGACCGGCCTGTTCCTGGACCAGCGCGAGAACCGTCACCGGGTGGCTGGCTGGTCCCGGGGGCGCGAGGTGGTCAACCTCTTCGGCTACAACGGGGGCTTCTCCGTCCACGCCGCCGCCGCGGGGTCCGGGCGCACCGTCACGGTGGACCAGGCCCCCGAGGCCCTGGCCGACGCGCGCGAGAACTTCCGGCTGAACGGACTGGACCCCGACGCCCACGGGTTCGAGCAGGCGGACGCCTTCGCCTGGCGTCCCCCGCGACAGGTGGGCCTGGTGATCAACGATCCCCCCTCGCTCTCCCACGGCGCGCGCTCCGATGGGGCCGCGCGCTCTGCCTACCGCGACCTGAACGCCCACGCGGCGCGCATGGTGGCCCGGGGCGGGGTGTTCGTCACGGCCTCCTGTACCGCCCGGCTCCGGGAAGACCGCTGGCAGGAAGCCGTCCGCCGCGGGATGGGCAAGGCCGGCGGGCCCTGGGTGCAGATCCATCAGGCGCGCGAACCGGTGGACCACCCGGTGGCCGCGGGACACCCCGAAGGCCACTACCTCAAGCTCGTGGCGTTCCTGCGCAGCGGCGTTCCGAAGCTGCAGCGCAGCACGCGACGTGACGATGGGTGTACACTGGGTCCGGACCGGTCGGTCACGGAGAAGACCACCACGTGAACGGGTATCCCCGCCAGTACGGAAAGTATGTCCTCCTCGAGCCCATCGGGGCGGGGGGCATGTCCGAGGTGGATCTGGCCCATCGCGGTGTGGACGACACCAGCTTCGTCCGCTTCGTCGCCATCAAGCGCGTCGCCCAGAGCAACCTGGCGGACGAGTCCTATGTCCGCATGTTCATGGACGAGGCGCGCATCAACGCCGAGCTCCACCACGGCAACATCGTAGGGGTCTACGACTTCGGCAAGCAGCGCGACGACGCCTCCGGCCGCGAAGAGTTCTTCATGGTCATGGAGTACGTGCCGGGGCTCGATCTGCGGGCCCTGCAGCGGGCGGCCCACGCCCTGGGCCACCGGCTCCCCCTGCGCTTCTGCTTCTCGGTGCTCCACGAGGTCCTGCGGGGGCTGCAGTACGCCCACACCAAGGTCGACACCCTCGGCCGCCCCATGAACCTGGTCCACCGGGATATCAACCCGCGCAACGTGATGGTCTCCATGCGCGGCGAGGTCAAGGTCATCGACTTCGGCGTGGCCCTGGCAGAGGATCGCCTCGAGAAGACCCAGGGGCGCAGCCTCAAGGGCAAGTTCGCCTACATGTCCCCCGAGCAGATCGAGGGCAACGTCTCCCTGGACGGTCGCACGGACCTGTACGCCGTGGGGTTGATGTTGCACGAGCTGGTCGCGGGGGTCGGCCCCTTCCACGGGCTCACCGAGCTGCAGATCATGCACCGCATCGTCATGGGGCAGATCCCGGACCTCCAGGTGCCGCCAGAGTACCCCGACGGCGAGCTGCTGCAGGCCCTGCACCAGCGCGCGCTGGCACGGGATCGCGATCAGCGCTTCCCCGACGCCCGGGCCTTCCGCAAGGGCGTCGAAGAGGCCGCCGAGGTCATCGGTGGGCTGGCGACACAGCAGGAGCGGGCCGCGCTGGTCGCGAGCCTGGCGCCCCAGCAGGTCCAGGGCATCGCCGCGCGCTTGAAGGGCTACCACGAGTCGAGCAGCGAGGTCTCGCGCTCGGTCTCCCGGGTGATCACCGCTCCCGCGGTGCCGCCCGCCGACGTGTCGGGCAACACCCTGGGTGGGGCCCAGATCACCTCCGAGCTCGACACGGGCAACACCCAGGAGATCCCCCGGGATCTCATCGAGCCCGAGGATGAGCCCCGTCGGCGGAGCCTGCTGCCGCTGCTGCTGCTGCTCGCGCTGCTGCTGGGTGTGGTGGTCGTGCTCGGTGGGGCTGGCTTGGCGCTGCTGCTCAACAACGGCAGTCCCGCTCACGACGAGCCCGCCACCACCCTCGCCGACCTGGTCGGTGAGCCGGACCTCGAGATCGATCCCGACGACGTCGAGCCCATGGAGATCGAGGCCCAGCCCACGCCCGATCCTGGTGAGGACCGGGTCGAACAGACCAGCCCCCGCCCCCCCCCGCCCCCCCCACCCCCGCCCCCCCCCCCACCCCCGCGCGCCCGCCCCCCCGCGCCCGCGCCCCCCCCCCCCCCCCCCCCCCCGCCCGCACCCCCC
>CAYZVO010000087.1:0-7866 GCA_964481655.1 uncultured Enterobacterales bacterium | reverse complement strand
ACAGACCAGCCCCCGCACCCCCCCGGCCACCACACGCCCGAGCACCAGCGATCCAGCGAGCTCCAACGACCCGGAGCCCGCGACCACCGCCGACCCCACGCCGGCGAGCGATCCCGAGCCGGTCGAGCCCGAGCCCGCCCCGGACCCCGAGCCCGAGGATGCCGTCGCGGACGCCACCGGGTCTGGAGCCGGGGACCCCGAGCCGGTCGAGCCCGAGCCCGTCGCGCAGCCGGACCCGCCCGTGGAGACCGCGCCGGCCGAACCGGATCCGCCCCCGGCCGACGGCCCCAAGGGGCAGCTGCTGGTCAACAGCACCCCCAAGGGCCTGTCCGTCAGCATCGACGGCAAGTCCGTCGGCTCCACGCCCTACCGGGGCTCCCACGTGGTCGGAGCCCACAGCGTCGTGGTCTACGGCCCCGGAGGGCAGGTCTGCGAGAAGCAGGCTACGGTCGTGACCACCAAGCCCGTGCTGTCCACCTGTGCCTTCAACGGCACCACAGGGGAGACCCAGGATGACGACTCCCGGCGCCGCCGCTGACCGCCCCCGCGACCGCGTGAGCTCGCTGCTCGTCAGCGGTGCGCTGCTGCTCGGCCTGGCCGTGGCCCCCGCGGCCCTGGCCATCGAGTCGGTCGTGGTCCTCAAGAGCGACGACCTGTCCGTCTACGACGATCCCATCGAGGCCTTCGAGCAGACCCTCGGCCGCCCGGTCACCGTGCTGGACATCGAGGGCGAGCGGGCGGTGGCCAAGGACATCGTGACCCGCCTGCGCTTCGATCCTCCCCCGCTGGTCTTCGCCCTGGGCGCCAAGGCGGCCTGGATGTCGCACCAGGAGATGCCCCACGTCCCGCTGGTCTACGGCATGATCTCCGATCCGTCGCGCTATGGCCTCGAGGGCGATGGCGTCACCGGGGTGGGCTACCAGGTGCCCTACGACACCCTGATGGGCCAGGTGCAGCTCTTCCTGCCCGATGTCCGCAAGATCGGCGTGATCCTCACCAACCAGAACCCGGCCGTGCGGGAGCTGCGGGACGCGGCGAGGGCCGCGGAGCTCGAGCTCGACGTCTCCTCGGTCCAGGACCACCGCGACGTGCGCGGCGCCTGCACCCGCATCTCGAAGCGGGTCGACGCGCTGCTCGTCATCAACGACCCCGAGGTCCTCACCCCTGAGAACTTCCGCTTCATCCGCGAGCAGGCCAACCGCGTCGGCATCCCCATCATCGCCACCTCCGAGGCCCTCGCCCGGTCCGGCGCGCTGCTGGCTGTGGTGCCCGACTACGGGCTCACCGGCGAACAGGCCGCGGAGCTGGCGACCCGCATCCTCGACGACGGGGCACAGCCCGGCAGCCTCCCGATGGTGCGGCCCCAGGGCGCGCGGGTGCTGCTCAGCCGGGCGGTGCTCGAGAGCCTGGACCTCGAGCTCGATCCCATGCTGCTGGACTTCACCGACGAGGTCATCGAGGAAGAGGTCGGTCGCTAGCGAGCACCCTTGGCTCGCAGCAGGTTGGCGCGGGCGATGTCGGCGGCCTGGCGGGGCAGGGCGATGACCCGCTCCCGCTCGTCGCGGAACTCCACCAGCGTGACCAGATCCGCCGTGAGGTCCTCGGTGTCCGCCAGCATGAAGCGCTGACCGAAGGCGATCCGGCGGCGGCCGACGTCCAGCACCGTGGTCCAGACGTCGATGCGGTCACCCAGGCGGGTCGGGCGCAGGAAGCGCAGATCCAGGCCGCAGACGCTGACCCTGAAGCGCTGCATCCAGTCCGTCAGGCCCAGGCCCGGCCAGACGGTGCGCACCAGGTCGAACAGGGCTCGCTCCGCGAAGCGCACGTAGGAGACGTGGAAGGTGATGCCCTGCAGGTCGGTGTCCTCGAAGTGCACCCGGGTGCGGCTGCGGAAGGGGAACCACTCGGAGGCGGAGACCGGGGGCAGGCGCAGGCTGGCCCGGAACGCCAGCTCCGCGGGCGCGGGCGTGGCCGGCATGCTGGGGGGCACCGGGACCATGCGCCCGCCGCTGTCCAGGAAGGCCACCTCGACCCGGCCTTCGAGGAGCAGGCGCTTGCGCTGGGGATCGATGATGCGCTGGCGGAAGGCGCCGCGGTGGGTGCTGCTCGCGGACAGGCCGGTGCGGACCTCGAGCTTCGAGCCCAGGCGGGCGATGGTCGCGAAGCGGGCCTGGACCCTGTAGACGTTGACCACGTGGCTGTCGTGCCACGAGGGGGTCCCCGCGTCGCTACAGACGGCCTCGATGGCCTCGGTGCGGGCGCGGTCCATGAAGCGCAGGTAGGCCTCGACGTCGGCGTATCCCCGGGCGTTGAGGTCGCAGCCGTACACCATCGACTCGTGGCGGTGGTGCATCAGCGCGCGCACCTCCTTCGGGTCGTCGGGCCAGCGCAGGCCGGGGGGCCGATCGGGCTCGGGGGGCTCTTCGGTCGCCTCGTCTTCACGGCGCAGGCGTGGCGCTGGCACGGTGGGTGCCCGCTCGGCGTAGGTGAGGACGGCGCCGGCAGCCTGCAGGCCTCCGACCATCACCGCCTCGACCCCACCCCCGGCCCGGGTCCAGGCCCCCGCGAGGAACAGGCCCGAGACGGGCGCGCGCACGCCCAGGCGGTTGCGTCCGCTCTGGTCCGGGGTCTGGGCCAGGCCGTAGGCCGCGCCGTCGTGGTTGCGGAACAGTGAGCGCAGGGTGCGCGGCGTGGACAGCTCGCTCTGCACGACGTGGTCCGCCAGGCCGGGGAAGCGACGCTCGGCCTTGGCGAGCATCGTCTCCTGGACCTGCTGCTGCAGTGAGCGGACCTGCTCCGGCTCGAGCTCCAGCCAGCTGCTGACGGGCGTGACCTCGGTGAGCGCCACGATGCCCCCGCCGGGGGGGGGCGCACTCGTCGTGGCTGCCTTCGTAGCTGGTGATGCGCCAGGAGCTGTGGTGCAGCTCGCCCTCCACCGCGCGGCGGTAGGCCTCGTCGTGGTCCTGTTGGGGGTTGACGAAGGTGGTGCTGCCCGGCACGCCGATGGCGCTGGGGGCGCAGTCGAGCCCCAGGTGCAGCGAGTACATCGAGATGGACGGCTCCATGTTCTGGAGCCGGAAGCGGAACAGCCGCGAGACCTCGGGGCCGGGGATGAGGCGCTGGAACACCTGGAAGGGGTCGATGGCGGCCACCACCAGGCGGCTGTCGATGACCGTGCCGTCTTCGAGCACCACCCCCCGGACCTGACCCCGGTCCACGGCGATGCGGGCCACGGTCGCGCCGAGGGTGCTCTCCCCGCCCAGCTCGATGAGGCGATCGTGCAGGGCGCGCACCAGGGCCGTGCCGCCGCCGACGATGGTCGCGACGCCGTCCAGCCAGCCGCTGGCGAACACGGCGGCGGCGAAGGGCGCCGCGGCCCGGCCGGGCGGCAGGCCCATGTTCATCCAGGTCTGCCCCAGCAGGGCCTGGAGGCGGGGGTCCACCACGTGCTCGGTGAGGAGCTGCTGGAAGGTGCGCCCGCGCCAGGTGTCCAGCTGTCCGCGCCAGGAGCCGGGGTCCCGGCCCGGGAAGAGCATGCTGTCCAGCACGGCACCGCTCAGCCCCTCGACGGTCTCGAACAGGCCCCGGACCCCGCCCATCTCCCTGGGGAAGGTCTCACCCAGGGTCTGCAGGAGCCCCTCGCGGTCGTTGGGGAGCTGCAGGCGCAGCGAGGGCAGCTCAGCGGTGAGGAACAGGGGGGGGCGGCGGGTCTCGATCTGATCGCGGACGCCCAGGGCGACCAGGATGGCGTCGGCGGCGCCGCCCGGCTGCAGCGAGCCCAGGTATTGGGGGCTCATGTGGAAGTGATGGCCCCGCTTGCGGAAGGTGCGCAGGCACCCGCCAGGCAGCTCAGCGGCCTCGAGCAGCCGCACCTTCAGGCCTTGTCTGGCGAGCTCGACGGCGCAGGACAGGCCGCCGAGGCCAGCACCGATCACCAGGACATCGGGGTTCATTTGCGGCCCTCCGTGAGCACCCCGAGGATACTCCAACGGGGCGGTCTGGAGCCAGCGTCAGCGTGCGCGGGCGGTGCAGCGCGCCATGGCGGCGGAGCAGCTCACGATCAGGTTGTCGCCCGCCTTGGCCTCGAAGCTGCCCGCGTCGATGGGCTCCATCGGATCGAAGAAGGCCTTGATGGTGTAGCTACCAGGGGGCACGTCGCCGGGGGGGAAGCGGCCGGCGGCGCCGACGAGCCAGACCCGGAGGCCGCCGTCGACCGTGACGGTCGCGGTGGTGGGGGCGGCGACGGGCTCCGGCGTGACCTCGACGGGTTCGGGAACGACGGGCTCGGGCTCGGGCTCGGTGGGCGCGGGGTCCGGCGCGGCTGTCGCTGCGCTGCCGGTGCCGGAGGGCGTCGGGGACGTGGCCGGCTGTGACCGTGGCTCGACAGGCTCGGGCTCGGCGCTGCCCGGCGCGTCCTCAGGGGCGGGGGCCTCCACGTCGGCCACAGCGTCTTCGGGGTCCAGCTCGGGCGCTGCAGGCTCGGGCTCCACGGGCTCGGGCTCCACGGGGTCCGGCTCCACGGGCTCCACCACCGGAGGCGGCGTGGGCTCGATGGGCGCGGGGTCGTCCCCATCGGGCAGCATGGTCACGCCGATGGCCACGGCGCCGGCCAGCGCCACGGCCCCGAGGATCCACGGCAGGGGCCCGCGCGTGCGCGGCGGGGTCTCGACCGAGGGCTCGAGCTCGGGCTCGACGGTGGGCGGCACCGCGGTGGGTTGCGGGGACTCGGGGATCACCGCCTCGTCGGGAATCTTCGAGTCGGGTGGTGGCGGCTCGTAGTAGGTGAACGAGGGGTCCGCCGGATCGCCCTCGGGCGGCGCATCTGCGTAGAAGGTCTCCTGGTGATGCCCCTCGGGGGCCGGGGGCTGGGAGGGGGCCTCGCTCGGTGGGGCCATCCCTGGCTCGATGGAGCTGGGGACCGCGGTCATGGAGTTGGACAGCTCGCCTTCCTGGTTCCAGGCCGCGCGCAGGACGGTGTTCCAGCTGGGGTCCTTCTGCTCTTCGCGCTCGAGGGCTTCCGCCCTCCAGTCCACCATCCGGCCTTCCCAGATCTCGTAGAGCACCCGGCAGTCGGGGATGCGCTGCTCGCGCTGCACCTCGAGGCAGCCCAGGATGGCCCGCTCCATGCGCTCGGGCAGGTCGGGCTTGTGCTCCCGCGGCGGGGTGTACTCGCCCGACGAGATGGCGGTGAAGAGCACCAGCATGTCGGGGGACTCGAAGGGCTTCACCCCGCAGACCAGCTCGTAGAGGATGACCCCCAACGAGAACAGATCGGCCCTGGCGTCGACCAGGCGGGGATCCCGGATCTGCTCCGGGGCCATGTAGGCTGGGGTGCCCATGGTGGAGCCCGCCTGGGTGCGGTGCGCGGCGTCCTCGTCGGTGATCAGGACCTTGACCAGGCCGAAGTCGGTGACCTTGGGGACCAGGTGGTCGCCCTGTTGGGCGATCAGGATGTTGGCGGGCTTGAGAACCCGATGGACCATGCCCAGCCGGTGCGCCTCGAGCACCCCGGAGATGACGCCCCGGGCTACGCGATCGGCCAGCTCCTGATCGCTCTGGACGAGGTCCATGATCTGGCTGAGATCCGGGCCCTCGACGCACTCCATGATCAGCCCGGGCGCGCCCTGGACGTCGACCAGATCGGTGACGGAGACGATGTTGGGGTGCCGCATCCGGGCCTGGGCCTTGCCTTCCTGGCGCAGCCGCTCGCGGATGCTGTCGGAGTGGACCGTGAGCACCTTGAGCGCGTGGATGCTGTCCAGGTCCTTGTGGCGGACCTTGTACACGGTGGCCATGCCCCCGCGGCCCAGCATGCCCTCGACCACGTAGCGGTCGACGATGGTCCCTGCTCGAAGCTCGGCCATGGGTGCTCCTACCAGTCGCTACCGGGGCCGCCGTAGGCGCCGATGTCGGCCCGCGTACCATCGGCGTCGGAGGTGGTCGAGGGGCCGGCATCGATCAGGGGCGATCCGGACTGCAGGTGGAGGTCCCAGTTGGCGGGGTCCGGGTCTGAGACATCGACGAAGAGCGGGTCGTCCAGCACGGTGGTGGCTCCACCTTCGGGGGACGCGCCGTAGGCGAAGCCGGGGCTGTCGTAGTCGTAGAAGTTGCAGTACGAGAAGGTGGCGCTCGATCGGGAGATCGACGCGTAGTTGGGGGGACTGACGGAGATGGAGCTGACGCTGGTCAGCTCGAAGCTGAGCCCGGGATCGGTCCCCCGCAGCACGCCAGCGTCGATGGAACCGCCGGCTCCAGCCTGGACGTGGATGTCGTGGATGGTGACGTTGGTGAGATCCACCGTGGCGACAGTGGCGTCGATGACGCCCGCATCCACGACGATGTCGGTGAAGGAGTCCGCGGGCTGGATGGCGTTGCCCGCGATGATGGCGTTGGTCAACGACAGGACGCACTCGTAGCAGTAGAACATGCCTTCGACGCTGTTGTCGGCGATGATGGTGTTGCCGGTCATGCGCAGGTGGTCCATGGCCAGCTCGCCACCCCGACCCACGTGGATCTCCCCGCGGACGTTGCCGCAGTCGCTGATGTTGTCCCGGATCTCGATGCCGTCGATCAGCAGTGTGCTGGAGTCATCGACGTGGACGATGGTGCCGTCGCAGTAGGTGCCCGAGCTCCCCCCGCCGTTGTTGTCGTGGATGAGGATGTCGAACAGCACCGCGCTGCTGTCGTAGCTGTAGAGCGCGGCGCCGTCCGAGCCTATGCCCCCGGTGAGGGAGAGATTGGACACCTCTGTGGAGCTGGTGCTGTTGAGCTCGAAGAGCGTCAGCACCGAGCCGCTGCCGTCGCCGTCGAGGATCACGCCCTCCATGGACTCGCCGTCCATGGTGATCTCCTTGTCCAGCACCACGGTCTCGACGTAGGTGCCGTCGAGGATGCACATGGAGCCGCTGGAGGGTGTGGCGTAGATCCCGTCGTTGATCGTGCTGTAGGCGGTGGAGCCCGCGGCGTCGACGATCACGTCGTAGTCGTTGCTGGCGTCGCAGTCGTTGTCCACGGCGTCGCACACCTCGGTGGCGTCGGGGTTGACGTCTGGGTCGGTGTCGTCGCAGTCCCCGCCCAGGTCGACGGTGTTCGCCGGCTGGAGGCACTCGGTGAAGCCCGTGGCGTCGTTGCCGTAGCCGTCACCGTCGTCGTCCTCGTACCAGGTGGTGGCGTCGACGGAGTCGTCCCCATCGACGCGATCGTCGCAGTTGTCGTCGATCTCGTTGCAGATCTCGTCGGCTCCGGGGTTGATGGCGCTGTCGCTGTCGTCGCAGTCGCCGTCGCTCGAGACGTAGCCCTTGGGCTGGTTGCAGGCGACGAGCACCGAATCGGTGGTGCCGTAGTCGTCGCCGTCGGTGTCCACGTACCAGGTGGAGGCGTCCTGGGCGTCGTCCTCGTCCACGGAGGCGTCGCAGTCGTCGTCCTCGCCGTTGCAGTACTCGTCGGCCCCCGGGTGTTGCGTGGCGTCGCCATCGTCGCAGTCGGTGTCGTCGGACACCCAGCCGGACGATTCGTAGCAGGCCACACTGCTGGTCGCGGCGTCGCCCCAGCCATCGCCGTCGCTGTCGGCGTACCAGGTCAGGGCGTCGGCGCTGTCGTCCTCGTCCTCGTCGCCGTCGCAGTCGTCGTCCTCGAAGTTGCAGTACTCGGTGGCGCCCGGGTACTGCGCGGCGTCGCCGTCGTCGCAGTCGGTGTTGTCGGAGACGTACCCTTTGGGCTGGTAGCACTGGATGAGCGCGTTGTCCGCGGCGCCGTAGTCGTCGCCGTCGGCGTCCGTGTACCAGCTGATGGCGTCGAGGCTGTCGTCCACGTCGATCTGCTCGTCGCAGTCGTCGTAGACCGCGTTGCAGGACTACTCCGCCCCCC
>CAYZVO010000086.1:0-34046 GCA_964481655.1 uncultured Enterobacterales bacterium | reverse complement strand
CACCCATCACACGGCGGGGCGGAGGCCGCGGCTGGGTAGCAGCGGGTGCTTACGTCCGCGCGCTCCTGGAGGAAGGGCATCGGGGCGTAGTCCATGGCCTCGTGGACCTCGTCCTGGTCGTAGTACTGGGACAACACCGCAGCCCTGGCGGCCATGATCATCAGCCGGATGGGCTTGAAGCGGCTCACCGACAGCAGCTGCATGTGTCGCGCCGCGGCCTCACGCTCCCAGGTGTGGAGCGGTCGCAGGCTGCGCAGCCGCCACAGCGGCGAGAGGTCCAACAGGATGAGCATGGGCCCGAAGCCCCAGCCCATCACCCAGGGCATGTAGCGCAGGAAGATGCGCACCTCGCGCTCGATCCGGGCGGCGATGGCGTCGGACCATGGGGCCGGCGGGCGGGGGCAGAGCGCTCGGATGACGCCCTGGAGCGCGCGCAGGGTGGCCGGCCCCATGGGCATGGGGTCGGCGACCTGCCAGTCGTCGTCGGGGATGCGGCCGGCGATGGTCGCCGGCGGCCGCTGGACCTGGGGCGGTGGCGGGGGCAGCGGCGCGGCGTCGGTGGTGGCGGGACCGTCGGTGGACATGGTCACTCCGTGCTGGACGGGCTGTCTGAGGGCAGGGGGGTGAGGAAGCCGGTGCCCTGGATGCGCTGCAGCAGGAGCAGATCGACTCGCTGGAAGTAGGCGTGGGTGAGGGCGCGGCAACGCGCCGCGTCTCCGGCGTCGAAGGCGGCCAGGAAGCCGTCCAGGTAGGCGGGCAGGCCGGGCTCGAGCACACAGAGGCTCGGGAACCGGAGGATCAGCCCCTCGTGGAGCTCGAGGAAGGGGTTGGCCAGCCAGCGGATGGGCAGGGAGCCCGCGGCGTCGATCAGGGCCTCGAGCCAGCGCTGGGTCAGCTTGGCCACGGTCATGGCGTCCCCGGCGTCGAAGCTGGCGGTGAGGGTCGCCGCCAGCTGGTCGAGGTGCAGGCTGTGTTCTTCGCTCTGGCGTCGCACCGCCAGGTCCACGGCGTACCCCACCACCTCGTTGCGCGCCGAGAGCAGGTCGAGCATGACGGAGACGCGCTCCGCCGGGTCCGGGCAGTGCTCCAGGAACGGGGCGAGGACGTCGATGGTGGCGGTCTGCCGGAAGTCGCTCACCGTGACGCCCTGGCCGTGCCGCACGGTCACCAGGCGGGCCTGCTCCAGCTTGCGGATCGCTTCGCGCACGGTGTTGCGGTTGGCGCCGTAGGCTTCGGCGAGCTGGCGCTCAGCCGGGAGGCGGTCTCCGGCCGCGAGCTCGCCCCGGATGATGGTGCGCTGCAGGTCCTGGAACAGGACCTCGGCCAGGCGTGAGGTGGGGCTCTTCGTGGGTATGTAAATTGGTTCAACCAGTGGGGTGGTTCAACCAATCTTTCATCGGGTCGGGCCCAGCGTCAAGCGCAAAGGGGGCTTCGCTGTGGTGGGCACCGTGCTTTGGTGTTAGAACAGATGTTCAATGGGGCGTTCGTCCCCTCGAACTCACGTTCTCTCACGGTGGTCCCCCATGGCCGAGCTCTCCGGCAGCCAGCAGGCACTCCTGGACTTCCTCCGCAGCTACATCGACGAGCAGGGCTACCCGCCCTCCTATCGGGAGATGGCGGCGGCGCTGGGCTTCCGTTCGACCAACGGCGTGGCCTACCAGCTGCGCTGCCTCGAGGACAAGGGCTACCTCGAGCGCGACGCCAAGGGCGCCCCCGCCCGCGCCATCCGGCTGACCGCCAAGGCGCCGGCACCCTCCGGCGGCGAGGTGGTGTCCGTCCCCGTGCTCGGTCAGGTCGCCGCCGGCCTGCCCGCCATGGCCGACGCCATGCCCGACGAGACCCTGCGCCTCGACAGCGCCCTGTGCCCCGGCCACCAGGTCTTCGCGCTGCGGGTGCGCGGCGACTCGATGGTCGACGCCGGCATCTACGAGGACGACCTCGTCTTCGTGCAGCGGCGCAGCACCGCCCGCGACGGCGAGGTCGTGGTCGCCGTCGTCGATGGCGAGACCACCGTGAAGACCTTCCGGCGCCGCGGCGACATGGTGGTGCTCGAGCCCGCCAACCCACGCCTGCAGCCCATCGTCGTCTCGTCCTCCGCGCAGCTCGAGCTCGCGGGGGTGGTGGTCGGGCTCTACCGCCAGATCGGCTGAGCATGGGCGCGGCGGCCCCACCCCCGAAGGCTCCCCGGCGGCGCCCGGCGCTGTGGGCCGACGTCGCCCTGTCCCTGGCGCTGGTGACCATCGCGGCGCTGGTGCTCAACGCCGGCCTGTTCTGGCTCGTGATGCGCCAGGGTCAGCAGGACGGGCGCGTGGCCATGGCCGAGCAGCTGGCCTCCTATGTGGCGGTCGCCCTCGAGTCCGAGGTCCGCGCCAGCCCGGAGTCCCCCAAGTACCGCCAGGTGCTCGGGCGCTTCGAGGACCAGGAGCTCGACGTCTCGGAGCTCTACCTGGTCAACCAGGGCCTCGAGACCCTGGCCTCGGTGCGGGGCAAGCCGCCGCGTACCCTGGACGCTGGCTTCCGCACCGCGTTCTTCAGCCGCAAGCCCCACGTGGGCATCCAGGATCGCCTGAGCGCGCGGCCGCTGGCGGTGGTGACCTGGCCGGTGGCGCCGGTGGGGCCCCCCGTGGCAGCGCTGAGGGTGGTGATGCCCCTGAGCGGCGGCTCCATGCTCGAGTCCCGCACGGTGTTCCTGCTGGTGTACCTGCTGTCCACCGGCCTGGTGATCACCCTGGCGGGGTACGTGCTGCTCCGCCGCCGGCTCGTGGTGCCCATCCAGCAGCTCCGGCTGGGCACCGCCCGCATCGCCGAGGGGGAGTTCGAGCACCGCGTCGAGGTCGACGCCTCGGCCGAGCTGGTGGCGCTCACCGAGTCCCTCAACGACCTCGCCGGCTCGCTGCAGGCCTACCGGCAGCGCACGGGTGAGCAGGTCGAGCGCCTCGAGGAGGCCAACCTGGCGCTCGCGCAGGCGCAGGAAGATCTCATCCGCTCGGCGCGGCTGGCCAGCGTCGGTCAGCTCGCCGCGGGCATCGCGCACGAGGTGGGCAACCCCCTGGCCGCGGTCGTCGGCTACGTCGATCTGCTGCAGGCCGAGTGGACCACGCTCGAGCAGGGGGGCTCGGAGCTGGGCCGGGATCTGCTGGTGCGCACCAGCAAGGAGCTCGACCGCATCCACCACATCCTCCGCGATCTCATCGACTACGCGCGACCGAGCCACGAAGGGCGGGGCGAGGCCTTCGTGGAGCAGACCCTGCGGGAGACCCTGTCCACCCTGGGCTACCAGCCCGGGTTCCGCGACCTCGAGGTGGAGCTCGAGCTCGAGCCGGAGCTCCCCGTGGTCGCCATCGAGCCGGGCAAGCTCCACCAGGTGCTGGTGAACCTGTTGCTGAACGCCACGGACGCCATGGACGGCCAGGGTCGCATCAGCGTTCGGGCCCGGCGCGTGGACGACAGCGTGGTCCTCTGCGTGCACGACAGCGGCCCCGGCATGACGCCCGAGGTCATGGAGCACCTCTTCGAGCCCTTCTTCACCACCAAACCCCCCGGCAGCGGCGTCGGCCTGGGCCTCGCGACCAGCCAGTCCATCGTCCAGAGCATCGGCGGTGCGATGCGGGCGGGCAACCACCCGAATGGCGGCGCGCTCTTCGAGGTCGAGCTGCCGTTGGCCGAAGCGGACGCCGAAAGCTCGCCTCCGGGCCGGGGGTCGGGTAAACTTCCCTCGTGACTGAGAGCCAGGCTGCCATATGTCGCATCGAGCTACCCACTCACAACGAGGTGGAGGTGGTTCGACGGCGCTTCGAGGGAGGCGAGGGGCCCAAGGTCGCCCTCGTCGCCGGAATCCGCGGTGACACCCCGGAAGGCGTGCGGGTGCTGTACGAGGTGACCAAGCTGCTGCGGCAGCAGGAGACCCTCCAGGGGCGGGTGGACGTCTACCCCTGCGCCAACCCGCTGGCGTCCTACAGCGGGCACCAGCGCTGGCCCTTCTTCGACGTGGATCTGAACCGCCGCTTCCCGGGGCGCGCCCATGGCCACCCGCCGGACCTGGTGGCCCACCAGCTCGTGCAGCACATCGCCGACGCCGACCTGGTCATCGAGGTGCGGGGCGCCTACCGCGCCTTCCGCGAGATCTGCCAGGCCCACGTGCGCGCGGGCAACGAGCGAGCCATCGAGCTGGCCTCCCACGCCAACGTCGAGGTGGTCTGGGCGCGCACGCCGGACACCATGGCGCCCACGACCTTCGCCGCCCAGTTCGACACCGTGATGGTGCTCGAGGGGGGCGCGGGCAACCGGCTGAGCGATGGCGTGTCCGAGGAGATGAGCGCGGGCGTCATGAACGTGCTCGCGCAGCTGGGTGTGGTGGACGAGCAGGCTGTCCCGGTGCACTGGGCGGCCATTCATCGTCCCCGCGTGGTCACCGACGACGAGGTGTTCCGGGTCCGCGCCGAGCTCGGCGGGGTCTTCCTGCCCTCGGTCGAGGCCGGCGCCGCGGTCACCCGCAGCGAGCAGCTTGGCACCGTGGTCGATCCGGTCCACGCCCGCGTGCTGCAGCGGGTCGAGGCTCCGGTGGCCGGCGTGGTGCTGGCCCTGCGCGAGCAGCCCTCGGTGCACCCGGGGAGCCTGGTGGCCCGCGTGGTCGCAGACAGCTGAGGTAGCCGTGGTCGAGGACATCTACACCATCGACGTTCCGTTCCGAGGCACCTACCGGCTGCAGCGCCTGCGCTTCGGCCAGGGCAGCCCTCACCTGGTGGTCGTGGGCGGGCTGCACGGCAACGAGCTCAACTCGGTCTACGCCCTCAACCTGCTCGCCGGCGCGCTGCGGGCCCAGGCGCCCGCAGGCACGGTGGATCTCATCCCGATGGCCAACGCCTTCGGCATCGAAGAAGGCCGCAAGCTCGGCCCCTTCGACGATCAGGACCTCAACCGCTCCTTCCCTGGAGACCCCGACGGCACCGCCATGCAGCGGGTCGCCCACGCGCTGCTCGAGGCGAGCTGCGGCGATGTGTGCGTCGATCTGCACTCGGGCTCGAACCTGGTCCGGGAGATGCCCCAGGTCCGCCTGACTGCCGGTGGGACGGAGTCCGAGCTCGCCCTGGCCATGGGCCTGCCGCTGGTGTGGCGGCGGGCGGAGCGCCCGGGGGATGGCACCCAGCTGGTGGAGTGCTGGCGCGCCGCGGGCTGTCGGGCCCTGCGCGTCACCGGCGGACGGGGCGCCACGCTGGACAAGCAGGTGGGCGCGCAGATCGCCGTCGCCCTGCGTCGCCTGATGGGCGCGCTGGGCATGAGCCGCCCCCCGGCGCCCGCCGCGGTGCTGGCGGACGTCACCGACGAACAGATGCGCGCGCTGCGCTGCGAGTCCGGGGGCTTCTTCGTGCCCGAGGTCTCGGTGGGGGAGCGGGTCACCGCCGGCCACCTGCTGGGGCGGGTCGTGGCCCCGGTGGGCGGCGCCACCCTCGAAGAGGTGCGCGCCCCGGTGGACGGCCTGGTGACCACCAGCCGGCTCTACCCCATGGTCCACGCGCGGGAGCTGCTGCTGCGCATCGCGGTCGTCTAGGCCCCACGCCCCCCGCATCTGCCCTCCAGCAGGATAGACCCTCCTGTTCCCAGGAGGCACCCATGGCAGCTCGAGTTCGCATCGACGCGTTGGCGGACCAGTGTGGGGTCGCCCCCCGTGAGATCCTGAAGATCCTCATCGATCTGGGACAGTTCCGGTACAACCGCTTCAACCAGCAGATCCCCGATGAGCTGGCGGCGAGGGTGCGGGAGCGGCTCGGGCCCCGTGAGCGCCGCGCTGGGTCCTCTGGTGGTGGGCCGGAGGAGCTGGACATGTTCGCCCAGGCCATGAGCGCGGCTGGTGTGCAGCGCCTCGAGCCCCGGGGGCAGAAGAGCAAGCCGTCCAAGAAGGGCAAGGCCAGCAAGCGGGCCCGATCCAAGCCGGCGGCCAGCCCGGCCACGGTCGCTGCGCCCGAACCCCCGCCGGCCCCGGCGCCGCCGGTCGTCGAGCCGCCCCCCCAGCCGGAGCCCGAGGCCCCGGCGGTCGTGGCGACTCCGGAGGCAGCTGCGGAGCCCGTCGCCACCGAGCCGGTCGTCGACGACCACGCCGAGCGCCTCGCCGCGCTCGAGCAGCAGCACAGGGCCTCCCTGGACGAGCTGACGGCCGCCCGCGCCGAGCTGGCGAAGGTTCAGGGCGAGCGCGACGAGCTGCGGGAGCGCACCACCAGCCTGGTGGCCGATGGCGGTGGGCTGGACGGTGGCGCCAGCCTGATGGGCCTGCTGCAGGACCGCGGCTTGCGCGGCGTCGACGAGGCCGGCTTCGCCCTGCGCACCTTGCTGGGGGCCCACCTGCTGGACAGCGCGCTTCCGCTGTTGGTCAGCGTCGAGCCGACGCGGCTCCGGCGCCTGCTCCACGAGCGCATGTGCCTCTGCTGCGGCCGCGATGCCTGCGGAGCCCCCAGCGGGGTCGAGCGCGTGCGCGTGCCCGCCCAGCGTTGTGAGCTGTGTGGTGACCAACCCCTGCCGCGGATCCATCACCGCTTCTCCGACGCCTTCCTGTTGAGCGGCATCACCCGCGTGGTCGTCTACGGCGGACGCCGCTGGCATCGCGCCTGGCTCGAGGCGAGCGCCGACAGCCGCGTGCAGCTGCGGCTGCGCAGCGCCCAGCCCGCGCCGCTTCCCGAGGTGCTCGAGGACGATCTCGCCTGGGCTCAGCTGGTGCTGCTCTGGAACGACGGCTCGGCGGCCCATGAGCTCGGTCCCGCGCTGGTCGAGCGGGATGGTCCCCCGGTGCGCACCCTCGAGGCCGGCAGCGTGGGCGGGATGATGGCCTGCGCGGTGGAGGCCGTCGAGCAGCTCGACCCCTCCGAGCTGCCGTGAGCCAGCCCGCCGCGCTGCAGGTCGGGGCCGCGCTGGTCTGCGGCCTGTGCCTGGCTGGCTGTGCGGCGGATCTGCTCCCGGGTGAGCTGGTGATCCCGGGAGAGCGGGCCGCGCTGGAGTACCGCGGTGAGGCGGGCGAGACCCTGGGGGCGGCGGTCGCGCTGCTCGACGACGCGGTCCTCGCGGGGGCGCCCGGCGTCGGTGAGGCCCGGCGGCTCGACACGGGGGAGCGCTGCCTCGGGCAGGCCCAGCTCGGCCGCTGGGTCTGGTGGCAGGACGGCGCCGGCATGGCCGCCCACGCTCCGGCCGGGGTGTTCGCGGTGGACGGCGCCGAGGCGGAGCTGCGCTGGGAGACCCCCGGGGCCCTGAGCTTCGCCGCCGGTTCCACCGACCAGGGCTTCGTGGTGGCCGCGGCCACGGCGACCAGCGTGGAGCTGTGGGACGGCGACGGGGTACCCCTGGCGAGCCTCGCCCACGCCGGCGTGACGCGCCTGTTCGTCGGCAGCGAGCGGGTGCTCATGTTGGCCTGTGACGGCGACTGCCAGGCCTGGGCCTGGGACCTGGGCAGCGCCGAGGCCGTGTCCCTCGGCGACGCCGGCGCTGGCGGCGACATCGTCGAGGTGGGCGGCGTCGCCTGGTGGGGCGATCCGGAGCTGGAGAGGGACCTGGGCGCCGGCCGTGTCTGCGCCGAGGACGGCCGCTGCCTCGAGGGGCTCGAGGGGGACCACCTCGGGCGCCGGCTCTCGACCACCCACGCCGCCGGGGTCTACAACACCTGGATCGTGCCCGCGCGGCTGCGGCTGGTGCCCCTGGATGGCGGCACGGTGCTGGCCATCGATCGGGCCCCCGCCTCCCGCGCCCCGGCGCTTCACAGCCAGGGCGGTCGCCTGGCGGTGGGCTTGCCCCAGGACGGGCTGAACAGCTGGGGCGAGGGTCGGGTGCTCGTCGTCGAGCTCGACTAACGGGCCTCGAGGCGCAGCAGCTCGCTGTCGGTGGCCATCAGCCAGGCCCCGTCGGGGGTCGGCAGCCAGGCCACCAGGGAGCCCTCGGCCTGGGCGGCTGTGCGGCCGGAGGCCAGGTCGAGCAGCAGCGCGTGGGTGTGCGCCGGGTGGTCGCTGATGAGGCCCGCGTTGCCGGCCAGGTCGGCGGGGGGGTAGTCCGTCAGCCGGTCGGGATCCGGGGGCTCGGTCAGGGCGAGCATGGCGAAGCGACCGGCGGGGTCCACGAACAGGCCCTGCGCGGGGCCGGGCAGCTCGAGATCCCAGCGCGGGATCAGGGCGCGGGCGTCGTAGGCGGTGAGCGTGGCGGTGGGCCACAGCAGCAGGTAGACCTCGAGGCCGCTGGGGTGGGGCGCCAGCCAGCCTTCGCAGGTCACGGTGTGCTCGGTGCCCGGCGCGTCGATGGTGCGGAAGCCGCCGCCCATCCGCAGCAGCTTGCCGCCGCCGCCGCCCAGGCCCCGCTGGTAGGTGACCATGCCGCCCACCACGGGCACCCGGCGGTGGAAGGGCAGGGGGCTGCCCGCGGCCATCCACTCGCTCCACAGGGCCACCTCGGCCTGCAGGGGGTTGGCCGGAGCCTCAGGCTCGGGCGTTTGCTCGTCCTGCGCGCCCTCGAGGATCTCATCCATCGGGTTTTCGTGTTCGCCGAAGACTGCGCTGAGGGGGGACGACTCGATCCGGTCCCCGACATGCTCCAGGGGCTCGGTCCCGATGGGCTCCAGGCTCGCCAGGTCGAAGCGGACGCGCTCGGTCGCGGTGAACCAGCTGCAGCCGTCGTCGTCGCAGTGGACCTCCCGCAGGCCCGGGACCGCGCGCCGCGCCGCCACCCGCACTGCGGCGGTGGCCGCCACCTGCTCTGGCTCCACCTCGGCCTCGGTGGGGAGCTCGACGGGGGTGGGCTTGGGGCAGCCGATCAGCAGCGCGGCGATGAGCCAGGCTGCGGTGGCCCGGGGCGCGAGGCGGTGTGGGGTCGTGGGCGTCATGTGCTGGGCCTATCCGGCCACGACCACGGCTTCACCGCCACTCGCTACCAAGTTGGCTTCCCGTGGAAGCTCCCGTTACTATCCGGGGGTTGGCGTGGGGGAAGGAGTGAGCATGCCGTCCGATCGATACACCCGGGACCCGTCGCAGCGCCATGGCGGCGGTGGACGCCCAGTTGGCCGCCGTCAGCGACCCTCTCGCAATCGGCTCCAGGAGCTGCTCGAGATGGGCATCCCCCGGCGCCTGGCTCAACAGGTGGTCGGCGGCCAGCGCGAGCTGAACGAGGTGCTCCAGGAGATGGCGCGGCAGGAACGGGTGGAGAAGCTCGTCGCCTCCCACGACATCCCGCGCTCCCTCGCCGTCCAGGTGGTGCTCGGTCAGGCCGATCTGGACGCCTACCTGGCCAAGCGGCGTCGCCACGCCTACCGCAAGGAGGTCGGCTCCCGCTCGGTCTTCGAGGAGGCCGCCCGCAGCGGTGAGCCACAGACCTTCGCGCTGCTGGGGCGCAAGCTGCGCACGCTGAAGGTGCTGAGCTCCGATCGCTTCGAGCTCACGGTCCAGGACACCAAGGGCGGCGAGCCCGTCGGCGATCCGGAGACCATCCACAAGCTCACCGTCAAGCTCGTCTACGCCCCCGGGGACCGCAAGGCCGCCCGCCGCGCGATCTCCCAGGACAAGGCCTACCGAGGCGTCGTGGCGGAGCCCATCTGGCGCATCCAGGACCGCTACCACTGCCCGGACAAGCGGCTCTTCCCGTGGCTCGAGCGGCGCACGCGCATCACCGTGACGACCGTCGAAGGCGACCGTCTGCAGGGCTCCATCGCCTGGTTCAGCCGCTACGAGCTGGCCCTCGAGGTGCGCGGTGAGGCCACGGTCGTGGTGCTGCGGCACGCCATCGCGGAGATCCGCGAGGACTAGTCGCTAGTTCCCGTTGCGAGCCTGGTCGAGGAAGTCGTCCCAGAGGGTCTCGTCGGCCCAGGTGCCGCGGCTGTAGTCGCCGTCGAGGCGGCCGTAGGTGGGGGTGTAGATGGACATGCCGGTGGCGTCGCGCACGCTGTTGCCCCAGGTGTAGTTGGCGATCACCGCGCGCTCGTAGACCTCGCGGGTGGTCTCGATGGCCGCGAGCACCGCGTCGTCGGCGTGGCTCGAGCCCTCGAGGTGGTCCAGGACGTCGCCGAGATCGTGGTCGGAGCCCCAGCCGTGCTCGAAGTCCTGGGCCCGATCCGCGCCGTCCTCGAGCAGCCTGGTGGCCTGGCCGGTGTCCATCATGGCCTGGGCCAGGGTGTCCAGGGCCGCGGCCAGCTCGGAGCTCACAGTCAGATCTACGACGCTCTGGGTCTCGTCGTGGGTCTCGTGGAAGCGCAGGGCGATGAAGTCCCCCAGGGTGGCGGCGTCCATGTCCGGATCGGCGACGAGATCGGCCATGGAGGTGTCGTAGGCCCAGCCGTCCAGGCCCTCGGAGGCCTGTGAGGAGACATAGACATCGGCGTAGGGCGCGGCGGCGTAGCCGACCTCCCAGCTGCCCATCAGGCAGGCGTCCATGCCCAGCAGGTTGATGGGCCCCCCGATCTCGGCGGTGACCGCCGCGAGGGCCTCGGCCAGCTCGCCCCGGGCGACGGAGATGTCGTTGCCGGTGGCGTCGTCGGAGGCCACGCCCTTGGTGCCGCCGGTGGCCGCGATGTCCCAGCCCCAGCCGTGGTTCCAGACCACCAGCGCGTAGCGCTCGGCGGGGAACTGCTGCACCCCCCAGACCGCGAAGTCCGCCAGGGTGTCCGGGTCGCCGGAGTCCACGGTGCCCAGGTCATCGAGCACGGTGGAGCCGATGGAGCGGGTGTTGGAGTCCTGCTCGACCAGGTAGCGGCGGCTGCCGTACCAGTTGCCGTCCGACGTGTCGTAGCTGCGGGAACGGTCCAGCTGGACCACGATGTTGACCTCATCCGTGGAGCCGACCTGCTCCATCTCGTTGACGTCGTCCAGGCCCGCGTCCTCGAGGTTGTTGTCCGCGGCGATGTAGACCATGAAGGTCCACTCGGCGGCGCCCTGCTCGAGGACCGACAGGGGGGCCGAGTCCTGTGCGCTCAGGCCCGAGGCGGAGGTGACCTCCAGGCTGCACTCCAGCTCGCCGGCGGCGTCGAAGGCCAGCTCGGCCTGCACGCCGCTGGTGGTGGAGCCGTCGGTGCAGCTCCACGCGTAGTCCACCAGCTCGTATCCCTGGGGATCGCTCGAGCCCGAACCGTCCAGGGTGACCAGCTCGCCCACGCGGGCGCTGCTGGGCAGCGAGGCGACGGCCACGGGGGGCTCGGCGTCGGGGTCGACGGGGTCGTCGCTGTCCTCGGGGATCCCCGTGTCATCGGGATCTCCGCCCTTGGTGTCGTCACCCACACCGGGGGGGCGGCAGGCGAGGACGAGGGCTCCGGACAGGGCGACGATGAGGGCGGTGCTGCGCATGCGGGCTTCTCACGGTCAGGGTTGGCCCGGAGGGCTGCAGCACTATAGTCGTGGTCCGATCCCGGTCGCCATGCAGCGGCACTGGGCGAGGACACGGCATGGGAATTCTTAGCGGCGCGTTGACAGCCAGGCGCTACCGGGTCGAAGGCGACGTCCCCGACGGCTTCAGGGACAGCTTCGCGGACAACCTGCGGCGCTACGCCTTCCGGGACAAGTCCAACCCCACCGCGGGCGAGGAGCTCGTCGGCTGGGTCGAGATCCACAACCTGCTCGACACCGGCTTCGAGGACCTCAACCGCTGGCTCTACGACCGCTACGCGATCTTCTCGCTGCGGGTCGACAAGCGGGTCCTGCCCGCCAAGCTCTTCCGCGCCCACCTCGAGAAGCGGATCGAGGCCTGGTGCCAGGAGCACCAGCGCACCAAGTGCCCCTCCGGGGTCCGCGGCGAGCTCAAGGAGCTGCTCGAGTTCGAGATGATGCAGAAGACCCTGCCCCGGGTCTCTGTCTACGAGGTGTGCTGGAACATCACCGACGGCTGGCTGCTGTTCCACAACCTCAGCGATCGGGCCAACGAACGCTTCGTGAAGCTGTTCTTCGAGACCTTCGGCCTGCAGCCCCACCCCGAGGCCCCCCTCGATCTGGTGGCGGGGGATCAGCCCCTGTCCGAGGCCCTGCTGTGCACCGGCGGGCTCGACTACCGACCGGAGCGTGGCTCATGAGCGAGCAGGACAGCTACGGCATCTACGACGACGGCACCCCCGTCCTCCCCCACCTGGCGGCCGAGTTTCTGCTCTGGCTGTGGTGGTCGGCGGCGCACTCCGGCTGCCGGGCGGACCTGGGCCCCGAGCTGGGCTCGGTGGACTTCTGGGTGGACGACCGCCTCGCCTTCCGGACTCCGGACGAGGGCCGCGCCGCCGCCGTGATCACCGGCGAGAACCCCGCCGAGTCCCCCGAGGCCCGGGCCGCCATCGCCGGCGGCAAGGTGCTGCGGGAGCTGCGGCTGTGCATCCGGCGCGACGAGCGGGAGTTCGCGGTCACCCTCAAGGCCCCCAACCTGGACATGGCCCAGGTGAGCCTGCCGCAGGTGGTCGCGGGGGGCGGCGAGGACGCGCTGTACGATCGCATGTTCCTCTACGAGGAGCTCCACAGCCTGGTGGCGGCCTTCTTCCAGAGCTTCTCGCTGGCCCGCACTTCGGGTGATTGGAGCGACCTCACGGCGCCCTCGATCCGCTCCTGGGTGGGCGAGCGCATGGTCGTCCTGGACGGTTGACAAGCAACTGGACGCAGCGTATGTGGCTTGGCGGTTCGGGTGGCGACATCCGGCCGTCCGGTGCGCGGTTAGCTCAGCTGGATAGAGCGTTGGTCTCCGGAACCAAAGGTCATAGGTTCGAATCCTATACCGCGCGCCATCTTTCCGACCCCTCGCTCAACATTCTCGTCAAGGGCTCGGTCATGATCTCGAGCGTCGCGCTGTTCGCCCTGCTGCTCCCGACCCAGACCGCCGAGGCCCAGGTCCCCATCGACGGCTCCTTCGCCAGCGCGAGCGTGGCGAACGAACGCCTGGGCGGCGACTTCGGGCTGGGTGGCTGCCTCGGCACCCCCACCGGCATCACCGGCAAGCTCTGGCTCGGCACCGACAACGCCGTCCAGTTCTCCTTCGGTGGCGACTGGGGCCAGTTCCGCGACATCTCGGGCACCGCCGACTTCCTCGTCCACTTCCGCCCCATCAACGTCGAGGGCGATGACTTCTCCCTGCCGGTCTACGCCGGCGGCGGCGTGAAGACCGACGTCAACTGGTCCGTCCCCGGCGGTCAGCTGCTCATCGGGCCGCGCATCGTGCTCGGCGGCACCGTGCTGGTGCCCACCCTGCCCGTCGATCTGTTCATCGAGATGGCCCCCACCGTCTACGTCTACGACACCGTGGGCTGGGTGATGGACGGCCAGATCGGCGCGCGCTACTACTTCTAGGCTCCCGTTGACGGGGTCCCCCATGACCAGCCTCCCGCTCGATTCGACCCACCAGACCGCACGCGCCGTGTCGGTGGTACTGTGAAGCTGACCTTCTGGGGTGTGCGGGGCTCCATCCCCGTGCCTGGCGCCACGACGCTGGCCTACGGCGGCAACTCGTCCTGCGTGGAGATCACCGCCCCCGACGCTCCCACCATGGTGCTGGACTGCGGCACCGGCGGTCGAGCGCTGGGGCTGGCCCTGCTCGAACGGCCCAACCGCAAGCTCATCCTGGGCTTCACCCACTTCCACATCGACCACACCCTGGGCTTCCCGTTCTTCGCGCCCATCTACGCGCCCTCCTTCGACGTGGAGATCCTGCTCCCCGGCCACGAGGTCGCCGAAGCGCGCGGGCTGCTGATGGAGTTCCTCAACGGGATCTTCCACCCCCTGCGCCTGCCCGACATCCCCGCGCCGGTCCGCTACACCTCCATGGTGCCCGGCATCGAGCGCGAGGTGGGGCCCTACAAGGTGCGGGCGGTGCCCCTGAACCACCCGGGCGGTGCCTGCGGCTATCGCGTGGAGCACGGCGGCACGTCGCTGGCCTACTTCACCGACACCGCGCCCTTCGCCAAGCCCGACGAAGGCGTGGCGGTGGGGCAGCCCCCCACCCAGGCCGAGCGGCGCATCATCGCGGCGCTGAAGGGCCTGGACCTGCTGGTCTTCGACACCATGTTCACGCGCGAGGCCTACCTCGAGCGCATGGGCTGGGGGCACTCCTACCCCGAGTACGCCGTCGCGCTGGCCAAGGCGGCCGGCGTCCCGCTGCTGTACCTGTTCCACCACGCCCCCGAGGCCACCGACGAGCAGCTCGACGCGCTCGCGGCCAAGTGGGCGGACAGCAGTTCACCCGTGGTCCGGGTCGCTCGGGAAGGAGGGAGCGTGGACCTCGAGGGGTGAGCTCCTGGATCGATGAGTCCTTGCTCTTAAGCGAGCTGGCGGGGGTCCTGCTCCTGCTGGCGATGGCGTGGATCCTGGTGATCAAGAACCAGCTGTGGCAGCACTGGCTCCGGCGCCGCTACCAGCCGGCCCTGGAGTCCGTGGCTGTGGTCGCCGGCCTGCAGGAGCACCGCAGCTGGAAGGCCCGCATCGAGGCCCGAGGTCGGGTCGACGGTGTGCGGACCATGGTGCAGTGGCGCGCGGGCGTGGGCCCCCACAAGCTGCTGGTCCGCGTGCGCAAGCGGCTGCGCCGACGCACCTGGGTGGGTGCGCCGGACACGCCGCCAGAGCGCATCATCCAGCAGATCGAGCGGCTCCGCGCCGCCCTCTGATCACACCGCGGTCGCTTCGAGCTCCCGCGCCGTGTCGCGGCGTGCGGCCTCGGCGGTGGCGTGGGCCCGAAGCCGCTGCAGCACCTGATCGATGCCCTCGGGGGCGGGGCCCCCGACGCCACGACGGGAGAACGCCAGCCCTGCGCGGGCCTCGGCGAGGGTCGCCAGGGCGTACTCCACCAGGCTCTCGGTGCGCTGGCGCTCGAGGGCCAGGGCGTCCCGGTGCTGCTCCATGCGCTCGAGGTGCCGCAGGGTCGCCTGGCGACGGTCCCGGGTGTAGGGGTCGTCCGTCTCGTAGACGGCCTTGCGCGCGGCCTCGATCCGGTCACCGATGTCCTCCTGGGACAGCAGCCCCAGCTCCGAATCCTGCTCCTGCAGTCCCAGGGAGAGGCGGTAGACCCACGCGGCGACCTCGCCGAGCCCATCCCGGGTCTCGCGATCCGGCGCCATGGAGCGCACCACCCGATCGTGCTCCCAGGCCTTCAGGCAGGGGTCCCGGTATTGAGGCGCGAGGGTCGACCGGATGCGGCGGGGGGAGGGGATGCGCGCAAGGGGGCGCCAGTCCACCGCCACGACCACCAGCAGCAGCGCGGTCATCAGGGACGCCAGCAGGGTGGTCACCGGCAGGGCCAACCCCACGGGCAGGACGGCGGTGAGGTGGTGCTGGAGCAGCAGCCCGGCGGGCAGCAGGGCCGCCCCGGCCAGCGCGCCGTTCAGCAGGCGCCAGGGCTGGCGATGCCCGATGGTCAGCCAGGCCGCGGCGAGGCCGCCCACCAGGCCGGCCGTGGACCACGCCGGCAGCCCCATGGCGAGGGCCGCGGCCACGGCCAGCACCGTGGCGGGGACGGCGGCGATGGCGAAGGGCAGGTGCCGCGGGCGCGTGGTGCAGGCGGCGATGCCGATGGCCACGGCGGGCGCGTAGGCGCTGGCGCCCAGGCCCAGGGCCGCCAGGCCCAGCATCGCGGCGGACTGCCAGAGGGACCAGGTCAGCACCCGCCGTGGGAGTGTGGGCCTCTCGACGGCGGCCAGCGCGAAGCGCCCTTGATGGAGCAGTGCCTCAGAACGCGTACTCACGGGAGACCTCCTTCTGGGACTTGACGGCGCGGAGGCCCTCTTCGCTGCTCGGAGACGCGGCCTGGTAGGCGGGCATGGCGGCCATGTAGTCCAGCTCGTCGTCCATCAGCTCGGGGGCCGCGAGCTCCTCGGAGGCCTTGCGCAGCACCGCGCTGGTGCGGATCAGGGCGGCCTTGGCCTCGTTGCGGTCGTTGGCCTGGAAGGCGCGGGCGGCCTGGTCGGCCAGGGCCGCGGCCTGGGCGCGGGCGGCCTTGACCGCCGTCTCGTGGTCCAGACTGGCGATGGCCCGGGCGGGGTTGGTGGTGACCGGGGCGTCCAGGGCGATCTCCCGGTGGATGTCCAGCTCGAGGTCCAGGTCCGCGTAGTCGAGGCTCACGTCGGCCAGCTGCAGGGTGCCCTCATCGACCGGCGGGTGGTCGATGCGGACCACGATCTTGCGCTCCTGGCCGGCGTAGATGTCGCCGAGGTACACCCGCCACCCCTCGGCGTCGTGGGTGTCGGTGTAGCCGTAGGTGTCCACCACGCTCATGCCAAGGGGCAGGTCCATGCGGACCGTGACGTCGCGGGCCACGGTGCGGGTCATGGCGTCGAGCTCCTCGGCGAAGATGGCGGCGAGCTGCGGCGCCTGGTCCACGAAGTGGTAGGAGCCGCCGCCGGCGTCGGCCATGGACGCCAGCAGGTCCTCGTTGAAGTCCAGGCCCAGCCCGATGGTGCTGGTGCTGACGTCGGCGACGGAGGCCTGGCGGGCGAGGCTCGACAGGCTGGTGGCGTCCGAGATGCCCACGTTGGCGTGGCCGTCGGAGAGCAGCAGCAGGCGACGGACATAGCCCTCGTCGCCGGTGCGCAGCTGCTCGAGGCCCGTGGTGATGCCGTCGTACATGTTGGTCCCGCCGCCCTCCTGCACCCGGTCGATGGTGGTCAGGATCGCGCTGGTGTCCCCGATCTCCTGTGACGGGAGCAGGACGCGGGCGCGGTCGCTGAAGGTGACCAGGCTGAAGCGGTCGCCGGGCCGCAGGGAGCCCACCAGCTCACGGGCGGCCATGCGGGCGTAGTCGATCTTGTGCCAGCCGGACATGGAGCCGGAGGTGTCCATCACCACCGCCACGTCCACGGGCATGCGCCGGCCGCCCTCGGGCTCGGGGGCGGTGACCGTGATGACCAGGAAGCGGTCCTCGTCACTGCCGGCCAGCAGCGTGCCCTGGTCCAGCCGGGCGGTGAAGCCCAGGCTGCCCGTCGGGCCGCTGGGGGTGGGTGGGCTGTCCACGACGGGGCTGGGGGTCGGGACAGGGGTGGGAGCGGGCGCCGGGGACAGGGCCGCCTGCAGGTTCGGGACGAACAGCGCGACCAGCGCCGCCGCACCACCGAGGCTCGTTGTGAGCATCCAACGTCGCATGCTTGACCTCCTTGAGCGGCTGGACAACGCGCGCGCGCTCGGGTTCCTTACACTCCACGTGCGAGCTTCCATCCGTGTTCACGGAAGGGCGATCCTCCGCCGGGCTGCGGGTGCTATCTTCGGTGGGCCATGCGCCCTCTCACCCTGCCCATCCTCCTGCTCGCCCTCGCCGTCGGCTGCGGTGTCCACAGCCCCAAGAAGGTGCAGAAGCTCGCCGACCGGGCGCAGGTGGACCCCCGCAAGCTCGACCGCCTGATCCGGGGGCTCGAGGCCCGTGACGAGGCCACCTGGCAGGAAGCCTACGGCGTCCTGGTGGAGATGGGGATCCCCGCGGCGGGGGCGCTGCAGGACGCGGTGCTCCGCAAGAGCTCGGCCTCCGGGCGCTGCATCCTGGTGTTGGGGGAGATGGCCGAGCCGGCCAACTTCCCGTTCATGCGCGACGCGCTGGCCATCCCCGAGCTGCGCCCCTACGCCGAAGAGGCCTTCGACATCGCCGAGGAGCTCCTGCTCGAGCGCATCGCCGAGGAGCGCACCACCGGGCTGTGCGATGCGTACGTGGAGTGGTTCCCCAGCGGAGCGCAGCGGGAGTCCGTGGAGCTGCTGAGGCACGAGCTGCTGGCCGAGCAGGCCTGGGCCCGCCTGGGGCGCAAGCCCGACCGCGGGTCCCTGCGGGCCTTCCTCGACCGCTACGGCGACACCCCCAGCGCGGGACGGGCGCGCACCGCGCTCCACGATCGCCTGCTCGTGGAGGCTGGCAAGGAGCTGGCCCGGGGCCGGCTGGACGAGTCCCTCGAGCTGGTGCACGAGGCCCGCGAGCAGCGCTCCGGAGCACAGGTGGACGCCATGGAGGCCGCCGTTCGTCGAGCCCGGGGCCAGGAGGCGCTGGACTCCATGCGCCTCGACAGCGCCGTGCGCGAGCTCGAGCAGGCCCTGGCCCTGGCGGGGGACGCCGAGCTGCGGTCCCTGCTCGGGCAGGCCTACCTCGAGCGCGCCCGGCGGGGGTTCCTGCTGGGGCGAGTCGAGGGCGCCATGCGCGACCTGCAGCAGGCCGAGCGCCTGGATCCTGCGGCCCGGGGCACCACCGAGCAGCTGCGGCGGGAGTGGACCGAGGATCTCCTGGCGCGGCTCGAGGGTGCATACGAGCCGCCGGAGGGTGTGGTGGAGGCCCTGGTACTGGCGGGCATGAGCGCCCGCCCGCGCCTCGAGCTCAGCATCCAGGACGCCCTGGCGCTGGGGGACTCCGAGCCCCTGCTGCGGGCCATCGACGCCGCCGCGGCGCTGCGGGACAGCGATCGGGGACAGGCGGCACGCTGGTGCACCAGCCTCGTGGAGCAAGCCCTGAGCGACGCCGACGGTGACGTCCAGCTGCTGCTGGCCCACGAGCCAGCCCAGGCCGAGCTGTTCGAGCCCGACAACTTCGTCTCACCGGAGTACGCCCGCATCGTCGAGGAGGCCGCGCAGGTCCTGCGCCGCTACGTCGCGGTGGTCGGCGCCGCCCACGCCCTGCAGCTCCGCGTCGGCCCGGTGCGCGGCCCGCTGCCCGCCTCACCGCCCATGCTCGAGACCGACGTGGCCGAGTTGTTCGCTGGAGGCCACGACGGCCGCGACGCCCTGGGGCTGCCGCCCCTCACCCGGGCGCAGCTGATGCTCTACCAGGTCAACCGCATCAACCGGCTGCACGTCGCCCTCAGGGATCACGTGGCCCCGGTGGTGGGGGCGGTGCTCGAGGGCGGGCTGGCTCCGTTCCAGCTGCCCGAGTGGGTGACGGTGCTGGGGGCGGCAGATCTGCACGGACAGGGCATCGCCGAGCGGTCGGCCCTGCGCGATGGCACCCCCGTCCGGGTGCTGGCCGCCCGGGATGGTGGTCGACTGAAGGTCTCGCTGGTGGTGCTCGAGCCCGATGTTCTCGGCCCCGACCCGCGGCTCCCCGATCTGTGGGTCGGTGACGCCCTGGGGGTGGTGTTCGCCCTGGCGCGGCCGGCGATGGCCGCGGATCCGGAGCTGCAGCGCATCGAGGTGGTCCTGGGGCTGGCCGATGGCCCCGCGGCCACCGCGGTGGTGGAGCCCTGGTTGGAGCTGGGCTTCTCTCGGCGCTCGGTGTCCCGCATCGACTGGGAGGTGGTCGAAGGTGAGCGGCCCTACGGGCGAGATCACCTCGTCCTCATCCCGGATCACACCCTCCGCTGACGGAGGCCCGCGCGCGGGTTGGCGTAGATCTTGCGAGGCTACAGGGCGTGCAGGCACCCCCTGCGTGCGCGTGGTCCTGGCGAGGGCGGCCAAACGCGTCTAGACTCGGTGCTCTGCGAACTCGATCAGAGGTTCGGACCATGAGTGAGCGCAAGACCCCTGGATTTCCCCTCGAAGCGGCCGACTGTGCGTTGATGGAGCAGGCCATGGATCTGCTCCCCAGCGGGGTGTTCTTCATCGACGATGGCTGCCGGATCACCGCCTGGAACCGCCAGATGACCGAGATCACCGGCTACGCGCTGGACGAGGTGGTGGGCAAGCACTGCTCGGTGCTCGAGGGCGATCGTTGCTTCGCGCAGCCCGTGGCGGGCGAGGACGCCGGCGCGCGGACCTGCGCGCTGTTCAAGTCCTGCAGCATCAGCGGTAAACGCTGCCGTATCCGACGTAAAGATGGGACCTGGGTCAACGTCGTAAAGAACGCGCGCCTGTTCTACGACGAGAAGGGGCAGGTCACCGGGGGCGCCGAGACCGTCACCGACATCACCCAGGTGGTGGGCCTCGAGGAAGAGCTCAGCCGGCTCCGCAGGGTGAGCTCCGAGCGCGCCGGGGCCGCTGACTTCCACGGCTACATCGGACGACACTCGAGCATGCAGCGTCTGTATGACCTGCTCGCCACCGCCGGCCCGTCGGACAGCGCCGTGCTCATCCAGGGTGAGACCGGCTCCGGCAAGGGCGTGGCGGCGCGAGCGATCCATGAGATGAGCCCCCGCCGCAAGAAGGCCTTCGTGCGGGTCAGCTGCACGGCCTTGAGCGAGAGCCTGCTCGAGAGCGAGCTGTTCGGGCACGTCCGCGGCGCCTTCACGGGTGCCGTCAGCGGCCGGATCGGGCGCTTCGAGGCAGCGGACGGCGGGACACTCTTCCTGGACGAGATCGGCGATGTCTCCCCGCGGGTGCAGACCAAGCTGCTGCGCGTGCTCGAGGAGCTGGCCTTCGAGCGCGTGGGCTCCAACCGCTCCATCGAGGTGGACGTGCGGGTGGTGGCCGCCACCCACCGGGACCTGCAGGCGATGTGCGCGGAAGGCACCTTTCGGCCGGATCTGTACTACCGCCTGGCGGTGATCCCCATCCGCATTCCCCCCATGCGTGAGCGCCTGGCCGACGTGCCGCTGCTGGTGGATCACTTCCTGCACCTGGTCTCGACCCGCATGGGCATCGAAAACCCGGGCATCTCCGCCGACGCCATGGAGATGTTGATGCGCTACCCCTGGCCCGGGAACGTGCGAGAGCTGCTGCACGCCCTGGAGTACTCGGTGGTGATCAGCGGTCACGGCCCCATCTCGGCCACGCATCTGCCGCCGGCGATCCAGGCTGCCCACGGCTCGGGGCGCGCGCGCCCGGCGCCCGCCGCGGCCCCGCCCGGGGGGGGCGCGCCCCCCCCCCGGCGCCCGCGGGGCCCGGGGGGGCGCCCCCCCCGCGCGGGGGGGGGGCCGGGGCGCGGGGGGGGGTCGCGCCTCCCCCCCGTCGCCGGCGTCGCCGGGCGGGACGCCCCTCTCGCGATCAGGTGATCCGGGCTCTCGAGGCGGCGGATGGCGTGCGGACCCAGGCGGCGGAGTCCCTGGGAGTGAGCCGCATGACCCTGTGGAAGTGGATGCGTGAGCTCGAGATCGAGTGGCCCCCGTCAGCGCGCATGTAAACGTACACTAACGTCAAGTAAGTTTACGTAACGTAAGGCGTAAAGTTTACGCGTCACGTTTACAGATCTGGTTGACAGTCCGCCGCCGGACGGTCGAACGCCGAGAACGGACCGCCCAGAGCCTGGCACGGGTCTTGCGTCAAGGGGAGCCCTCACCAGCCCCGGCTCCCTTCATGAAGACCTTTGGTGTTTCCGTCACCCTGCTCCTGGCTGCTTGCGGTGGCCCTGTGGGGATCGTGCGGGGTGACCTTCATGGGGAGACGGGGCTGGTCGACTCTCTACAGCGGTCGAGCCTCGAGGGGCGCGTGCTCGACGCCCACGGCAACGGCGTCGCCGGCGCCTCCGTGCTCACCGAGCCCCGGGGCTTCGAGGCCGTGGCCGACGACAAGGGCGCCTACCGCCTGCCCTGGCTGCCCGCCGGTGAGCTCGTGGTCGTCGCGACCGCGCCGGGCTGGGAGCCTGTGCGCAGCGAGCTGCTGGTCCTCGCGGACGGCGAACAGGGCCTGCTGGACCTGGTGCTGTTCGATGAGCAGCCCATCAGCCCCATCACCGTCACCGTCACCGGCCCCCACGGAGAGCCGGTCGACGGCGCCGTGGTCAGCGCCTCCGACGGCAGCGTCGCGGTGGCCGACGAGCTCGGCGTGGCGACGCTCGAGGGCGTCGTCGGTGACGACCTCACGCTCTCCGTGGTGGACGCCGACGAGGACCTCTGGACCCGGAGCCTCGAGGGCGTGTCCCTCGCCGCGGGGGGCGGTCTGCAGTGGAGCCCCCAGCTCGCAGGTCGTCCCGACGGCGAGGTCCGGAGCTTCGGCGACGGCTGGTGCGTGCTCTGCCACGAGGACGTGGCGGAGGCCATGGCGACCACGCCCCACGGCATGGCCTTCGGCCGTGAGCCGGGCGAGGAGCTGCTGGCCTACGTCGGCGGTGGCCTGGTGCTGGAGCTGGGCGCGGCCTCCCTCGAGCTGTGGACGGACGGGGACGCGCTGTCCATGCGCCTCACCGACGCCGCGGGCGACTGGGTCGAGGCCCCCGTCTTCGGCTACCTCGGCTCGGTCGAGGGCCAGAGCGTGCCGGTGGTGGAGCTCTCCGGCCAGCACTACCCGATCCCGGCGGTCTGGGTCGCGGCGCGCGATGGTCGCGAAGGCTTCCCCTGTCGTGACTCCTCGCTGCTCGCCTTCCAGCTGGAGCGCTGGCTCGACGACGACGGCCGCTTCCTCTTCGACGGCGACGCCCCGCCGCCCGCCTCGGCGGCTGACGCCAACTGCCTGCCCTGCCACGTCAGCGGCTACACCGTCAGCCTGCGCGACGACGGCGGCGCCGACCTGCTTTTCGAGGACGAGGCCGGCTGGCAGGACGACGGCGTGAGCTGCGAGCGCTGCCACGGCCCCGGCGAGAGTCATCTGTTCTCCATGGCTGCCGAGGACATCGTGCAGCCCCAGCTGCTGGACGCCGCCAGGGCGAACGAGGTCTGCGGGCAGTGCCACAGCCGGACCGAGGGCGTCCACAGCGGTCTGCCGCACCCCTTCGCCGAGGAGCGCCCCTACCAGCCCGGTGAGTGGCTGGCGGACACCACCAGCGCGGTGCCCCTGAGCTGGGCGTCGGGCGCTGCCTCCGGCGGCCACCAGCAGCACGACGAGCTGCTCGAGACCCTGCACGGCCCCGACGGCGCCGACCTGCGCTGCGTGGACTGCCACCAGGTGCACGGGGAGCACGGCGCCGTGCGTCCGGCGCTGCTGCGGGCCTCGGCCGACGACAACGCCCTGTGCGAGGGCTGCCACCTCGAGCGCAGCTTCGAGGGTGACGCCTGGCTGGTGGCCGAGCACATGGGCCACCGCTTCTACGATCCCTCCGGCACCCAGGAGGCTGGCCGCTGCGTGCTCTGCCACATGCCGGCCACCGCCACGGACGCGGGCTGGTGCGAGCAGACCGGATCGGGGTCGGTGTCCTCCCATCGCTTCGAGGCCCTCTCGCCCCAGTACACGGTCGCGGCCTTCGAGGACGCCGGGGCCGATGAGCTGTCCCTGGGCGAGGTGCCCCCCCACGCCTGCGCCGACTGCCACGCGTGGAACGCCTGGTACTTCGAGAGCCTCGGCCTGAGCTTCCGGGGACCCCAGGGCGAGCCCACCATCCTCGAGACGCACCAGGACTACCTGGACGCCCACGGGGGGATGTTCCCATGACGGCACTCCTGCTGTTCTCCCTCGCCCTCGGCTGCGGCCGCGTCGCGGACTGGGGCACCCCCAGCGCCCCCGGCGCCATGCTGCCCCACCCCGCGGGCTGGGAGCAGGCCAGCGGGCACGGCGCCGCCTGGCTCGAGCGCGGCAGCGAGGCCTGCGTCGGCTGCCATGAGGCCGATCATGGCGCCAGCTTCTGCGCCGAGTGCCACGACAGCTACCCCCACGGAGACGGCTGGCTCGACGGCGGTGTCCACGGTGAGGGCACCTTCGGCAAGTACGGCCGGCTGCAGCCCTGTCAGGACTGCCACGCCCTCGAGGGCAGCTTCGCCGGTGAGCAGCTGCCTTGCACCGCCTGCCACGGCTCCTACCCCCACGCTGAGGGCTGGGAGCAGGGCGGCGAGCACGGCGCCTACCTCGTGGCCCGCGGCTCGGTGAAGGTCGCCTGCACCCCCTGCCACGGCCAGGACCTGCAGGGCGGTGACGTCAGCGACGCCTGCAGCAGCTGCCACGCCAGCTACCCCCACCCCGCGGGCTGGAGCGCCGGCAGCCAGCACGGCCACTTCGACGGCCCCGGGCGCCCGGGCGTGGCCGCGTCGGGCTGCCAGCGCTGCCACGGCGACGCGGCCGGCGGCCTGGCCGGCGTGGCCTGCGCCCGCTGTCACGCCAGCTACCCCCACGGTGGTGACTGGGCGGACGCCCACGCCGCCGAGGCCGGCCGTCTGGGCGAGGGGACCTGCACGGGCTGTCACGACGCCGGTGACGGCCCCGCGGCGATGCCGGCGACCTGCGCCCCGGCCTGCCACGGAGGTGGGGAGTGAGCCCCCTGCTGCTGCTGGCCGCGATCGCGAGCGTCGGCGCCACCGAGCGGGTGGACTGGCGCCTGTGGTCCTGGTCCGGGGTCGAGGCCCGGCCTGACTACTACGGCGACACCGAACTGAGGGCCGAACAGCAGCTGGGGCTGTACCTCCACGGCCAGCAGGGCTGGTGGGTGGACGCGGTGGGCTCCGTGCACGACCCCGAGCCCCAGGCCCGGCTCGCCGGTGACCTCTACCGCCTGGCCCTGGGCTGGGAGCGGGCGACCTGGTCTGCGTCGGCCGGCCGCATCGTGGTGGGCGGCGAGCGCGGCTTCCTGCGCCTCGACGGTGCCCTGGTGGACGCCGGGCTGCCTGGCCCCCTGGCCCTGCGCGCCTGGGGCGGCCGCGTCTGGCACGCCGAGACCTGGGAGGCCCAGGATCTGACCCTGCTCGGTGGCGAGCTGCGGGTGGAGCCCGGTGGGTTCGCCAGCGGCGGCGCGGGCTGGGAAGGCCGGCTCGATCACGGCCAGATCGTGCACCGTGTGCACGCGTTCGCGCGGGTGCGGACGGTCGAGGGCGCCTGGGGCTCCCTGATCGCCGAAGCCGCGCCCCTCGAAGAGCCCAACGAGGGCAGCGTGATGCCCGCCCGCCTCGCGCTGGCTGGCAACACCCACGTGGGGCGCCGGATCGACGTCGGCGGCGACCTGCGCTGGGAGGGGCTCGACCCGGCCGTCGAGGCGGAGGCCCTGCGCTCCCCGATGGACTGGCTCGCGGGCCCCGGCTACCTCGCCAGCGAGCTGCGCACCCGCATGCAGCTCGAGGCGCTCACCCTCTACGCCTACGGCGGCCCCAGCCTGAGGATCGGCCAGGAACACCCCCTCGGCGGCAGCGCCCGCGCCGGCGCCAGCGTCGCCCTGTCGGAGACCACCACCGTGGGCGTCGCCGCGGTGGGCGCCCAGGCCTCGCCCTCCTGGCTGCTGGGCACGGTGGTCGAAGGCCGCTGGGCGCCGGTGGAACACACCGCCCTGCGCGCCGAGGCTGGCTGGTTCCGCTTCGCGCCGCAGACCGGCCCCCACGCTGACGTCTGGGAGGCGCGCCTGGCCGCGGACACGCCGCTGCTGCGTCGCGAGATCTCCGCGCTCACCCTGTCGGCCGAGCTGGCCGCGGGTGCGGACCGGCTGCTGGACCCCTGGCTGCGCGCGGGCCTCGCCCTGCGCGGGACCATGGGTCGGGGGAGGACGCCGTGAGGTGGCCGCTGCCCGTCGCCCTGTTGCTGCTGACCGTCGGCTACGCCGTCGCCGAAGAGGAAGAGCCCCCCGCCCTGTGGGAGCCGCTGCCCTTCGAGCACCGCGAGCATCGCAAGGTCTTCCGCGCCACGGGCGTGAGCTGTGTGGACTGCCACCCGGTGGGCATGGTCACCCGCTCCGGCGTGCAGGAGCTGCCGCCGCCCCTCGGCTCCTGCCACGGTTGCCACCGCGGTGAGTTCCCGGGTGCGCCCCGGGGCGCCAGCTCCGCCTGCGCTCGCTGCCACAGCGATCTGCAGGACCTGATGCCCCCCACCCACAGCGGGGACTGGCGGCAGCTGCACGCGCCCGAGGCCCGGGCGTCGGATGCCGTCTGCGCCGATTGCCACGAGGCGTCCTCGTGCTTCGCCTGCCACGACGATCGGGGCCCGATGGCCGAGAACCCCCACGGCCCGGGCTTCCGGGTCACCCACGGCGTCGAGGCGCGGCTCGATCCGCGCTCCTGCGCCACCTGTCACGACGGCGCCTCCTGTCAGCAGTGTCACGCCACGGGAGGGATGCCATGGTGAGGACCCTGCTGATGCTCACGCTGCTCGCCGCGGGCTGCGCGCCCGCCATCTGCGAGCAGGGCTCCATGCTCGATGGTGACGAGGGGCTCGTGGTCACCGAGGCCGAGCACCCCGAGGGCTGGGAGCACCCCGAGTGCTTCGCCTGCCACGCCGCCGCCTCCCTGCACCGCGCCGGCTGCACCCCCGATGTGGACTACGAGGCGCTGCAGGAGTTCGTGGACGCCACGGGCGAGGACGGCTGCATCGACTGCCACGGCGACAACGGGGTGGACTCATGAAGCCGGCCCTGCTGCTCGCGCTGCTCATCGTCGGTCCCGCGCTGGCCACCGAGGCGGAGCCCGAGCGCGACAACCCCCACGAGGACCCGACGGCCTGTGCGGCCTGCCACGAGGGTGGCCCCGAGGCCCCCGGCCCCGCGCTCCCCATCGTGGAGACCTGCACCGAGTGCCACGAGGACGCCGACATGCATCCGGTCGGGCTCGTCCCCGACGCCGTGCGTGTAGCCGAAGGCTGGCCGCTGCTCGAGGGCGCGGTGAGCTGCTGGACCTGCCACACCGAGCCGGCCTGCGCCGCCGGTGAGCCCAGCCCCGAGCCCTACCTGCGGGGCGGGGCCTACGAGCGCATCCAGGGCTTCTGCTACCAGTGCCACGACCGCGAGACCTTCACCCGCGAAGACCCGCACCACCCCGACGAGCGCCGCTCCGAGCTGGACAGCAGCTGTGCGGCCTGCCACACGGGCTTGCCCGAGACCGGGGCCGCGCCGGAAGACGCCCGGCTGCGCGAGGTCGAGGGCGGCGTCTGCGCCACCTGCCACGTCGAGCATCCCCACACGGGCACCGAGGCCCACCTGCACCAGCCCGTCGAGGCCGTGCCCCGCGAGCGGATCCCCGCGGAGGTCGCCCTGGCCGAGGACGGCCGCGTGCGCTGCTGGTCCTGTCACGAGGTGCACGACGAGACCCCCGAGCCTGGGCGCCGCTGGCACCGCGGCCACACCCTGGCTCAGGCCCTGCGGGCCGACGCCCGCGAGGGCTGGGAGCTGGACGACGTCGAGCACTGGCCCTGTGACGATCCCGGCGAGCACCCGCCCATGTTGGCGCTGCCCCTCGAGGACGGAACCCTCTGCCATGCCTGCCACGCCGAGGGAGGCGAGACGCCATGACCTTTGCGACCTCGAACGCCCTGCGCCGCTGGCTGCCGCTCCTGGCAGCGCTGGTCGCCTTCGCCCTCAGCGCCGAGGCCCACGCCAGCCGCCTGCTGGCCACCGACGCCGAGTCCTGCCTCTCCTGCCATCGGCACACGGGCCTGGCCAAGGTGGACGAGCAGACCGGCGAGCTGCGGCTCCTGTTCTGCTCCGAGCGCTACTACGCCGAGCGCCAGGGCCCCCACGCCCGCCTCGAGTGCACCGACTGCCACCCCCGCGAGGAGGTCGAGGAGATCCCCCACCAGGACGTCTCCCCGGTGGACTGCAGCTCCACCTGCCACCTGGTCTCGTCCTCGGGGGCAGAGCTCAGCTTCAGCCACGAGAAGGTCGTGGACCGCATGGAGCGGAGCGTCCACGCCAGTGAGGCGCTGGCCGAGCTGCCCTTCGAGACGCCGCTGCTGCGCGAGGGACAGTCCAGCTGCCTGTACTGCCACGATCAGCCGCGCTTCCGCGACGAGACCGGCCGCACCTGCACCCACCGCGGTCACGAGCCCTCCGCCCGCTGCGAGAGCTGCCACGACGAGGGCCTGCCGGTGGACGTCGACTACTTCGTGCGCCACACCCAGGGCCGGCTGGCGTCGGCCCGCCACGTGACCGAGCAGGCGGAGGTCTGCGGCACCTGCCACAGCAACCCCGAGCTGCGCGACCACATGGAGAAGCACGACTCGGTCACCAGCTACTTCCACAGCTTCCACGGCAAGGCCGCGCGCCTGGGCGACACCGAGACCGCCACCTGCGTGCACTGCCACCAGAGCGAGGACGGCGACGTCCACATGGTGCTGGCCCAGGACGACCTGGCCTCGCCGACCCACCCGGATCGCAAGCACCAGACCTGCCGGACCGTCGAGTGCCACCCCAACGCTGTGCCCGAGCTGTCCAGCGCCGGCGTGCACCTGCGCCTCGAGCCGCGCTCGGTGACCGTCGAGTACGTCGTGATGGCGTTCTTCCTGCTCCTCACCGTCAGCGTGATGAGCATCTACTTCCTGCTGCTCATCCTCGAGCAGCTCAACAACGTGGTGCGGCGGGAGGACGCCGAGCACCGGCAGCTGGTCGCCCTGGCCGAGGCCGTGAAGCGGGACCCCGAGGGTCGCCGGCGCCTGATGCGCCTCGACGTGGGGCAGCGGGTCCAGCACTGGCTGCTGGCCATCAGCTTCATCCTGCTGGTCCTCACCGGTATGCCGCTGAAGTTCTCGGACGCCTTCTGGGCGCCCGACCTCATCGCGCTGTTCGGTGGTGTCTCGGGAGCCCGCCTGATCCACCGGGTCAACGCCATCATCATCAGCCTGACCTGGTTCTACCACTGGTACTACCTGGGCCGTGCGCTGTGGGGTGACGTGAAGGCGCGCCGGGCGGCGGACCCCTCCCGCGGTCTGCTGATCCACGCAGCGCAGTCCGTCTACCACTCGCCCATCACGCTGCGTCCGCAGGACGTCCTGCAGTTCGCCCAGCTCTTCCTCTACCTGCTGGGCCTGCGCAAGCACCGCCCCGCCCACGGGCGCTTCCACTTCTCCCAGAAGTTCGAGTGGATGGCGGTGTTCTGGGGCATGATCATCATCGGCTCGAGCGGCGCGGTCCTGTGGGCCGTGGACCTGGTGCCGGGGCTGCTGGGTGGCCGGGTGCTGAACTTCGCGCTCATCGCCCACAGCGACGAGGCCTTCCTGGCCTTCATCTACATCGCGGTCGTGCACTTCGTCGCGGTGGTCTTCTCCCCCTCGGTCTTCCCCCTGTCCAAGGGCTCCCTGACCGGCGACATGCCGGCGGTGGAGCTGGCCGAGGCCCACATCGGCCACCTGCGCGCGGTCGCCGGGGAGCTGGGCATCAGCGCCGACGCGCCGCCCCCCCACAAGGGCGCGTTCTGTCTGCTCTGCCAGGTGGCCCGCCGCGGCTACGCCCTGGCGCTGGCCGGCGCCATGATGGTCCTGGCGTTCTACTCCACCTCCTTCCTCGTCCACGAGTTCGGCGGGCCCCACGACGCCGTGGACACCACGGCCCTGCCCCTGCGGCTGGTGCCCGAGGCCATGGCCGTGGGCTCCGATGACCCGGTGGCGGTCAGCGGCGCCAACCTGGGCATGCTGTCCCGCAGCCCCGTGGCCCACTTCCACCAGGTGCCGCCCTGGTTCAGCCCCGACGCGGCCAACGGCTGCCTCGCGGCGGGCTGCCACGAGGCGCTGCCCCACAGCGAGAGCAAGGAGAGCCGGGCGTTCCTGAACATGCACGGCAGCTTCATGGACTGCCAGGTCTGCCACCTGGATCCACAGCCGGTCGGCGGGGATCTGGCCTGGGTCGATCTGGCGGGGCACGCCGAGCGCGACGCTCCGGCGGTGCTGCAGCTGCGGGCCCTGCTCGACGGCGCGGTCCCCAGCGAGCTGGACGCCCTCGAGGATCTGACCGACGAGCTGCTGGACCTGCTGGACCAGGCCATCGACGAGTCGGGCGGCTGCGAAGAGCTGGTCGGCTGGCGCGCGACCCTCGCCGGTGCCCGCATCGGCGGCCCCCTGCACGAGCACACCCTCGCGGACCTGCAGGCCGGCATCCTGCTGCACGACCACGGCGAGTACGGCGCCCGGCTCGGTCTCCCCGGGCGGACCTTCGAGCTCGAGGCCGACCAGCAGGCCGCCGCGGACCGGCTGATCGAGGGCTCCGGCCCCGCGGCCGACGCCGACGTCGAGGCCGTGCACCGGGGCTTCCGGGTGCCCGAACAGCTCGACTGCACCGGCTGCCACGGCGACGCGCCGGGCTTCGTGCCCTTCGAGGAGCTCGGCTACACCGCCCCCCGCGCGGCGGCCCTGCGCAGCAGCGAGGTGGTCCGTCAGGTGGAGTCGGCGGCCTCGGGTGAGACCTTCTACCTGCCCACCCTGCTGAACATCGACAGCGGTGACGACGACGAGCCCACACCCGAGCCCGGGGAGGGTGTGTGATGCGGACCCTCGCGCGCTGGGTGCTGCCGCTGCTGCTGGCCCTGGGCTCCGCGAGCCTGGGCGCCCAGCAGGACGACGTGGCCGAACGCTCCAGCGGCACGGCCACGGTGTTGGTGGGCGAGGTCCAGACGGTCTACGCCCTGGGCGGTGAGCGCCCCATGGTGCTGCCCACGGCGGTGGCCGCGGCGGCCGACGGGCGCGTCTGGGTGGCCGACGGTGTCCGGGGGCGCGTGCTGGGCTTCGGGCCCGACGGGCGCCTCCAGCAGACCGTCCAGCGTGTCGGGGGCGTCGCCCTGCGCAACCCCAGCGATGTGGCCGTCAGCGCTGACGGGACGCTCTGGATCGCCGACGCGGAGCTGGGGGCGGTGGCCTCCGTCCGTCCGGACGGCAGCGGGCGCGTCATCCAGTTGGCCGACGGCGTCGACGTCACCGGCCTGGCGGTGAGCGCCGACGGGAGCCGGCTGTGGGTCGTGGACAACGAGGCCCACCGCCTGCTGCAGGGCGCCCCCGGGCGCGGCCGCATGGCCCGGGTCGGGTCCCCTGGTAAGGCCCGCGGGCAGCTGCATCACCCCTTCATGATCGACATCGACGAGGACGGCGCCGTGTACGTCAGCGACGTGCTCAACGGCCGGGTCCAGGCCTTCTCCGCCAGCGGCCGCCACCTGCGCACCATCGGCCGCTACGGCATCGACCCCGGCCAGCTGCACCGCCCCAAGGGCGTGGCCGTGGACGGCGACCGCGTCTGGGTCAGCGACAGCGACCTCGGCGTGGTGCAGGTCTTCAGCCGCGAAGGACGGCTGCTGGACGTGCTCCGCGGTCCCGACGGCGAGGTGCTGCACCTGGACACGCCCACCGGCCTCGATGTGGTCGGCGATCGGCTCTACGTGGTCGAGGCCCGCCCCGGTCGCGTGCGCTCCTTCGCGCTGCGCGAGGGGCAGGGGAGGGCCCTGCAGGCCGACCTCGGCATCCGCGCGGGCTCCCTGTCCTCCAAGGACCGGGAGTGCTCCGTCTGCCACCTCAACCTCTTCCCGGCCCTCGAGCGGGGAATCCGCACCGAGCTGATCTCCCCGCCGCCCAACAGCGAGCAGCAGCCCTACGTCAGCCGCCCCGAGTCCTGCCTGAGCTGCCACGACGGCGCGGTCAAGGACTCCCGGCGCATGGTCTGGACCGGCCACGGCCATCCCGTGGACGAGCTGCCCCCCGACGAGATGGAGATCCCCGAGCAGCTCCCCCTGCGGGACGGCGAGATCGCCTGCCGCAGCTGCCACTCGGCCCACACCCTCGCCGGCTCTGGCCAGTTCCCCGAGAACCCCGCCGCCGTCTTCCTGCGGGTGGACACCGACGCCGAGGAGCTCTGTGAGGGCTGCCACGCCGACATGGTGGGGGTGGCCCCATGACCCGCCTGCTGATCGCGCTGGCCCTGTTGGTCACGGCGGTGGCCCATGGCGAGCCCCACCCCGTCGGGCGTGTGGACAGCGACGAGGCCCGCGCCGCCGGCGTGGACCCCGAGCTGGAGCGGGTGCGCTGCCTCGACTGCCACGTCTCCCACGGCGCCCAGGACGAGAGCCTGCAGCGCTTCCCCACCGCGGGTGATGTCTGCATGGAGTGCCACCAGGGCATGGTCGAGCGCCCCTCGGAGCTGGATCACCCGGTGGGTGAGGCCGTGAAGCCCGGCAAGCTGCCCGCCCTGCGCAGCGCGGGCATGGTGATCGGCCGCGACGGCACCGTGGTCTGCTCGAGCTGCCACGGGGTGCACAGCGACGAGCCCTCGGACACCGGCTGCGTCACCTGCCATCGCGAGCAGCGCGGCCACGGCACGGGGCTGGACAAGGCCCAGTGCCGGGACTGCCACGGCGTGCACGAGGGCGTGGGCCCCCGGGTCGAGCTGAAGCCCGGCGAGGGCGATCCCGACGGCTGCATGAGCTGCCACGGGCGCGACGGCGACGCCTTCGAAGAGGGCTGCGAGCCCGGCGTGCTGGGCCACCCGGTGGCCGACGCCGAGCACGAGGGTGAGCCCGTCACCTGCACCACCTGCCACGACATCCACGATCCGGGTCTCGACAAGCAGACCGCCTGCCTCGACTGCCACGAGGAGCAGCACGACGATGCCGAGCGCGGTGGGCACGGCGAGACCACCTGCATCGAGTGCCACCCGGTGCACACCGACTACGGCTTCGATCACACCACCTTCCCCGAGGCCAACCGCCGCTCCTGGCCCTGCATGGACTGTCACACCGGCGACCGAGACGAGGACGCCCCCCAGGTCGCCGACTGGGAGCACCCGGTCCCCATCTTCGACCTCGAGGGCGCCCGCTGGCAGCCCCTGGGCGCGCTGCCGCTGTTCGACGAGCACGGCCAGGAGGTCCCCGCTGGCGACAGCGGCGCCATGGCCTGCGCGACCTGCCACTGGACCCACGGCCCCGAGGGCGCTGTTGACAGCCTGCGGCGGCGTGGCTGGCAGGCCCCTTGCGGCTCCTGCCACGGCGACGATGCCCTGCCCCTCTACCGCTACTTCCACCAGCCCCAGCGCCGTGAGGACGTCATCGTGCGCCCGGCGTGGCTGGACACCGACACCCCCCGGGAGGAGTCACCATGACCCCCACCCTCCGCTCCCTCGTGCCCTTCGCCCTCGGGCTGTTGCTGGCGGCCTCGGTCGCCTGCGGTGACGATCCCAAGGACGACACCGGCGACACCGGCCCCACCGAGACGGACACGGACACGGACACCGACGCCGACTCGGACACCGACGCCGACGCCGACGCCGACGCCGACGCCGACGCCGACGCCGACACCGACGCGGACACGGACATCGAGCCCGATGAGTACACCTGCCTCGAGTGTCACCAGGACGCCGAGCTGCTCGAGGCCACCCAGGAGCCGGAGGACACCGGCCACCACGAGGAAGAGTCCTCGGGCGAGGGTTGAGGCGGCTCGGTCTCCCCGCTGGAAGCGTGGGAAAAGGCGCTCGTCGAGCCCGACAGTTTCTCCGAGAACAGCCACGGCGCCATGGGCTGCGTCTACTGCCACGGGGGCGTCGAGCCCGCCGAGGACAAGTACGACGCCCACGAGGGCATGACCGTGGACCCCTCCGACGGCACCGAGGCCGTCTGCGCCCAGTGCCACCCCGAGATCACGGCGGCCTACGCCAACTCGTTCCACGCCAAGCTGCTGGGCGAGCGCACCATGATCGCGGTGCGCTCGGGCAACCCCGACTGGGAGTCCGATCCGGACATGCTGGCGGGCTTCGAGGCCTCCTGCAACGGCTGCCACGCCAGCTGCGGGCAGTGCCACATCAGCCGCCCCGACTCCGCCGCGGGCGGCTTCATCGACGGGCACAAGTTCGACGCCACGCCCAACATGATCAACCAGTGCACCGCCTGCCACGGCAGCCGCGTGGGCGACGAGTTCCGGGGCATCCACCGCAAGGACATCCCCGGCTACCAGGCCGACGTTCACTACCTCTCCGGGATGCGCTGCGAGGCCTGTCACACCGCCGAGGAGATGCACTCTGCCACCGGCGAGCATCGCTACGACACGGATCTGATGCCCCGCTGCGAGGACTGCCACGAGGACATCGCGGACTCCAACGCCTACCACAGCACGCACATGGACGAGTTCGCCTGCACCGTGTGCCACTCCCAGGACATCAAGCACTGCGAGGCCTGCCACGCGGGCGCAGGCCTGGACGAGCCCTCGGAGCTGGGCTTCAAGATCGGGCGCAACCCGCTGCCCGAGCACCGGCCCTACACCTACGTTCCCCTGCGGCACATCCCCATCGTGCCCGACACCTACGCGCCCTGGGGCTTGAAGGAAGATCTGGTCGACTACGACATGGTCCCCTCCTACAAGTACACCGTCCCACACAACATCCAGCGCTGGACCCCTCGCACCGAGCCCGACGAGGGCGAGACCTGCGCCGACAACTGCCACGAGACCCCCGACACCGTCGACGGGTGGTTCTTCCGCCAAGCGGACCTCGACCGATTCCCGGCCGAGGCCGCGTCCAACCAAGCCTACATCGTTCCGGACGGCAATCCTCTCACCTGGGAGGACTAGCCGTTCGTTCACCACGCGGTCCCACGGCCGCATTCACCGCAAGAGAGGTCACCATGACTCGCTTCCTCCTCATCACCTCCCTCCTGAGCCTGAGCCTGGCCGTCGCCTGCGGCGACAAGGACGACACCGCTCCGCCCGAGGGTGACACCGACACCGACACCGACACCG